>CALWUX010000039.1 GCA_944384795.1 uncultured Clostridia bacterium | reverse complement strand
CTCCATATCGTGGATACCGGCCAGCTGCTCTGTAATACCATCGCTCAGCGGGATATGCTCCATCAGCTCCCCAACGGCGTGCTGGCGCTTTTGTATCTGCACCGGGTTGAGCAGCGGCCGCTCCAGCCAGGTGCGGATAAGACGCTTGCCCATAGAGGTTTTCGTTTTGTCCAGCACCCAGAGCAAAGAGCCTTTTTTCTCCTGGCTGCGCATGGTCTCTGTCAATTCCAAATGACGGCGGGCGTTCATATCCAAACGCATATACTGGGCGTTGGTATACAGCATCGCGCGGTTCATGCGCTCCATGCCCGTACGCTGGGTCCGTTTCAAATAGTCCAGCAAAGCACCGATGCATTGTATGATCAGCGGCTGCTCCTGCACGCACGCGGCCAATGCCGTATCATCGGCAAAATGCGCCAGTACGGCGGCCTTGCAGGCATCAAAAGCAAATTTGCCGTCCTCTACGCATTCCAGTAAGGTAGACAGCTTCTCCCTTAAAAATTTCGGCAGCGTTTTCATCTCCAGCGTTTGGGAATTGATCAAAATCTCCCTTGGAGAAAAACGCATCAGCTCGTTTTTCAGCTGCAATTCCAAATCCGCCGCAGAAGCGCCCTGCAATGCCGTGGCGTGCAGCTCTCCGGTAGAAATATCCGCAAAGCAAACGCCAGCGCTGTGTTTTTCCACGCAAACGGTACAGATAAAATTGTTTTTCCCTTCGTCCAGCATACTGCTTTCCATGACCGTACCGGGGGTAATCACACGGACAACATCCCGTTTTACCAGCCCCTTGGCCTGGACCGGAGATTCCATCTGCTCACAAATAGCAACCTTATAGCCCTTTGCCACCAGACGCGCTATGTACGACTCCGCGCTGTGATAAGGCACGCCGCACATGGGGGCGCGCTCCGCCTGCCCGCAGTCGCGGCCGGTCAAAGTCAGCTCCAGCTCTGCCGATACCAGCTTTGCATCGTCAAAAAACAGCTCGTAAAAATCACCCAGTCGAAAAAACAGCAGGGTGTCCGGATTCTGCTCTTTTATTTGAAAATATTGCTTCATCATAGGTGACAGGTCAGCCATTTTTCTACCTCGTTTTTCTTTTGTATCGGTTCAAAGCGGCGCTTAATGACAGCCGGCGCAGCTGGAACAGGAGCCGCCGCAGGCGTCCTCTGTCAAATCCGCAATCTCCGGGTCGCCGCCCTCTGCGGAAATGGAAATGATGGCGTTGATGCGCTTGAGCATATTGTCCATCAGCTCCTTTGCCTGGTTGTAGGCGTTCATATTTTCATTCTGCATCACCTTGGCGTAGGTCTCGCGCAGCTCGCTGTTGAGCTGTTCCAGCCTTGCCTCGTCCCGGTTATCCTTGGCGGCTTCATTGTTAATGGCCATTCTTTTCAGGTTGAACTGGCCAATCAGCTCCTGCAGCTCCTGGTCGTTATCGCTGTTCTGACGCGCAATCTGCATTGCCAAAAAACGCTCGTCCTTTTGAATGGCCTTTCCCAATTCTCTTGTCAATTCAATTACATCCATATTTTTATCCTCCTGTTATCTTGTCAGTTTACAGATTCTGTTACCAATGTACCTTTCAGCACAAAATTCGGCGACTCCGTGATTTTCACGTTGACAAACGTGCCTATCAGGCTGTCATCGCCCTGAAATTCGCAGTTCATATTCCCCTCTGTTTTGCCCCACAGCATGGTCTGCTTTTCGTTATAGCCCTGTACCAGCACACGCTGGGTCGTACCTATCATGGCCGGGCTTGTTCTGGCAGCCACCTCTTCCTGCTTTTTCCAAAGCTCGCGGAACCAGCGGGACTTCTCCTCCTGAGATACCGGGTCCGGCAGCTGCGCCGCTTTGGTCCCTGCGCGGGGAGAATAAATAAAAGTATAAAGGGAGTTGAACCTTACCTTTTCCACCATATCCACCGTATCCAGAAATTCCTCATACGTTTCACCGGGAAAGCCCACAATCAAATCGGTGGTAAAGGTAATGTCGGGCATGGCGGCACGGGCCTGCTCCACCAAATCCAAAAACTGCTCTCTTGTATAATTGCGGTTCATGGCCTTTAACACCCTGTTGTTGCCGGCCTGCAGCGGCAGATGCAGGCTGTGGGCAATGTGCCTGCTGTTTGCCATGGTCTCAAACAATTCCGGGGTGGCGTCCTTGGGGTGGGGGCTCATAAAGCGTATGCGGTAATCGCCCTCTACCCGGTCCAGCCTGCGCAAAAGCTGCGCAAAGGTCATGGGCTGCTCCAGAGTTTTGCCGTAGGCGTTCACATTCTGGCCCAGCAGCATAATCTCCTTGTACCCGGCCTGCACCAGCTCGCGGAATTCCTTTTCAATGGCTTCCGGCGCGCGGCTGCGTTCTCTGCCCCGCACATACGGAACAATACAGTACGTGCAAAAATGATTACAGCCGTACATAATGGTAAGCCACGCGCCCGACTGGGTGCTGTCCCTGTGCACGGGCAGCCCTTCCACGATCTGCCTGTCCTCATTTTCGTGCCCGTTTTCAAAAATGCGCTTTCCGTTGGTCAACAGCGCATACAGCAGCTGCGGCAGATAATGGATCACATGGGTGCCGAATACCAAATCCAGGTAAGGGTAGCTTTTCCTGATGCGCTCCACCACATGGTCCTGTTCCGCCATACAGCCGCACAGCGCCGTAAGCAGGGAAGGCTTCCGCTTTTTTTTATGCTTGAGCTCGCCAATGGTGCCAAACACCTTGGACTCGGCGTTCTCCCGCACGGCACACGTATTATATAATATAAAATCGGCTTCATCGGGGTCCTCGGTAAAAGAAAAACCCATTTGAGCCAATTGACCTTTCAGTTTTTCACCGTCCGCCACATTCTGCTGGCAGCCGTACGTTTTCACGTACGCAAGCGGCGCCGCGCCCGCGGCGCGCATTTCCATGATCTGCGCCACCGTGCTGATACACAACGCCCGGTCCCTTAAAAAAATATCGTTTTTGTTCTGCTCCTGCGGAACCAAACATATACACCTCCGTACCGTAATATTTATCTTATAATATTATCATATCCGCCGTTTTTCTTCAAGCGGTTTCTCCGGGTTCGCCGCTGTTTTCCGTTTCAGTATACCACACCCGTATACGCAAACCAAAAGTAATACCGAAAATACTCAAAACCTTTACTTTTTTTGATTTCCTCTGCCCAATCCGCCGCAGTCTCCGCGGCTTGCAAAACGCTTGTTTTTATGGAAATTCCTCTAAAAGAAACGGATAAAATTATATAAAATATTCCAAATTTTTCATTTTTGCGCACAATCCAATTGACTTTACCGCTCCCTTACAGTATGCTTAAAGCAGGGAATTCCCACAAAATTGACATGAAATAAACTGGGAATCGGAGAAAACAAGGAGAAGAAGATATATGAGCAACATCAAAAAAATCGGCATTATTTTTGTTGTAGTCCTGCTGATAAGCGCGTGCTTATACCTGACCGCACTGTTATATACGGACCGCGGCATTGTCATCATGTGCCTTGGCCTTGCGGCTTTACTGATTATCGGTATCCTGCCTGCGCTGTTTATCCACAACTGGCAGTCGCGGGACAGCGCCAATGCATCGTCTCAGGACGAGGAAAAAATGAAAGACATACTGGAAAACCGGATCAACACCGCTTATAAGGACGACTCCGACGCCCAGGATATTCTGCACCTGACGCTGATCAACACAAAGCAGCTGCGCTGTTTTTACGCCGAAAGCCGGCAGCAGGCAAAAAAAGCCTTTTTCCTTGCGGTAACCATGTGCATCATCGGCGGACTGCTCCTGTGCATTTCCATTTCCGCCATTGTTTTATTCGACATCAACACCACCACCCTTACCATCGGAGCCATCGGCGGCGCCATTGTGGAATTTATCGCGGGCACCTCCTTTTACATTTACCAAAAAGCCCTGCGGCAGTACAACCATTACTACCGCTCCCTCCACGAAAACGAACGCCTGCTGCTGATACTCCACTTAACAGGCAAGCTGACAAAAGACACGCCTCAGAACCAGGCGGAAATGTACACGGAAATCATTCGCTCCCAGCTGGAATATATCAACAAAGAATTCTGGCAGGATGCAGAAAAGCTGCCCAACGGCAAATAAACGCCAAAGCGCCGCCCGCTTACAGGCCGTCTGTTCTTGATTCCGGCGTAAAATCGTGCTAAAATAAAAAAAACGCACCGGGAGGGAATCAAAATGGCAACGGAACTGACAAAAAAAGACCTTGCAGAGCTTTCCGCCATTGTGCAGCAAAACGTAGAAGCGGAGCTGCAGGGAGATAAGCTCAAGCGTATGCAGGCATTCGGCAAGGAGGACGGCACCATAGACACCAACGGCGTGCTGGCCTTTGCCCTGGCAGAAGCCAAGCTGTACGCCACCATGTTTACAACACAGCTGCTCAACGCAATCTACGACGCGCAGCACGGACAAAATGAGGAAAAATAACCAAACCCGCATAGAGCATATGCGGGTTTTTTCTTTGCTGTGATTTTAATTGTCAACTTATTTTTAAAAATAGGTTGACAATAGATTTTTTTCTGCTTATACTGAAAAAAAGACCATATGCAAGGAGAAAAAGCCATGTCGTCTAAAAACAGCATACTACAAATACTGGAGCGTTCCCGCGGCGCGTATATTTCGGGAGAAGCGCTTGCTCAAAAGCTGCAAATTTCCCGTTCCGCCGTCTGGAAAGCCATCAGCGAATTAAAAAAAGAGGGCTACCGGGTCATTTCCGTCACCAACAAGGGCTATTGCCTGTCCGACGAAACGGACGTGCTTTCCCCCGAAGGGATAGGGCCTTACCTGACCCGCGGCACACAGGAGCTGATCCATGTGTACAAAACGGTGGACTCTACCAACCACACCGCCAAAAAAATGGCGCTGGAACAGGCGCCGCACGGCACGGTAGTGCTTGCAGAGGAGCAAACCGCAGGACGCGGCAGAATGGGACGCTCCTTCCATTCTCCCGCCGGCGGCATTTATATGAGCTTTGTCCTGCGTCCTAACCTGACCAGCGACGACGCCGTTTTGATCACCACCGCGGCCTCCGTCGCCGTGGCCCGCGCCATTGAACAGGTCACGGGTATCCGCGCGGGCATCAAATGGGTCAACGACATTTATGTAAACGGCAAAAAAGTATGCGGTATTTTGACCGAAGCGCTGACCGATTTTGAAAGCGGCGGCATCGAAGCCATTATCCTGGGTATCGGCATCAATTTCAGCACGGCCGTTTCCGCATTCCCCAAAGAAATACAGCAAAAAGCAGATTCCCTGTTTACAAAAAAGCCCGCGGGCATTACCCGCAATCAAATCGCGGCGGCCGTTATCGACCATGTACTGGAGCTGTGCGGCAATTTGCAAAGCCGTTCCTTTATCTCGGAATATAAAGCCCGCTCCGTAGTGCTGGGCAAAGAAATCGACGTGATACAGGGTACATCGTCGGAAAAAGCCGTCGCGGTAGACATCGACCAAAACGGCGGCCTGATCGTCAAAAAGCAAAACGGCGCCATAACCTCCCTGCATTCGGGAGAAATCAGCATCAGGGGGGACTTTGCCTCATGAAAGAAAAAACAAAGGAAAAATCAAGGTCCACCGCCTATTCTCTGATTCTATGCGCCCTGTTCGCAGCGCTGATCGCCGTAGGCGCTTTCATCAAAATCCCCATTTCCATCGTCCCCCTTACCCTGCAGCTGCTGTTCACCACCCTTGCCGGCATTATCCTCGGCCCAAAATACGGCGCGCTGTCCGTGGGAGTCTACCTGCTGGTAGGCCTGTGCGGCGTTCCTGTTTTCACCCAGGGCGGCGGACCGTGGTACGTACTGCAGCCCACGTTCGGTTATCTCATTGGATTTTTGATCGGCACATTCGTCACAGGACTCATCGCGCACAAATCACCGCGTCCGGGCTTTCTCCGGCTGCTGGCGGCAAACTTTGCGGGACTTGCCGTCATCTACACCGTCGGGACCGTATACTACTTCTTTATCGCCGTGTTCTATACCAATACCTACGCAGGCCTCTGGACCATGTTTTTGTATTGCTGCCTGTTCCCCTTGCCCGGCGACATTCTCACCTGCGTCGTCTGCGCCCTGATCGGCAAAAAGCTGCTTCCCATTTTAAAAAAGGAGAAGCTGTCATGAATACAACACAGGCTTTTCTGCAAAAGGTAAAAAACGGCGCTTTGTTAACAAAAGAAGAAGCGCTGCTGCTGTCACAGCAGCCTCTGGACCAATTGTGCGCCGCGGCCGATGCCCTGCGGGTGCACATTTGCGGCAATACATTTGAGCTGTGCTCTATCATCAACGGCAAAAGCGGCCAATGCTCCGAAAACTGTAAATTCTGCGGGCAGTCCTCCCATTTCGGTGCCGCCTCAAAAGGGTATCCTCTGCTGGAACAGGGCGTGATTTTACACCAGGCACAGCACAACGCCCACAGCGGCATTTTGCGTTTTTCCATTGTCACCTCCGGCCGTACCCTGACCAATGACGAAATAGACGCCCTTTGCGGCATCTACCGCAAATTGAAGCAAACCACTCAGCTTTCCCTGTGCGCGTCCCACGGCTTGCTGACTTATGCGCAGCTTGTAAAATTAAAGGAAGCCGGCGTCACCCGTTATCACAATAATTTAGAAACCTCCCGCAGGCATTTCCCCAATATCTGCACCACACATACATACGACGATAAAATCCGGACAATCAAATACGCGCTGCAAGCAGGGCTGGAGGTATGCAGCGGCGGCATTATAGGACTGGGCGAAACCATGGAGGACCGTATTGACATGGCGCTTACGCTCCGCACGCTGGGCATTGTGTCCATCCCGGTCAATGTGCTGGACCCCATTCCCGGCACACCGTTTGCAAAGCGTCCCAGAGTAACGGAAGAAGAATTGCTCCGCACCGTATCCGTTTTCCGGTTTCTCATCCCAAACGGAGCAATTCGTCTGGCCGGCGGACGGAGCAAGCTGCCCGATAAAGGAAAAACCGCGTTTGAGGCAGGCGCCAACGCAGCAATTTCCGGCAATATGCTGACCACCGGCGGAATCACCGTCCGGGAGGATCTGACCTTGCTCCGTCAATTGGGCTTTACAGTAAACAGCATATAAAAATCCCCAAAAAACCGCAAATACATTCGTAAAGCGGTACCAAACAAAAAAGGAACAGTCTCTTCAGACTGTTCCTTTTTTACAGGCCGGTTATTCCGCAAAATGGCAGGCAACATCATGGCGCTCATTGAGTTTCCGCAAAGAGGGCCGCTCCGTCCTGCACAGCTCCCCACAGGAGGGACACCTTTGCCAGAACCGGCAGGCGTCGCCCTCCTCTCCCTGCGCCGTGGGCACGTCCGGTATTTTCCACTGCGGGTCGGGGTGCAAAGGGAAAACCGAGGCCAGCAGCAGCCTTGTATACGGGTGCGCCGCGTGCTCTATGACCTCCCGGGTATCCCCCGCTTCTACAATGCGTCCGCGGTGCATCACCAGCACCCGGTCGCAAATGCTCTGTACCAGGGCCAAATCATGAGAAATAAACAAATAAGACATCTGCGTTTCTTTGCGCAGCCGAAAAAGCAGCTCCATAATCTGCGCCTGCACAGAAACGTCCAGCGCGCTGGTAGCCTCGTCGCATATCAACAGCTCCGGCGCAATCGCTATGGCCCTTGCAATGGCCGCCCGCTGACATTGTCCGCCGCTGACCTCATGGGGATAGCGCATAGCCATCGCAGGCTCCAGCCCCACCTGCACCAGCAGCCGTTCCACCTTCTGTTTGATCTCCCCCCGGGGCGTTCCGAAATTTGCCAGCACCTCTCCAATGCTGCTGCCCAGTTTAAGGCGCGGGTTAAAGGAATCCACCGGGTTCTGGAACACCATCTGTATATGCCGGTACATATCCCGTAGCGCCTTTCCTTTACATCTTGTCACGTTTTCTCCGTTGACAAAAATCTCTCCGGAATCCGTTTTTTCCAGCCGTGTGATCATACGCGCAACGGTACTCTTTCCGCAGCCGGATTCCCCCACCAGCCCGACGCACTCGCCTTTTTCTATACTGAAGCTGACGCCGTCCACCGCCGAAAAGCATTGTTTATTTTTCCAAAAGGTTTTTTTAATATCCGTTAACTCTAACACCTTCATGGAGAACCTCGCTGAAACATTTATGGCAGAATACGGCGTGACCCTGTCCGCAGTCGTTCATCACCGGCCGCTCAAACGCGCAGATATTGTCGCTGAAGCGGCACCTGGAGGAAAAATCACAGCCGTCCGGCGTCCCTTTGGCAGCGGACGGCTGTCCCTGTATGCCTTTGGGCGCGCCGCCGCCTATTTGCGGAATGGCCTCGATCAGCGCCCTGGTATACGGGTGTCTGGGGCAGTTGAGCACATCCGCCTTTGCACCGTATTCCACAATGCGGCCCGCGTACATGACCGCCACCTTGTCCGCCATATAAGAGACCACGCCCATATTATGGGTCACCAGCAAAATGGTGGTACCCAGGCTGTCGCGCAGATCCATCATCTCTTTTACGCACTGCGCCTGCACCGTCACGTCCAGCGCGCTGGTAGGCTCGTCCGCCAGCAGCAGCTGCGGACGCAGGATCATCGCAAGGGCAATGGCAACGCGCTGGTTCATGCCGCCGCTGAGCTCAAAAGGATAGCTGTACAAAATGCGCTCACCGTCCCGCAGTCCAAGCCGTGCCAGCATCTCCAATATCTGCTGTATAGCCGCTGTGCGGTCTGTCTTGCCGTGACTGCGCATCGCTTCCAAAAACTGATCCCCTATTTTACGGATGGGATTAAAGGACGTACCGGGATTCTGGAAAATCATACCCAGCCGCGCACCGCGAATGCCGCGCAGTGCTTTTGCGGGCACACGCAGCAGGTCCGTCCCCTCAAACACAACACGTCCCGATTCCGCACGGCCGTTGTCCCCCAGCAGACCGATAACGGCCTTGAGCAGGGTGCTTTTACCGCTGCCGGACTCTCCCACAATGCCCAGTATTTCCCCTTTTTCCGCCTGTAAGCCAACATTTTGCAGTGCCGGTATGCCGTTATAGCTTACATTTAATTGTTCAATTTCCAATATGGACGCCATCTGCTATCACCACTCATTTAAAACAGCTTCCGCCTGTCAGGCCATATCCAAATCCGCTGTGATCTCATAATAATCCGAAGGGTGCGGCGCAAGGCCCGTCACACCGGACTTTGTTACAATGTTCATGGTATTGTGCGAAACCACGCACAGCACGCTGTTATCTATCAGCATTTGCTGCAGCTGTACGCTGTACTGCGCGCGCTTTGCGGAATCCGTTTCCTGCGCCGCGGTATTGTACAGCTCCATAAACGCGTCATGCTCCGCGCCGGACCAGCCGTGAATACCGTAGTTTGTCAAAAATTCATTAAAGAACGTAATGCCGTCGGTGTACGGCGCCGTTACAAGCGCCCAGGAAGAAATATCAAAATCCTTCGGCACATCTTCAATCACATTGTTGCTCTCCCGGTCGTCAATATTGACCTTAATGCCAATTTCCCGCAGGGAAGCCTGTGCAGATTCCGCCAGCAGCGGGAGCTCAATGCGGTTGCGGTAAGTCACCCAGCTGATTTCAAATATCTCGCCGTTTTTATCAAGATAGCCGTCGCCGTCGGTATCGGTCCAGCCCGCGTCAGCCAGCAGCTGTTTTGCCTGCGCCTGGTCATACGCAGGGCCGGTCACCTTGCTGTCGCCAAATTCATAGGAAGCAGGGTAGCAAAGCTGCGCCGCCTGTCCAAAGCCGTGCATCAGGGTATTGACAAAGCCTTCTTTATTGATAGCCATCGTCACCGCTTTGCGCACATTGGCGTCGGAAAAAGGCCCGCTTTGGGTATTAAAGGTAAACATATAAGAGCGCGACGTTGCAGTGCTGTGAATGGTATAGCTGCTGTTGTTTTCAAACAGCGGCAGGGTAGAATAGCCTAAATTGGCGCAGGCGTCCAGCTCACCGTTCTGCATGGCCATTGCCATGGTGTCGCCGTCCAAAAAGCACTGGATATTGACCGTGCCGAATTTCGGCGTACCGTTCCAGTAAGCGTGATTGGCCTTTACCACCACCTTGTCCGTCGTCGCGGAATCCAGCAGATACGGACCTGTGCCGATAATATGGCTGTTGCCGTTGACTTCCTCGGTAACGTCTATAATGCACGCAAAGGGGTCGGTGAGCCAGTTAATCAAAATCGGGTTTTTTTCCGAGGTACGCACCGTCAGCTTCTGGCCGTCTGCCTCCATGGAAGCGATTTTCAAACCGGAAGCAGCCCGTTCATTGTTTGCCAGCAAGCGCTCAAAGCAGGCTTTTACCGCCGCGGCGTCCACCTTTTTCCCGTTGGAAAACGTCACATTGTCTTTGATGTTGATTTCCCACGTGTTGTCATCTACAATCGTCCAGTTTTCCGCTACCCACGGCTCAATGGTACCCTCCTGGCTGATTTTCACCAGGCATTCGCCTACGCCGTAGCGCACCGTGCTCCAGCCCGCATAGCTCATATGCGGGTCTATGCCGCCGTTGGCCTGCGCGCCGGAATACGCCGTAACGCCGTAATTGAACACCCTGTCGTCAACATTTGCCGCATCCGCCGAAGAGCCGGACGCCGTCTGGCTGCCGGAACCGCCGCCGCAGCCTGTCAGAACACTTACGCCCAGTGCCAGGCAAGCTGCCACTGCAAAAACTTTCGTCCATGTTTTGCCCATAACTTTTTCTCCCATCTCAATGGCTTTCAAAACCATTGCCGTCCGCGGCGCGCTTTGCTTTGGCCATTGCCGGTCCAAAACGCGCTGTCTGTACTGTTCTTTTTATTTATTGATAAAACATACGGCCTGCATTCAAACCGTTGTTTTTTCCCTTCTGTTCCTGCCGGAAAGCCTACGCTTCATGCGTCTGACGGAATCTCCCGCCGTTCTCCTTGTCTGCTTGGGGTCCAGAATATCCCGCACCGTATCGCCCAGCAGATTGAAAATCACCACTGTTACAAAAATAGCCATACCCGGCGCAAGCACAATCCACGGCGAGGTCTGCAGCATACTGCGCCCCTCGCTCATCATGGAGCCCCATTCCGGCGTAGGCGGCACCACACCCAGCCCCAGGTAGGACAGCCCCGCCAGATTCATGATCATAGCGCCGATATCCAGCGCCGCAGTCACAATGACCGGCCCCATGATATTGGGCAGGATATGCTTTAAAATCACCTTGTACCAGCGGGCGCCCGTTAATTTTGCCGCGTTCATGTACTGGTGGTTCTTCATGGCCAGCACCTGGCTCCTTGCCACCCTGGCGTACCGCGGCCAGGCTATCAGCCCTACCGCAATGGCCGCACTCCAAATACCGCCGTTCAATACGCCGGCTATGGAAATGGCAAACACCATTTCGGGAAAAGCCAGAAAAATATCGGATATCCGCATGATCAGGGAATCCACCCAGCCGCCGAAATAACCGCATATCACCCCTATCACCGTACCGGCCAGCGTAATGCCCACCACCAAAGCCAGTGCGGAGAAAACCGTGGTCTGCGCGCCTACAATAATACGGGAGAGCAGGTCCCTGCCGTACCGGTCGGTACCCAGCCAGTGATCTGCGCAGGGCGGCGCCAGAGCGTTGCTCAAGTCCTGCCCGTAAGGGTCATAGGGTACAAGGTACTGCCCAAAGCAGGCAATGAACAGCAGTCCCGCCGTCAAAGCCAAAAAAACGCCCAGCTTGAGCACGGTCCGATCCTTTTTTAATTTTTTATGCTTCAGCTGCAAAGATGTGTCCGCCATTTTCTAACCCTCCCTGCCGCGCATACGGATTCTCGGGTCCAGATAATGGTACACGATGTCTGTAATCAAATTGATGCCCACATAAATGATCGCCATCCAAATCACGTAAACCTGTATGACCTGGTAATCTCTGGAGGAAATCGCGTCTACCGCCAGCTTGCCCACGCCCGGCCACATAAAAATAGATTCCACGATTGCCGTACCGCCCAAAAGAGAACCTACGGACAGCGCCAGCAGCGTAATGATGGTCAGCATGGCGCTTTTCAGCACATGGGCCCATACAATGGTCCTTTCCTTAACGCCCCTGGCCCTTGCGCCTGTCACATAATCCTTATTCAGCTCGTCCAGCACCGTAGCCCTGACCTGCCTTGTATATTTGGCAGACATGGCAATCGCCAGCGTAAACGTAGGCAGAATAATGCTTACAAAGCCGTTGTTCCCCATCACAGGGAACCAGTGCAGCTGCAGGGCAAAAATATAAATCAGCAGCAGCGCAATAAAAAAATTGGGCATGGCATTGCCAATGAACGTACATACCCTGATCACATAATCCACAGCCTTGTTCTGTTTTACCGCCGACCAAATGCCCAGCGGTATGGAGATAAGCACCGTAACGATGATCGAGGACAGGGTCAGCAGCAGGGTGTTTGGCAGCGCCTGCATAAACATGGGGAACACGTCCTGATTTTTGATATAGGAATATCCCATGTTCCCGGTAAAAATTTTTCCTACCCACTGAAAATATTGAACGATAAACGGCTGATCCAGCCCCATTTCATGGCGCAGAGCCTCTTTTGCCTCCTCGGACATGGCGCTTCCCATCTGCTGTTCAATGGCGTCCACCGTGTCGCCGGAGGCCGTCTGCATCAGCGCAAAGGAAAGCAGCGTAATGCCAAACAGAATCAAAATCAGCTGCAGCAGCCGCTTTGCTACGTATTTCCAGATAACGATACACCCCCGCACCGCCCGTCCCTAAACCTGCGGGCGGCGTTTTCTTCCCAATCCATACGCCCGGTCATTTCTCGGCGCAAATAATAAACGAATTGTACAGCACCTTGTGCTCCCCTTCTTTTTCAATGACCCGCTTATTGTAAACGTCCGCCGTTACGTTGCTCACCCCTAACGAAAGCAGCGTCTGCACGTCCCAGTTGGGCCGTATCTCCCGGCTCAGGGGCAGCTGATAGGCAAGCTCCTCCATCACCTGCGCGTTATGCACCTTTTTCATGTATTCCGGCTCGCCGCGGCGCTCTTTTTCCTGCTTGTAGTCCTCATCGCACAAATACAGGTAATGGTTCTCATCAAAATTGATCATCCTGCCGCCGGGCTGCAATACGCGAATCCACTCGCTGTACGCTTTTTTGGGCTGCTCCATGACCCACGTTACATTGCGGGTCACAATCAGGTCAAAGGAATCATTGCCAAAGGCCAGGTCCTGGGCGTCCATTTGCAGCACCTCAATGTCCACACCTGCGTCCATGGCATTCTGCCTGGCGCTATGGACCATATTCTCCGTATAGTCAATTGAGGTAACATTATGGCCCGCCTTTGCCATCAAAATGGAAAAGAAACCGGCTCCGCACCCAATATCCAGCACATTCAGCTGCTGTCTTGCCGGCGCATATTTGCAAATTTTATCCAGCCAGTCGTATTTTGTCTGTCCGGTCAAATCAATTTTGCATCTTTCGGAGTATCCCTGCGCGCGGGTGCCCCAATATGCGGCTATTTCTTTTATCTGGCTCATGCCCCTATCCCCTTTATTCGTTATTCTCTCTATTTGACAAAAATCATCAGAACGAATATTTAACACCGTAATAAGCATAGCATAACAAATATGGCGGCAGGTAAACACTTTTGCCCAAATTGTAAACAGCTATTGAGCAACTTTTCTCATTAAGCAAAAAACCTGCCGTAAATGAAAAAATTTAATCAATTTGTCCCAGCGCAATCAGCGAGGTGCCCGCTTCAATGCCCAGGGTCACCGTCATATACAGCACCACCGCTTTTTCCGGCGCAAAATATTCCCGCAGCGTTTTGCCGAAAAAGTCCCGTATAACCCCCAGGCACGCGCCCTTTTCCACTGTCTGCCCCACCTTTACCAGCGGGTACCAGCAGCCGTCCGCCTCGGCGTCTATGTAAAAAGCCGTGGTGATTTCCTTCGGCGGCTGTTCGGGCAGTACAGGCGCCCCCGGCAGTACGCCTAATTTTTTCAAAATATTCCGCACGTCGTATTTGTACGCCTGCACCTCTTCCCCGCTCCAAAGGCCGCTGCCGCCGCGCTCTATCAGCAGGCTGGGCACGCCGTTTGCCGCCGCGGAATTAAACGCGCCCCCTGTGGCTACGGAGCGCACCACATAGCTGCAGGCAGTCACACAGGCGCATTCCCGCGCCAGCGCCGAGACCTCCTGTTGCGCAATGCCCGGGTAATACACATACGGCATGACCAGCTCGTTCACGTCGCCGCCGTGCAGGTCTATATAAAAATCCGCTATGCTGTGAAAATCCCTTGTAATGGAAAACGCTGTTTTATGGGTGATCGTCCCGCCCATGGTGCCGGGAAATACCCGGTTCAAATTCTCCCCGTCCTCCGGTATCACGCTTGCCACGCCCTGCAAAAACGCCTGCGTGTTCACAGGGTGCAGCAGGATCACCGCGCCCCGCACCTCCGCGGGAGAAAGCTCCTGCGCCAGCTCTATGGCGGTTTGTATGCCGGGGTACTCGCCGCCGTGGATACCGCTGGTGATCAGCACGGTTTTGCCGTCCTGCTCCCCGTTGATCATGGTTACGGGTATCCTGTGCAGTGTTTTTGGCACAGTGTAATACCCGTTTGCTTTCGTACCGCTTTCCGCCCGCAGCGCACCGATACACAGTGTTTCTTTCATATTCCGTCACATCTCCGTACTTTTGTTTTTCAAACTGTTTCTTAACTGTAAGCATACCACGCTTTGTCCGCGGGCCGGTAAACAGAAGCCCCTGTTTTGTTGATTCTTTTTGGCTAAAAATTATCAATAAGCCCGCATCTATTCCGGAATATCGCCGTTTTTATTCTAAATTAGAATTAAAACGGCAGCATTTTCGTATACACTTGAAAAAGGCGCATTCACCGCAAAAAACTGAAGAAAGAGACCGAAAACCTTGAAAACAGAAGCAACAAAGCAAAAAATAAGAGAAACCTTTTTTTCTCTTTTTCATACCTTACCAATGAAAAAAATAACCGTAAGCAAGCTGTGCCAGGCATGCCAAATCTCCCGCAGTACCTTTTACCTGCATTACGACAACGTAGAGGACCTGACGGACGACCTGGAAAAGGAACTGCTGTACCGCGTGGAAAAAATTTTCCGGCAGGAGCAGAGCATTCCGCTGGAAGAGCCGCAGAACCGGACCTTTTTGCAGGTGCTGGACTATATTGAGCAGCATACCTCGGAATTCCTGTTTTTTACCGGCAAGCCGGACGGGCAGGCGTTTACCGAGCAATTGGCGGCCATTGCAGAAAACAGCCTGCTCCGGCGGCTGCAAAGCCTCGGCTGCCAAACAGAGTCCTGCAAAACAGCCGTTGCCTTTGTGACCGCCGGCGTACTGAGCTTTATGCTGTCCCAAATCAGGCAGACGCTGCCTGAAGAAAAAGAGGCGGTCTGCACAGCGTACAACGAACTGCTCCATGCGATTTTTAAACAGCAGCCATAAAAACCGACGGTGCCCGCCGCCGGTTTTTTTCTGCTGCGGGAACAGCCTGAAATACACAACCGCTGTCCCCTTATCCGGCACGCCGGCTTTCCTGAAATTTACCCCCGCAAAGCCAGCGCCGTTTTTTCCAAAAAAAGGATTCAGGCGCCTCCATTTGTCTCAATCGACGATTTTTTTGTCTCTGTCGTAAAAAAGATGCAAAACGAACCGTTTTTTATGTCTTTTTCGTCACGAAAACGCCGAAAAATGTCGCTTAAAAAAATCAGCGAACATATCGAACAAAGACGTGCCGGACAGCGGTATTTGCAAGGTCTGCACAACGTCCGGCGGACAGTAACAAAAAAAGAATCCTGCCATAGAATAACAATAGAAAGCAAAGGACCCAATCTGTTAGTAGGAGGAGCATTTTATGGCAGAACATGAATATAACACAACCGACTGCAGAACGCCGGAGGGCTTTAAGGAAGCGGTATGCATCGACGCCATGCGCGTATACGACAGCTGCTGCGACAAAGACTGCCTGGAGGATCTGCGCGTATATTTTACAAAGGAAAAGCAAAGCCTGATAGAGGACGCCGTAAACGTGCGGCTGAAAGACGTGGACATCATCACCGTGTATATGGATTTGGAGCCGGTGCCGTTCAACAAGGGCTTTTACTCTGTGGATATGACCTTCTTCTTTGACGTGTGCGTAGATGTATTCTGCGCGCCCGCCACCGGCCCCATTCCCGTAAACGGAATTGCAATCTTTAACAAAAAGGTCATTCTTTACGGCAGCGAGGGCAATGTGAAAATGTTCAGCTCGGACTTTGACCTGGACGATTTGGACAGCCAGGGCAGCTCAAAAGTGCTGCCAAAGGCTACGGTGCAGGCCGCACAGCCCATCGCCCTTTCCGCACGGGTCTGCGAATGCAGCTGCTGCGACGCCTGCTGCCGCATTCCGGACAGCATTTGCAAACGCTACGGCGGCGAATTTGACACCGGCTGCAATCGCAAAAGCGTTTTTGTCACCATTGGCCTGTTTACCATTGTGCAAATCACGCGGAACGTGCAAATGCTGATTCCCGCCTATGATTTCTGTATTCCGGGCAAGGAATGCGTGACCACCTCGGATAATCCGTGCGAATTGTTCCGCAGGATAGAATTCCCCACTGACGAATTTTTCCCGCCGAAGGTCGCCGAAAGCGGAGGATATGGCTGCGGCTGTGAATAATGCCCCATAACACAAAAACCGGAGCATCCGCTCCGGTTTTTTCTGTTTGGTTATCCCAACAGCATTCTGTCGTTGGCCAGCTCGTCGCCGCTGGCGATTTGGAATTTTTCCAGCAGGTCCTGGACTGTCAGCCGTTTCTTTTCTTCTCCCTGCACATCAAAGATGATCCTGCCGTCGTGCATCATCACCAAACGGTTGCCCATGCGCAGGGCGTCCTTCATGTTATGGGTGATCATCAGCGCGGTAAGCTGATCCTGCTCGATGATCTGCTCTGTAATGTGCAGTACCTTAGCCGCGGTTTTCGGGTCCAGCGCCGCCGTGTGCTCGTCCAGCAGCAGCAGCTTCGGCTTTTGCAGGGTGGCCATCAGCAAAGTCAGCGCCTGCCGCTGGCCGCCCGAAAGCAGCCCTACCTTTGTTTTCAGCCGGTCCTCCAGCCCAAGCCCCAACAGCTTGAGCCGTTCCCGGTACTGCTCCCGCTCGCTTTTGTGAATGCCCCACCGCAGGCTTCTTGTTTTGCCGCGGCGGTATGCAAGCGCCAGGTTTTCTTCAATGGACAAATCGGCGGCGGTGCCTTTCATGGGGTCCTGGAACACCCGTCCCAAATACTTTGCCCGTTTATAATCCGGCTTTTTTGTAATATTTTTATCGTCCAGTATCACCGAACCGCTTTCCACATAATACACGCCTGCAATGACGTTGAGCATGGTGGATTTGCCCGCGCCGTTGCCGCCGATGACCGTGACAAAGTCGCCCTTGTTCATCTGGAGGTTCAGGCCGTTGAGCGCTTTTTTCTCATTTACCGTTCCCTTATGGAACGTTTTGTAAATGTTATTGAGCTGTATCATTGCGCCGCACCTCCCTGTCCGCCGTTATCGCCGGGCGGCTGTTCCTTGATTTTACCCGTTCTGTTGGACAGGCGCTGAATGCGCTGCTTGAACACGGGGACTGCCAGCGCCAGCGCCACAAACACCGCTGTAAACAGCTTGAGGTCCTGGGTATCCAGTCCCACCTGCAGTACAAGGGCCACTACGATACGGTAAATCAGGCTGCCCACCACGACGGACATCAATTTATAAATAAAATTGAACCTGCTGCCGAAAATCACTTCGCCAATGATAACGGACGCAAGACCCACTACAATGGTGCCTGTGCCGTTGGACACGCTGGCATTTTGCTGATACTGGGCAATGAGCGCGCCGGACAGCGCTACCAGTCCGTTGCTGAACAGCAGCGCGATGATTTTCATCCAGCTGGTATTGACGCCTAAGGCGCGGATCATGTCCGAATTGTTGCCCGTTGCGCGAATGGCGCTGCCGACCTCTGTACCGAAGAACCAGTACATAAAGGCAATGACCAGCACCACGGTCACCAGTCCAATCAAAATGACCAGCAGGTCTGTTTGAATGGGAATCCATTCCTGAATGATGGTGAAAATGGTGTCCTGCTGACCAAGGGGCACGTTGGCTTTGCCCAGCATAACGCGGAGGTTGACCGAATACAGCGCCAGCATGGTCAAAATACCCGCTAAAATGGGCGGTATTTTAAACACCGTATTGAAGAAACCTGTTACAACACCGGAGGCCATGCCCGCAAGAGTCGCAAGCAATAAGCTGGTAAACGGGTCCAAACCGACCGTGATCAAAATGGCACTGACGCAGCCGCCCAGCGCAAAGCTGCCGTCTACTGTCAGGTCAGCAAAATCCAGCAGTTTGTATGTGATATAAACGCCAAGGGTCATGATTGCATATAATAATCCCTGGGCAACAGCACCCTCCAGTGCCAGCAAAGTTCCCATAGTTACCTCCCAAAACGGGTAAAAGCGCGTTCGCTTACACTTTTACGTCAATTGCTTTTTCTGCTAATTCTGCGGGGATCTCCACGCCGATTTTTGCTGCCAGTTCAAAGTTGATGTACAGCTTGTTGTTGCTTTGATATTCGATAGGCATAGTGGCCGGGTCTTCTCCGTTTTCAAGGATACGGACAGCCTGCTGCGCCGTCTGCTTGCCCAGCTCATAGTAGTCCAGGCTGTAAGTGGCAAGGCCGCCGTTTTCCACACTGTTGTTTTCTCCTACAAACAGCGGAATCTTGTTTTCGGTGGCAATTTGTGCAACCAGAGGCATATTGGAAGCGATTGTATTATCCGTCGGGGTATAAATGGCGTCCACATTGCCTATTAAGGACTGCACGACAGTTTGGATCTCGCTTGCTTCGGAAACAGTGGCATCCACGGTCTCGATGCCGTATTTGGCCGCCTCTTCTTTGGCCATGTTGATTTGGAATTCGGAATTTGCTTCACTGGAGCTGTACAGCAAAGCCACTTTTTTTGCGTCCGGGCAAAGCTGTGTCAAAAGCTCCATCTGCTCCCTAACGGGCGTTAAGTCGGAAGTACCCGTTACATTGTTGCCGGGCGCCTCGTTGCTCTCTACCAAACCGGAATCCGCAGGATTTGTTACGGCAGTTACCAGAATGGGAATCTCCTTTGTTTTGCTGGCCATGGCCTGGGCCGCCTGGGTGGCGATTGCCAGGACCAGGTCTTTGTTATTATTGGCAAACTGGCCCGCAATGGTGGTGCAGTTGGGCACGTCGCCCTGCGCGTTTTTATAGTCGATGCTGATATTCTGGCCGTCTACATAGCCGGCTTCTGCAAGGCCGTCGATAAAGCCCTCTCTTGCCAAATCCAGTGAAGTATGCTCTACCAGCTGGATAATGCCGATGTTTTTTACGCCGGTACCGGCCGCGGCGCCGCTGCCTGCGGTGCCGGCGGAATCGCTGCTGCCGCAGGCTGTCATGCCGGCTACCAAAAGCGCGGCGGCAAGCACGGCGGCGGAAATCTTTTTAACGCCTGTAAATTTCATGATTTTCTCCCCTAAAATTCAATTTTCGCTTTAACGCTGTAAAGTTTTAGGTGAAGAAAACTTTACAGCGCCAAATCAATAATGCTATTGTACATGATTTTACGGTCAAATTCAATATTGAAAATTTCATCTATCTGCACAAATTTATCGTAATTATTTATAATTGTTGAAAATTTGGGGAGAAAGCATGAAAAAAACCGCAATACATACAAAGGTGTACTGCGATTTTTATATAGTATTACTAAGACAGCTTTTTTAAACGCGCAAAATTCTGCATGATTTTTTTGCTGCCTACGGTTTCAAACAGAATCTCCAGCAGGGTGTCGTTGCCCATGGGGGCAGCGGACACGATTTCGCCCTTGCCAAAGGTAAGGTGCTTGACCTTATCGCCTACCGCCAGCTTTTCGGCGGGCGCCTGCTTGCCGGGCATACCAACAGGGCCGAAATTCCGCGCGGCGGTGGTGGTGGCTTCTCTTGCCTCGTAAGCGGAGGTGGGCAGGCTGGTGCCGGGCGTGGGCTTTTGCCAGGAACGGGAGCGGGAACGCTCCACCAGCTCCTCCGGTATCTCCGACAAAAAGCGGGAGGCCTTGTTCCTTGTAGTGGAGCCGAAGAGCATACGGCTTTCTGCATTGAGCAGCGCCACTTCCTCTTTGGCCCGCGTGATAGCCACATAGGCCAGCCGGCGCTCTTCCTCGATTTCCTCCGGGTCGTAAATAGACTGCATACCCGGGAAAATGCCCTCCTCAAAGCCCGGCAGGAACACCACGGGGAATTCCAGCCCTTTGGCCGAGTGCATGGTCATCATCACAACGGAGTCGGCCTTGTCGTCGTAATTATCGATATCCGTCATCAGAGAGACCTCTTCCAAAAAGCCGGACAGGCTTGCGTCTTCAAAATTCTCCTCCTCATACTGAATGATATTGGATGCAAGCTCACGGATATTGTCGATCCTGTCCTGGGCGTCCTCGTACTCGGTTTTTAAATACGAAATATAATCGGTTTTTTCCAAAACAAGCTCGTACAAATCCGCCAGGGAGACCGTATCGTCCGCGGCGGCTTCCATCAGCTCCTGTATGATTTGGGCAAAGCCCAGCAGCTTGGGGGAGGTCCGTTTCAGGGCCTCAAACTCGTCCGCGCGGCTGATGACCTCAAACAGCGTTTCTCCGATACCCTGGGCGATTTCCGTTGCCATTGCCAGGGTCTTGTCCCCAATGGAGCGTTTGGGCTGGTTGATGATCCGGCGCAGGCGTATTTCGTCAGCCGGATTATTGACCACCTGCAGGTATGCCATCATGTCCTTGATTTCTTTACGCTCATAAAAGCGGTGGCCGCCGATCATGCGGTACGGGATACCCGATTTGACAAACAGCTTTTCAATAATATTGGACTGGGTGTTCATGCGGTACAGCACGGCAAAATCAGAAAACGTTCTGCCCTGCGCGACCTCTTCCAAAATACGCTTTGCCATATATTCCGCTTCCTCCTGCTCTGTGCAGGAGGTATGTATGGTGATTTTTTTGCCCTCCTCGTTATCCGTCCACAGGGTTTTTCCCTTGCGCTCCATATTATTGGAAATGACGGCATTGGCCGCATGGAGGATATTTTTGGTGGAACGGTAGTTCTGCTCCAGGCGTATGACCTTTGCATTGGGATAGGATTCCTCAAAGCTCATAATATTCTCAATGGTAGCGCCGCGGAATTTATAAATGCTCTGGTCGTCATCGCCTACTACGCAGAGATTGCCGCTGTGCCTTGCCAGCAGGTCGATCAGCAGATACTGGACCCGGTTGGTGTCCTGGTATTCGTCCACCATGAAATAGCGGAATTTGTTGTGGTAATATGCAAGCACGTCCGGGTGCTTTTGGAACAGCTCCACCGTTTTGCAGATCATATCGTCAAAATCCATGGCGTCGGCGGCTTTCAGGCGCTCCTGGTACAGCCGGTACGCTTTTCCCACGGTGTTTTTGCGGACGTCCGTGCCGGCCTTGCGCAAATACGCTTCCGCGTCCGTCATCTGGTCCTTGGCGCGGGAAATCTCGGCCAGGATGGCTTTTGCCGGCAGCATTTTCTCGTCAATGTCCAGCGCTTTGCAGCAGTCCTTCATCAAACGGCGGGAATCGTCCGTATCGTAAATGGTAAAACGGCTGGTATAGCCCAGGCGGTCACCGTCCCTGCGCAAAATGCGGGCGCACATGGAGTGGAACGTGGAGGCCCAGATGTCATTGCCGCTCTCGCCCAGCATGGCGGTCAGGCGGCCTTTCAGCTCCGCCGCCGCTTTATTGGTAAAGGTAATGGCCAGAATCTGCCACGGCTGACAGGGCTGTACGGCCAGCCTGCTCCTTACAGACTCTGAAAGGGGCGTATCTTTTTCCAGAAACGCTTTCATTTCCGCAAGGTCCTGCTCGTTCAGCCCGTCGCAGACCGTGCTGCTGTGGTAGGCGTCGCCGTACCGTATCAGATTGGCGATACGGTTGACAAGCACGGTGGTTTTGCCGCTGCCGGCGCCGGCTAAAATCAGCAAAGGACCGTTGATTTGAAAAACAGCTTTTTGCTGCATCGCGTTCATTCTGGAAAATTCCTTTTCCATGATTTTTTTTCTGAGAAGCACGCATTCCTGCTGGATTTGATTATTCATGGATTCACCGCCAAGAAATAGAAATTGCTGATACAGTACGCTGTATGCCCATATATTTTACAACATTTTTGACACAATAGCAAATTTATCGAAAAACCTTGCTGCAATTCCCTTTATGATAATCTTTTGATTTGACATTGCATAAACGGGCGTTTCCTTTTATAATGGAAGAAAAATACCGGTTGCCTGCAGGCAACCGGGAAGGGAGCGTGCCGTATTTTGGAACAGGCTGCAGAGCGAATTGAACAGTGGGCGGAGGAAACCGGAAAATTTGAAGCCGTCTCATGGGATAAAATGCCGGAAATCTATTTATACATGGACCAGGTCATTACTTATATGGACAAGCAGCTGAAGCTGTTTGAAAGAAACGAAAGTACGCGCCTGCTTACCTCCAGCATGATCAACAATTACGTAAAGGACAATGTGCTGGAGCGGCCGGAGCAGAAGAAATATTCCAAGGAACACCTTGCCATGCTGACGGTCATCTGTATGCTCAAGCAGGTGCTGTCTATTCAGGATATTTCTCAGCTGCTGAAAGCCCTGACGGAGCATACCGCAAAAACGGAGCTTTACGACCAGTTCCGCAGCACGCAGGCAAAGGTATTGCAGGAGGTTTGCGGCCGCGTAAAGCACACGGCTCCCCACGGGCCTTTGGCGCTGACAAAGCTGGCTTTGGAGCTTTCCATAGAAGCCAACGCAAGGCGCACCGCCGCAGAGCGTATTTTAAGCGAGCTGGCACAGCAGGACGCACCGAAAAACAATAAAAAAAAGGAAAAAGCTAAAACGCAGGAATAGCCTCCTGCTGTACACGGTCAACGGACGATGTGACGCTGACCGTGTATTTTATTTTGGCAAGCGCCTGCGGCCATACGTCTTTGTGCGCTTTCCAGTAAGCGGTTTGCTGCCGCTGCAAAACGGTGCCGAAGCGGAAAATATCCGCACCGTCCCGAATAGCCGCCTGGGCAACGGCACTTTCGATTTGCCCGGCCAGCGTTTGATTCAAAGCCTCCTCAAAGGTACGGTAGACCTCTAAGGACAGTTTTTCCTTTAAGTCCCGGTTGAGCTCCGCGATATACGCCTTGCAGGTCACGTTGATTTGAAAGTGGGGCTCTCCGCCGGAAATGTCCGCGGTTATGGTGCTGTCTGTGTGCTCCAGCTTCAAACTGACCGTGCCCACTTCCGGAACGGTCAGCGCCATGACGCCGTTTGCCACCGTGTGTACGGCAGCCGTATAGCCCCTGGTCTGCTCCCTGTCCAGATACCCGGCCAGCCGGTTATCTTTAAAATACGCCGTACCGCCCAGCTGCACGTGTTCGTCCGCGATCTCCAGCTCCGGCAGGGCAAAGGCGTTGTATTCCGCCGCCATGCTGCCCGCTACCTCCAGCACGGTCGAGCCGGGGAATTTTGCCTCGCCGTCCGCCTCTGCAAAGGATTTGGCGCGGGTAGCCAGCGCGTACTGGCCGTTGTTCTGCAGCCGGAACAGCGCTTCCGCCCGGTCGGCGGCCACGTACAGGTTTACGGTGGGCCTTGTTTCGTGGTAGCGTACGAAAAAGTCGAACACCTCTGTCAGCCCTGCCTCTGCGCACGCTTTGCCGAACACCGCCATGGTGTTGTGAGAGTAAGTGGGGATCAGTCCCGTTTTCAGCGTCAGGTGCTGCAGCGCCTCATACACGGTTGCGCCGCGGGACTGTATGAAATCCATCTGGACCTCCTCCCCCGCCCGCAAATAATGGACGGAAACCAGATACCCGTCCTCCTCCTTATCGATGCCGATACCCTGTATCATCATTTTTTTACTGATGTCGCTGCCGCTGGAGCAGGCGGTAAAGCTCACAAAAAGAAGCGCCGCGGATACGGCGGCAAGCAGATATTTAATCCAGCGCGCGGTTTTCATTCTGCACCTCCAGCGTTTCTTCCATTAAGCGAATGGATTTGTTTTTGCTTTTCAGGGTGTCTATCAGCAGCAGTACAAGGGGTATGACAAAGGACGCCAGCAGCGTCAGCGGCGCCAGCAGGTAAATATCAAAAAACAGGTGCTGCAGCGCAACGGACTTGGTAATGAGTACGGAGACAGCTCCCACCGCCAGCGCGCCGCCGATGATAAAAAAGCCGCCCCGGCGGATACGGAACACCCGCTGCATACAGCTGCCGAACAAATACAAATCCACGGCAATTTTGATAAATACACCCAAAAGCCAGATGCCCAAAAACACGGAATCCATACGCTGGAACGGGCCGATGCCCGATACAGCCGCCAGCGTGTGCATGGGGAACATCTGTATTTGCAGCGCGTTGCCCAGCACGCCTACCATGATTACAATAATGGCGCTCATGAGCACGTATGTGACGATGTTCCAGACCGCAAAGCCTGTTTTTTTGCCGCCCTTGGTAACGGGCAGCACGACCGCCAGGGTGGCAAGGCCGGTGCTCCTGCCCAAAAACAGCATGGTGCTCCGTATGGTCTGTTCCCAGCCGTTGTACAGCACGGGTTTGAAGTTTTCCGGCTTTACCTGCGCAATGGAGGTAAGCAGAATAAACGCAAGGCCTGCCAGCAGCATGACCAAAATGAAAACAGACGCCCTGGTAATGGATTCCACCCCTTTCCACGCCGCGTAAACGGCGGCGGCAAGCACGGCGATGACAATCAGCCAGGAGGGCATTTCCGGGTCGATCATATTGGCGTTGAAAACCTGGAACACAGACAGGTAATAGCAGTCTACCGTAAGGAAGTAAAAACCGTAGAACAAAGCAAGCACCCCGCCGAACCAGCCGGTCAGGTAATAGCCGTGGTCTAAAATGTTCATGGTGGGCTTTCTGCGGTACAGCAGCCCCAAGGGAATGACCGCGATAAAATTTGCCGCAAACGCAATGGCACAGGAGATGACGCCGTCAAGGAAATCCCCGCCCCCAGTCCAGGTGCTGTTGACTGTGATCATGATGATCAGGCTGCTGACCAGCAGCAGGCTGAACAGCGGGCCTGCGCCGATGACACATTTTCTGCTCATTATAAAACGCCTCATTTCTTTTTTGCATTGGAGCCGGGCATATCCTGTATATTTTCCGTATCTCTGCGCAGTACTTTCCAGCTTGCGCGTATGGCAACGTCCCGCATGCTTTTCAGGCGCAGCGGGGACAGCGGCGCGGAAAAGGGGATTTTATAAACGCTTTCGGCACACAGGCTGATGAGTATCATGCCAAAGCCCAGGGTGATGCCCCAAAAGCCCAGCGTGCCTCCAATCAAAATAAAAACAAGACGCAGCACGGCGGTCTGTTCGTACAGGCTGGGCACCACATAGGAGGAAATGGCGGTCAGGGCAATGACCATCAGGGTGGGCGGCCCTACCAGCCCGGACTGTACCGCGGCTTCGCCCACCACCAAACCGCCCACTATGCTGACCGCGTGGCCCAGCGGCTTTGGCACCCGCAGACCCGCTTCCCGCAGTATTTCGTAAATAATGTGTATCATAATGCACTCCACCATAAGGGAAAACGGTGTGCCCGCCTGAGCCTGCACGATTTTGGTCAGCAAGGCCTGGGGCAGGAATTCCGGGTGGAAGGTGCCGCTTGCCACATAAAAGCCGGGCAGAAAAATGGACAGGAAAAAAGCAAACACCTTCAGCCAGCGGGTAAAGGTGGCAAAAAACGGACGGGCCGCGTAGTCGTCAAAGGTTTGAAAGTTTTCAATAAACAAATACGGTACGATCAGCACATTGGGCGTTCCGTCCACGATGACGGCGATTCGCCCCTCGCTGATTTTGCCGCACACGGTGTCCGGCCGCTCGGACACGCCTACCCCGTTGAACAGTCCCCTGCGCTCGATAAACGGCGCAAGATAGCCGGAGGCCATGACAGCGCCTAATTTGATTTTGCTCAGATTGCTTTTGAGCTGGCTGAGTATTTCGGGAGAGACCTTGTCCCTTAAATAACAGAGGCAAACGTCCGTGTTGCTTTCGGATTGCAGCTGGACACGCTCAAATTTGAGCTTGGGTGTTTTCATACGGCGGCGTATCATGGAAATATTGATGACAAAGGGCTCTACAAAGCTCTCCCGGGAGCCTCTTTGCACGACCTCGTTGCTGGGCTCGCTGATGCTTCTGTAAGCGTAGCTCTGCACGCCTATGGACAGCATAAAGTCACAGCCGTCCACCGCCAGCATGGCAAAGCCGCTCATCAGCTTGGTCAGCAGGGTGTCAAACTCCACCATTTGCTCCTGGTCCACGGTGGTCAGGATGCTGTCCCGGATCTCTTTCATCATTTCCGTTCCGCTTTGTTTGTCCAGGCCGGCGCGCCGTATGGGATTTAAAATGCTTTGGGCGATGGTCTGCTTGTCTATCAAATTGTCTATGGTGATCAAAGCGGCTTTGCGCTCCCCTATTTGAAACCGGCGGATAATAAAATCCATGCTCCCGTCAAACTGCCGGCGCAGGTAGATCAGGTTTTCCAGCAGAGAAGCGGATATTTTTTGCGGCACCTGGTCTTTTGTGCCCATACGCTCACTCCATTCCGTTTTTGTGCATTTATTTTATACTGTGCGCGGCAACGGCTGTTTTTATTCAGTTTTTTCTTTTTTGTTTGCGATAAGCGCGCCGCAGGCAGGGTGAAAACCCCGGTTTGCAAAAATAATGGATTGGTCGTTTTCCCCATGTTTTATGCAAAGTTTTGTGTATAAATACCACTGAGATGATAGGATATGTTTCTTTTTTGATTTTTCTGTAAAAAACCATGTGAAAATTTGCGTTTTTTTATTTACAAACCCTGGGAATTACGTTAAACTGGTTTTGTCAAGTTATATATGAAACTGAAATATTATTGAAAAGGAGTACGGAGAAATGAAAAAGCTATTGGCAGCCCTGCTGGCCGCTGTGCTTGTGCTTACCAGCGGCATTGTGACTGTATTTGCCACGCAGTCCAACGGGGCAAGCACGCTTGCGGCCACACAGCCGTCCGGCCTTGCCACAAGGACAAAGGAAGAAATTATCCAGAAATATCAGGATTTAATGCCTGATTTGAACGAAAGCATTACAAATGTGATTCCGCCCAGCGCGACAGCGCCGTATGAAGCGGGACAAATTTCGGATTTGGATTTGCAGGCGGGCCTGGACATGGTAAACCTGATAAGGTTCGTAGCCGGCTTGCAGGACAACGTGACTTTGGATGCAGCTTATACTTCGCAGGCACAGCACGCTTCTGTTTTGGTTGCCGCGAACGATGCTTTGTCACATGCCCCTGCAAAGCCTTCCGGTATGGAAGATACGTTTTACAACCTGGGGTATCAGGGAGCGGCAAGTTCCAATCTCGGTGCAGGATACCGTAATCCTGCCGCCTCGGTGCTGCAGGGCTATATGGACGATTCCGATGTGAATAATTTGCCGATGATGGGACACCGCAGATGGGTGCTGGACCCGGCTATGGGCAAAACCGGCTTTGGGTTTATCTATGCCGGCGGCTACGGAAGCTATACTGCCATGCGCACCATGGATACCACCTACCAAAGCGCCAGAAGCACCACCAACTATGTTGCCTGGCCCGCACCGCTGACCCCCATTGAGCTTTACCAGTATACGCCGGCTTTTAATGTAACTTTTTACAGCAGGGACTACGAAATCAATCCGGCGGACAT
Source organism: uncultured Clostridia bacterium (assembly GCA_944384795.1). Lineage (GTDB taxonomy): Bacteria > Bacillota > Clostridia > Oscillospirales > Acutalibacteraceae > UMGS1071. Next base: position 3,429 of record CALWUX010000039.1, on the reverse strand, counting down.
TAAGGTCAATATTTACAGCACATTGGAAAAAACAAATTACACCTTTGCTACTGTGTCAGACGCAACTCAATTAACACCGGAAGAGATAAGAGATCTTAATAATCCGTTGTTTGTAAACAGCGACAGCTACGGCGGAACCAGCACTTCCATTATCTTTATGCCTGCTACTTCCGGCCAGGCGCACCGGTTTGCGGAGGGCGATACTTTAGAAATCTATATTTACGGTATTAAGCAGAACGGCGCAGAGATTCCCTTTGAGTATACGGTAGAGCTGTTCTCCGCGGAAAATCCGGTGAAAACCGTGACTGCCATTGCTGTGGACAGCACCGGCGGTACCGTGGATTACATTGAGGGACAGACCTTTTCTCTCAGCGGGCTGAACCTGAAGGTCACTTACAGCGACGGCTCCAATGCGACGATTCCGCTGACAGAGGATATGCTGGCAAATTTACCTGACATGAATACCGTTGGACAGCAAAACATTACCGTTACTTACGAGGGCCAGACGACGACCCTTACGGTGAATATCAGCGCAAAACAGCCCCAGAGCATGACCCTTACCCCGCCGACCAAGCTCACTTACAAAGAGGGTGAGGCTTTGGATTTGACCGGCGCTTCTTTACAGGTGACCTATAACGACGGTACAAACAGTACGGTTACCGTAACCGAAGATATGGTGACAGGTTATGATGCCAACCAAACGGGACAGCAGACCTTAACCGTTACTTACGGAACCCTGACAGAGACCTTTAACGTAACTGTGAACGCAAGACAGCTGAAGGGCATTCAGCTGATCCCGCCGAACAAGCTTACCTACCAAGTGGGTGAGGCTTTGGATTTGACCGGGGCTACTCTGCTGCTGACCTATGACAACAGCACCACCGACATGATAACCGTGACCCCGGATATGGTGAGCGGATACAATTCCGCAACGGAGGGCGTGCAGACCCTGACGGTTACCTACAACGGCTTTACAGAAAATTTTGATGTGACCGTCAGCGCAAAACAGCTGCGAAGCATTGCTGTTACGCCGCCTACCAAGACCATTTACAAAGTGGGCGAGGCTTTGGATTTGACCGGCGCTTCTTTACTGCTGACCTATGACGATCAATCTACGGACACCATTCCGGTAACGGAAAATATGATAACAGGCTACGATCCTGCCGTCACCGGCTTACAGCAGGTAACGGTTTCCTATGGTAATTTTACGGATACCTTTGAGGTAACCGTAAACGCAAAGCAATTACACAGCATTGCCGTTACGCCGCCCACCAAGACCACTTACAAAGAGGGCGAGGCTTTGGATTTGACCGGCGCTTCTCTGCTGCTGACTTACAACGACGGTACTACGGAAACCATGGCGCTGGCCGCCAATACTGCCGATGTTGTAATCACCGGCTATGACGCAGCGGTGATTGGCCCGCAGACTGTGACTGTTTCTTACGGCAGCTTTACCACGACCTTTACGATTACCGTAAATGAAAGCAATGCGCCGCAGGCAATGACAGGAACGCCTCCTGTGGATACAGCGGCACAGCAAATGGGCGCGGCGCTTACTTCCCCGCAAACCGGCGATGCAGCAAATCACCGGTTCTGGATCATCACTGCGGCTGTGTCCGCTATGGCTATGGCCATGGCCGCCGCGGGTATTGTTTTGAAAAAGAAAGCGCGCTCCAAATAACCGATTCTAACATAAAAAAACGATAACATAAGGTACGGCGAAGACGATTTTGCCGTACCTTATTTTTTGTTTATGGAACGCACGCGAACCCTCTGCCGGACAAACGTTGATGTATAAAACCCATTTCCATGCAGCATACTCACAGTATATTGAAATTTTGGGTGATTGATCGTGATTATTTCCATTATTCGCGCCGCGCTGCTGTATACCTTTATTATTTTTGCGATTCGGATCATGGGCAAACGGCAAATCAGCGATTTGCAGACCTCTGAACTGGTGGTTACACTGCTGATTTCGGACATTGCCGCTATTCCCATGCAGGATACTGCCCAGCCCCTTGCCAGCGGAATCGTACCCATTGCCGTTTTGGTAATTGCGGAAATCGTGGTCTCTGCATTGATGGTAAAGCATTCCAGCTTTCGCAAAGCCGTATGCGGCAGTCCCGTTGTGCTGATCAACGACGGTAAGGTGGACCAAAAGCAAATGCGCAGGCTGCGCATTACCATTGAGGATCTCTTTGAACAGCTGCGGCAAAAGGATGTATTTTCTTTGCAGGACGTTGCTTATGCCATTATGGAGACCAACGGGAAAATCAGCGTGGTAAAAAAGCCGGAAAAGGAAACGGTGTCCGCCGAGATGCTCCAGCTGCAGGTTGCGGACAAGGGAATCGAAACCGTGATCATCAGCGATGGGGAGCTGTCTGATTTTTCCCTGAAGCTGTGCCAAAAGGACGCCCAATGGGTACGGCAGATTTTACAGCGGGAAAACCGGGATATGCAGGACGTATTCATTATGACCGCCAACCGGAACGGCGACTATAAAATCATAGAAAAGACGAAAGGAGCAACTTCATGAACAGGCTATGGGCTGCGGCGGGATTGCTGGCTGTTTTGACAGCCCTGTGCGTTTGGGCTGGATTTTCCACAAGCAGCATTACCGCTTCCCTCTCTCAGGAAATGACACAAATTACGGAAATACTGACAAAGGACAAAGCCGCCGCCCTGACCCTGAGCCGGCAGGCGGAAGAAAAATGGCAGAGCCGCCATGCGGTGCTGTGCACATTTATGTCCCACACGCGGCTGGAGGAAATCGACCGCTCTCTGTCTGCCCTGCCGGCTTATATTGAGCTTGGAGAGGAAGCGGACGTCCGGGCGGAATGCAGCCGCATTGCGGAAATGGTACAGCAGCTCAGCGAAGCGGAAATGCCGTATTTTCAAAACATTTTATAAATAAGCGTTTTGGTCTGTTTTTTACAAATAAAAAATCCCTTTCCGCTGTTTGCAGAGAGGGATTTTCTTATTGTATTTTTTTCTTTCTGGCTTTGAGTATTTCGTCCAGCAGGCGTACCGCCACCGCTTCCTTGCTTTGTACTGGCAGGGCGATCTCTTCCTCCCTTGTAATGAGCGTGACTGCGTTTGTGCCTGTGCCAAAGCCGGCGCCGGCTTCTGTTACGTTGTTGGCCGCAATCATGTCGATTTGTTTTTTTTCCAGCTTGCTGCGGGCGTATTCCAGCATATGCTCCGTTTCCATGGAAAAGCCGCACAAAAACTGCCCTTCTTTTCTGTGCGCGCCCAAATAAGCTAAAATGTCCTGCGTGCGCTGTAAATCGAGCGTTGTATGCTCCTGTCCCTTTTTTATCTTTTGCGCATGGTACTCACAGGGCGTATAATCCGCAACTGCCGCCGCTTTGATAATGACGTCCTGCTCTGCCTGGCGGCCGGCTACCTCCTGAAACATTTCTTTTGCAC
>CALWUX010000038.1 GCA_944384795.1 uncultured Clostridia bacterium | reverse complement strand
AGGAGGATGAGGAGAAATGAAGAATAAGAAGAAAATCATCGTCATGCTCATGGGGGTGCTGGCGGCGGGAATGATCGGCGCGGGCAGCGCGTCGGCGGCGTCACAGGGAAACGTCACAATGACGTATACGGTACAGCAGGCAAACGTTGTGCCGGGTACGGACAACACGCCCAACGCAGTCATCATAGACAAGGGCGGGAACCAGGTGCAAACAGGAGATACATCATCTTCTGCTTGGATATATACTCTGGCGGGAGCTGCGTCATTGCTGGCAATGGTGTGGATACTGTTAGGGAAGAGAAGGAAAGAAGAGGAGGATGATGGGAAAGAAATAGTGGAAAGCTAAGATATATCGAACTGTAGGCACACAAACCAAGCAAACAAAAGCATTTGCACAAAAGTGCAAAACAAGAAAGAGAGGAACAAATTATGGTATTGAAAAGAAAAGTAACAGGAATTGTATTGGCAGGCGTACTGGCAGTAGCAGCTGCAGCGCCGCTGGGCCTGAGCGCGAGCGCGGCAGATAACAAGGACGTAACGGTGTCCTATGTAGCAGACGCACTGCAGCCTTCCGGCGTTACAGACTACTATGTAACAGTGCCCTCCGGTGTTACATTTACCGGGGTTGAAACAAAATCGATGGATGTAACTTTAAATCCGAGTGCAGGTACAGTTTTAGCGCAGGATTTGCAAGTAGAGGTAAAAGTGTACTCCCAAAATTCATACAAAATGACAGGTGATGCGGGCGAAATTCCGTACACACTGAAATATTCTACTACAAGTGGTAACTTTGCTCAATCAACGACATTGGTAAACACAGGTTCCACTAAGGAAGAGGCTAGTGCAACAAGTTTGATTGCAGGTACATACTTGGAAGCGACTCAAACAACTTTTTATGGTCAGGCAGAAGTAACTGACGATAGTGCTGCAGCCAATGTAGACGCTGGTGCAACTTCTCAAGACGTATTGACTTATTACGTAGAACAAATCTAAGTTTAAACCCTGCAAATAAAACCGTACCCCTAAAGGGGCAAGGGTTTAACAGGAATACCTTAAAAAATAGGTACAAAAGCAAAACCACTCCATATTTTATGGGGTGGTTTTGCTTTTACGTGCCCGAAATATAAACTTATAAAAACGCAAGTATATGTGACGATATTTCACATATACTTGCGTTTTGCCACACTCTTAACCCCTGCAATTATTTGGTGAAATTACTTCACGTTTTATTGCATTTATTATTTAAATAAATTTTTAGTGAAAATATTTCACTAAATAAAGACAAATATAATTCAGCTGTTTATATAAAAGACGCTATACACAATAAAAAATAAAATACAAGTAAAAGTGAAATATTTTCACCTTAAAAAATTAAAAAATATACCAATTGGTGAAAATTCGTCACATCACCGGTGTTTGATTGTTTGTCCTGTACGAATAAAAATGTGACAGGGCGTACCGCGCAGTGTCAAAAACATAAAAAGCGGCAGTTTGGTGTAAAGGGTATAAAAAAGCGCTTATCTGCAAAAGCAGACAAGCGCTTTTAAAATATGTATGGTTATTATGCTTCCGGTTCCCGCAGTAAATTGCGCCATTCCAAATCGCCGCGCTCCAGCCCGTGGATTAGTACCTCGCCGGTGGCAATGTTTGTTGCAAACGGAATATTATGCGCGTCGCACAGCCGCAGCAGGTGCATATCGCTGGGCTCATGCGGCTTTGGCGTTAAAGAGTCGCGGAAAAATAAAAGCATATCAATTTCGTTGCACGCAATGCGGGACGCAATTTGCTGGTCGCCTCCCTGCGCGCCGGACAAAAAACGCTGTATTTTTAATCCTGTGGCCTCTGTTACCATTTTGCCCGTGGTGCCGGTAGCGCATAAGTTATGGCGGCTGAGCACCCCGCAGTACGCAATACAGAATTGTACCATCAATTCTTTTTTCGCGTCGTGCGCAATCAAAGCAATGTTCACAATAGCCCCTCCTTTATATGTACAAAATGAAAAGGGAAGATTTTACAATCTATCCAATGGGAACAAAGGAACAGATTCACCTTCAAGCCGTGCGGCCAGCCGCTGCAGAGCCATTGCGCCCGAAGAACGGGGCTGATTAACCACCGCTTTTGCGGGACTGGTCTGCAAACCAATGTCGTCCGGCAGTATGGCAATCAAACGGACGCCAATCTCGTCAATAATCGAATCAATGTCCTGGTATTGCTGCATTTTACGGAAGTTCTGATAAACAAAACGGTTAATCACCAGCCGTTGCTGTGTAATGCCATGCTCGTCCAGCATCTGGTGGACCTTGCCGCTGTCGCGAATACAAACATGGTCTGGCGTGCTGACAATCAAAGCCCGGTCGGCGGCCGCCACAGCGGAAGCAAAACCCTTGCCGATACCCGCCGGACAGTCGATGATAACGTGGTCATAATACCTTGACAAAATAGGCACCAGCTGTTTCATAATGTCCGGGTGAACGGTGTTTTTTTCCGCCGCCGGAGCCGGCAGCAAAAATAAATTGTCCAGCCCCGTGTATTCCCGGCAGGAATAAATGGCTTTGATTGGCTCGCAGTTTCCGTTTACAACGTCAGAAATATCGAATACCAATTCCTGTTCCACGCCCAGCATAGCGTCTAAACTGCGCAGTCCGGCGTCGCCGTCAATCAAAAGAACTCTTTTTCCGTTTTTTGCAAGGGTACAGCCCAGGCCTACACTGACTGTGGATTTGCCCGCGCCGCCTTTGCCGGATGTGATAACTGTTACTAATCCCATATTAAAACCTCATCAATATTTTACCATAATTCAGTATCGCAGTCAAAATTTTTTGTACAGTTTTGGAATCAAAAAGAAGGAATTCACAAAAGATTCATAAAAGTATATTTTTCCACGGTCATAATGCTGAAAAGTTTTACACCTTTTTGAACATTTCATAAAGCGTTTCCTTACTGCATGTAAACTATTATAACACAGAATTTTGTAAAATACAGTATATTTTGTAATTTTTTGGAATAAATATTTTATTTTCGCAAAAGCAGGCCGTATTTTTACTCCGGCATAACCAGCGCGCCGTTTTCATCTACGGTTTTTCCGTAGAAATACGCGTCGAAAATATCCTTTGCAACATTCATCACATACGAACCGCGGGAACCGTATTCCAGTACAACGGCCACGGCAATTTCAGGGTCATCATAAGGTGCGTACGCAATAAAGGTGGCGTTATCCGAATGACCCGGGTTTTCGGCGGTACCTGTTTTGGCCGCAACAGCAATGCCGTAATTGCCGAATACAGAGCCTGCTGTGCCGCCTGACTGCGTTACGCCCCGCATAGCCTCCTGCACAATTTTTAAATTTTCCTGAGAAATATCCACCTGCGAAACGACCTCCGGCTGTGTTTGAGAAATGACCTGGTCGCGGTTATAATTGGTAACCTGTTTAACCAGGTGGGTTTTTAACCGGGTACCGTTGTTGGCGATGGTGGCGCAGTACGCTGCCAGCTGCAAAGGGGTAAACGCATTGTCCGACTGCCCGATGGCGGCCTGGATCACGTCGCCCGGCTGCCAAACGCCGCCGTTGGCAGTACGGTATTCCGGGCTTGCCAGCGTGCCGGGGCTTTCGCCGATCTCCACGCCGGTCATTTCTCCCAAACCGAACTGTTTTGCGTATAAATCAATATTTTCAATGCCCAGCAGACGTCCGACTTCATAAAAGAACACATTGCAGGAGACTTTAATAGCCTGCTGTAAATTGATGCTGCCATGCCAGCCCATACAGGTAGGCATATAGCTTGGTGCGAAAAATGTATAAGTGTGGTTGCAGGTAATACGGGTGCCGGTGTCAATGGTGCCTTCCTGCAGTGCGGCTGCCGCAACCAGAGGCTTGAAAATAGAGCCGGGTACGTAGCTGCCGTCAAATGCGCGGTTGAGCAGCGGTTTATTTGTTTCGTCCGTCATCAAAGAAGTATAATAATTTCCGTCCTCCAAATATTTTGTCAGGTCATAGCTTGGGTAGGAGGATGCTGCCAAGATGGAAAAGTCTTTTACATTCAGTACCACCGCAGCGCCGGCCACACAGTCCTCGCCGTCGTATTGTGTTGCTGTAGAGGCGCCGGCCCGCTGTGCCGCCTGCACGTTGTTTGCGAGGGAAACATTAGCTACCTTTTGCAGGTTGCTGTCCAGCGTGGTATAAACGGTGTTTCCCGCAACGGGCTGCTGGGTCACGGTATCAGAGCTGACTGTGCCGTCCGGATTGGTTTCCACCACCTTGGTACCGTCGGTGCCGCGCAGTTCCGATTCAAAGGCGGATTCAATGCCGCTTCTGCCTATTTTGTCGTCATAGGCGTAGCCCTGGTCTTTCAGCGTATCGTATTCACCGGGGGATAAAGCGCCGATGGTGCCAATCAAATGAGGCGCCAGGGTACCGTCCTCGTACGAGCGTATGGTGGTAATCTCAATGGTCACTCCCGGCAGATTCGCCGAATTTTCCTGAATGATAGAGGCCGTATCCTTGGAAATGTTCTCCGCAAAGGTATATGGGTTGGAGATGCTGAACATATTTTTGGTCATGTTATAGCGTACAGAGCAAATATTTCTGGTATCCTCAGGAGAGAAGCCCTCTACTCCGTACAGCTCTATCAGCTGCTGCATACACATTTCTGCTGTGGCATAGGCATTGAGGTTTAAAAAGTTTTTTCCTTTTAACGTCTCTATTTCAGATTCTTTACCCTGTACAAACTCATATTGGCCGCTGCTGTTTATGATAATAGGCAGCTCATCTATCCAAGACTCGTTTCTCTGCGTCAGCAAATGGATCAGATTTTTAATAATTTCGTTTTGCTTTTGCTTGTCCAGATACGTTTGGTCAAACGTAATATTGTAGCCTGTTTTATTGGCGGCCAGCGGTTCGCCGTTGGTATCCAGAATCTCACCCCGGGCGGCGCTTAAATTTACAGTGGAAACATAGGTGGCGTTTGCCTGCTGCAAATATTGTTCTCCGTTAATCAGCTGCCAGTCGACCAGCCTGTACACAAACACGCCCATGCAAACTGCCAGAATGCCGCCCAGTACGGCATAACGCAATTGTATGCGGTCTTTTACACAATCACGTTTTCTTTTTCCGGATTTGCGAAGTTTCAACGGAGCGGCTCCTTTCCATGTTAAAATAATACCTTGCGGTAAATATGTTTATTTTCACACAGCAATATGACGGCTGGGTGAACAAACAAGCAAAAATCAGTAAAAGCGCGCATTAGCCTTTAGGGTGTTTTTTACGGAACAGGTAAGAAAGTCCCCGGTTAAAATAATAAAATACGGGAACCGTACAAAGAGTATAAGCCATGCGGGGCAAATAGTGGCGGTACAAAACATAGACGGGGGAGTCATAGCCCTTAGCCGCATATAAAAAGAGCCACTGCAGCAGCAGAACGACCACAATGGCCGTAAGTGTCATAATCAGGCCGGTCAAAAAATTGTTATGGAACACGTCTTGCACCAAAAATGAGATGATAAAGCAAATCACACCTAAAATCAAAGCGTGAAAGCCGAACACGGCATTGGTGCCGTAGTCCAGCAAAAAACCACCGAAAACCCCATAAGCCAGAGCGCAAAGAGGATTTTCAAACATGGCGACAGAGCAAACGGCAGGAATCAAAAGGGTCGGCAGTATACCGTAAACAGAGGGTATCAGTCCGGGAGTTTGCTGTATGATAAAAAATAAAATGATTTCAATGGTATATGCGGCGTGTCTTAACAGGTGAAGATATTTCATTGCTCACCCTCCGTCGGAGGAGACACTGTCCATGACCTCGCCCTGACCGTGAAAGCCGGTGATGATGACCACGTCCCGTACCGTTTTGATATCCACAAAAGGTTCCACGGTGGCATACAGAGAAACATCGCCTTCCTCGGGGCGTACCTCAAGCGCTGTTCCTATCATCAAATCCTTGGGGAACCTGCCTCCAATGCCGCTGGTGACAATAATGTCTCCTGCCTGCACGGCGGTGCCCGCCTCCAGCAGTCCCAGCTTGACCAGCCCCTGGTCCGCCAGCTGCGCATTGCTGCTGACGATACCGCTTTCCCTGTTCACCTTATCCGTGGCAGAAATATTGGTGCTTGGAGATAAAATCGTTGTGATTTCGCAGTACATGGCGCTGACGTTGGAAACCCATCCTACAACGCCCTGGTCGGTTATTACGGGGTCGTTTACTTTGACGCCCGCACTGCTGCCCTGGTCCAGGGTAAGGGTATAGTACGCATTGTTCGGGTCACGGTTGATAACGGAGGCCGATACGAATTGATAGTCCGGATTGCTTTCTTTCAGTCCTAAATAATTTTTCAGCTGCGCATTTTCCTGTTTATATTGATAAAACTCTACCAATTGCTGGTTAAGCTCGCTTATCTGCTGTTTCAGCTGTTGGTTTTCGGCGGCCAGTTCCTCGTAAGAGCGGGTCGCCTGGGAAAGAGAGGCCTGTGCGTTGTTTGCTGCCGCGGCCGCCGCTTTCTGCATGGGAGAGATGACCGCGCCGAAAATATTGGAAAACGCAGCTCCGCCTGTACAGGAGGAATAGATGATGACGGCCGTCAAGGCACAGATAACACCTATAAACACAATAAAATTTTTACTGCGGAAAAACGCTTTCATAAACAGACCTCCTTTTGCGTAAGCTGCTCTGGTTGTAAGACGAAAATAAGCAGAGGGCCCAAACCCTCCGCTTTAGTGGAAATATATCTTTATTTGCGGCGAGACTTAAAGCCCTGCGTGGGCAGTTCAATTTCAAGACGCTTGCCGGTGCCCTCCGCCACACAGTCGATTGCGTTTTCTGCCACGTGGACGGGCATACCTGTTTCGTGGGTGATCAAACGATCCAAACCGCGTATCAGCGCACCGCCGCCGGTGAGCATGATTCCATTGTCTATAATATCCGCTGCCAGCTCAGGCGGCGTTTTTTCCAGTGTGTTTTTGATGGCGTCTACAATATAACCCAGCGGCTCTTCCAGAGCCTCGCGTACTTCCGGGCCGGTAATAGTCACGTTTTTTGGCAGGCCGTCGGTCATATTGCGTCCTTTGACGTCTAACGCGGAATGATCCACTTCCTCGTTAGGGTAAGCGGAGCCAAGGTTCATTTTGATGGCTTCAGCAGTACGCTCGCCGATAAGCAGGTTGTATTTGCGCTTTACATAGTTGATAATGGCTTCGTCCAGCTTGTCCCCCGCAATGCGTACGGAGCAGGAGGTAACAATGTCGCCTAAAGAAATCACGGCAACCTCTGTTGAACCGCCGCCGATATCTACCACCATGCTTCCGCAGGGTTCGCCTACGGGAAGCCCCGCGCCGATTGCAGCGGCCATGGGCTCTTCAATCAGATCCACATGATTGGCGCCAGCCTGACGTGCGGCGTCCTCAACGGCACGGCGTTCCACCTCCGTAACGCCGGACGGGATACAGACTACAATGTGCGGGCGGCCAAAAGTGCCGGATTTGGTCGCCTGGCGGATAAAATGCTTGAGCATGGTAGCTGTAATATCAAAATCCGCAATAACGCCGTCTTTGAGCGGGCGCACAGCCACAATAGAGCCCGGCGTGCGGCCTATCATATTTTTCGCTTCGGAACCAACGGCAAGAACCGTATCAGAGCGCACATCTACCGCCACAACGGACGGTTCGCGCATAACGATACCCTTTCCTTTCATATAGACAAGGGTATTGGCTGTACCCAGGTCGATTCCAATATCTTTTGAAAACATTGATTTTCCCCTTTCGTCCGTCTTCAGACGGTAATCCGTTAACTGTTCTGTATCATTATCTTTATCTGTTATTATTGTATGGCTCAGAAACTTCTATTCCAATTTATTATAACCTTTTACGGGACAATTCTCAACCAAAAATTTTGTAAACAATCGAAAAAATCACCGCCGCTTTCCCATGGAAAACGACGGCCGGTTTTGCCGATGATACACTTCAGACGCCAAAGGTATGCAGCAGCCGGCTGATTTCTCCCACAGGCAGTCCTACCACATTGTAAAAATCCCCGTTTATACCGCGTACCAGCAGTGCGCCCAGTCCCTGAATGCCGTATCCGCCGGCCTTGTCCAAAGGCTCGCCCGTTGCAATGTAGCTTTCTATGTCCGTTTCGGACAGGGGGTAGAATTCAACGCCTGTGCGGCATACGCCGATCTCACAGCGGTTTTGTTTCAATATGCAGTAGCCCGTATATACCTGGTGGACACGGCCGGACAGCATACGCAGCATTTGCGCGGCATGAGCTTTGTCCTGTGGTTTGCCCAGAATATGATTGTCCAGAGCAACCACTGTGTCCGCTGCCAGCACAATATCGTCCGGGTGGCGGGCCGCGACGGCTCTGGCTTTTTTTAATGCAAGATTCTGCACCAGACATGCAGGATCATCTCCGGAAAGCGTCTCATTGATTTGGGCGGGCTCTACTGTGAACCGAAAGCCTGCCAGAGTCAATAAATCTCTTCGGCGGGGGGAAGCAGAAGCCAAATACAGCATGATATTCTCCTTTTTTATCACTTTCAACTTTTCCACAAAAAATTGCACTTTACATAACTCATTTTATTCCTTTTTCGTACAAACCGCGGGTATAATGTCCCGCAGGCGCTTTTTGCAGCAGAAAACGATGAAAAGTTTCCTCAATTTCCACAGAGTTTTCCACAGTAAACCGCAGTACGCCAAAATCCATACCGGAAATATCAGAAATTTTATCGCACATTATCAAAGGGACCGCGTTTAAAACCTCACTGCATCCCTGGTCGCACTGTACGGGAAATTTTATATTTTTTCTGTCGGTCAGCCATGTGGTACCGCTGCAATTTTTGCAGCCTTTGCCGTCATTTTTGCCCGGGCAGTTACGGCACAGCATCAGCGGCAGTCTGCCGTACAGCAGCAAACCGCGGGGAAGACCGCCGCCGATTTGCGCGCTTTGCTTTAAAGTCAGTTCGTAGCTTAGCTCCAGGTCGTCAAGGCCTAACTGTTCGTACCATTGTAAAGCCGCTGTGTTCGTTACATTCAGGGAATATCCTCCGTGAATGTGGCAGCCTGATTTTTTAGCCAGTGCTACGCTGTTTACAGTGCCTGCCCACACGTGGGAGATACCCCATGCTAAAAATTGTTCCAGCCGGGCCGCAACGGCCTTTTCTGTACCGAACATACCGCGGGGCATGGTAATCGCCAGTGGCAGTCCGCGTTCCTGCAGGCTTTTTACCACGCGCTCGGTTGTGTTTATGGGGATATAGACTCGTTCGCAGCTGCCGACGCAGGCGGGTATATCTTCTGCATTATGCACCTGGGTAAATACAGCCCTGAGCGGCAGGGGCTGCGCAGTTTTTCGCGGTGCTTGCGCGGGTGGGGCAACCGGAGTAAACGGAATAGGCGGAAGCTGTTCCCGCAGCTTTTGCAGTTTTTCCAGCGCTTCCCTGCGCAGCCGGTTGAGCAGGGACATAGGTACGGTCAGGCCGGGCGCTACCGTGCATACAGCCGATTCGCAGTAAAAGGGGGTCCCGCCTGTTTTTTTCAATTGCTCTATACAGCGGTTTTCCTCTATGGGACGGCTGACGGCCTGCTGGGGCATATCTCCTAATACCGTAACGCAATGGCCGTTCCGGTCTGCGGCGGTAACGGTAACGGGCTGGTCTTTTTGTATCGTCAGCTTGTATGTAACGGGTACGGACGGGCGTTCTGTCTTATAATAGCCGTGCAGCTGCCGGAACACAGCGTTTGTTGCGCCGGTCACATCCTCCTTTGTGCGTATGCCGAACATTTCCCGTCCCAGCTTTCCGTCAGGGTAGCCTGCGGTAAAACCGGAACGGGAAAACACTGCTTCCAGATTTTCCGTCAGGTCCCGGGGAATGGACTGACGGTCCAGAGCAAGGCGGCAGGCGGCTGTCGCGGCTGCCACGTATTCCGGACGTTTCATGCGTCCTTCAATTTTAAAGGAGGTCACGCCCGCTTCAACAAGCTCTCCTACCCGCTGGATCATGGATAAATCCTTTAAGCTCAAATCATAACCTGTTCCGTTCTTTACGGAAAAGGGCAGGCGGCAGGTCTGCGCGCATTGACCCCGGTTGCCGCTGCGGGACCCCAGCAGAGAACTGAAATAACATTGGCCCGAAACGGACATGCACAGTGCGCCGTGCACAAAATGCTCAATTTCCACATGCGCCAAGCCGTTTTCTTTTAAGGCACGGGAAATGTCCCTGATTTCCTTCAAGGACAGCTCCCGTGCCAGTACCACGCGGGAAACGCCCTGTTCCGCCAGCAGGATTGCTCCCTGGGGTGTATGCACGGACATTTGGGTGGAAGCATGGATTGGCAGCTGCGGCGCGGCCTTGCGCAGCAGATGCAGCAGACCCGTATCCTGGACGATGACCGCGTCCACAGGGAGCGAGCAGGCAAAGGAAACAAAGTCCAGCGCCTGTGCAAGCTCGTGGTTGAGTAAAATGGTATTTACCGCCAAATGGAGTTTTACGCCGCGGGCATGGCAGTATGCCGCGGCCTGTTTCAGGGTTTTATTGTCAAAGTTCTGGGCGTTGGCACGGGCGCTGAACAGACTGCCGCCTAAATATACGGCGTCCGTACCGCTGCGTACGGCAGCCTCCAGCGCTTCCCACGAACCTGCGGGCGCTAATAGTTCGGTATTCGGTGCTTTCATGCAAAGGTCCTTTCATTCAAGAGTTTACCGTAATGGAAAAATACACTCCCTGTCCAGGGAGTGTATTTGCCTGTATGTATGGTTATTTTTGCTCAAAATAGCCAAGGAATGTCCTGTCAGACGGCAGTTCAGGCTCTACGGGCGATTTCGGCCGCGTGTAGCTGCCTGTGATCAGCCCTGCTTTTTCTGCCGCTTTCTGTGCCATTTTCTGCTGTTTTTTCTGGTGCCGGTTCTGCTTTCCGTGCTTTGCGGGAGCATTTGCCGTCAGGCTGTTGCTAATAGGCGGAAGTGCGTCCGCGTCAATGGAATTGCGCAGTTCCTCCAGCGTATGGGCCTCCTGCACACCGGCAGGTGCAGCAGTATCTGTGGCGGCAGCACTGCCGTTTTGCACCGGCGTGGAAGCATTGCTTTCCGTCGGTGCTGTACCGGGGGAAACGGGCATTTTTTTCATATCCTTATCCTGGGTCAAAAATGTGTGCAGTATCTGTAGTTCAGAGCGTAGCTGCTCCGCTTCGGCCTTTGCTGTTTCCGCTGCCTGCTTTAGCTGGTCGTATTCGCTTGTCCTGCGCTTGTCCAGGGCTCTGAGCTCCGCTAATTCTGCTTTTGCCTTAGCAGATTCATCGCAATATGTCATGGCGGTGATAATGGCGGCCATGGACAGAGAAATGCGGTCGTTCTTTTTTAAAACAGCGGAGATAGCGCGGTCTATCTCATTGCCAATGGTGCGTACATATTCTTCGTTATCATCGCTGGTAATGGTGCAGTCTATATCGCAGATACGCAGTTTTACTCTGGTTTTTTCCATGGGAACCCTCCTGATTGCAAAGGCTGTTGATATTTATTATTATAGTATAAAACAAATTCTTTTAAAAGAGGTTTCATATATTTTCCGTATTTTTATGGCAGCCGGGTACACAGTGTCCTCTGTTTTGGGAAATCATACCCTGCATAATCATCAAATATTATTTTTAGAAGTATTGCATAAAAAATAAATATTTTTTCTTTTCAGCAGAGTAAAAGCTATTTTTGCATAGTTCTGTTTTGATACGGGAAAATACGTTGTTTTTATCACACGCCGCTTTTGCCAAGCAGGCGGTATTGCAGTTGAAAAACAGCTGGTTTTAGTATATACTGAACATAATTCTATAATTATTATTTTAGGTCTTTACAGCCCGGATTCAACAGGCTGTTTCTATGTGTTTTGGAGGAAACGTATGAACGAACGATCATCTGTTAAAAAAATTCAGGCCCAAATAGAGGAAAAGCTTTTGCACCAGTTTGGTGAAAAAGCGGAGACTGCTTCCGATACGCAATACTACAAGGCGGCGGCGCTGATTATCAAGGAAATGCTTATGGAACGGCGCAGCGCGTTTTTGAACCGCGGGCAGAAATCAAAAAAAATCTATTATCTCTGCATGGAATTTTTGATGGGACGCTCCCTGAAGAATAATCTGTTCCATTTGGGGCTGGAGGAAGACTTCCGCAAGGCCCTGGAAAATATAGGCGTGAATTTGGATAACGTATACGAGCAGGAACCGGACGCGGGCCTTGGCAACGGCGGTCTGGGCCGTTTGGCGGCCTGTTTTTTAGACGGTCTTGCTACAGACGGTTATCCCGCTATGGGATATTCCCTGCGTTATGAATACGGTATATTCCACCAGAAGTTAGTAGACGGCTGGCAGACCGAGCTGCCTGATTTATGGCTGCCCGGCGGAAAAATATGGATGACGCCCCAGCAGGATAAAGCGGTGGAAGTGCATTTTGACGGCTATATCGAGGAAGCATGGAACAATCAGTACCATATTGTCAACCACAAGGATTATAAAAAGGTCATTGCGGTGCCGTATGATATGTATGTGGCGGGACTGAACGGTAAGGGTGTCAGCGTGCTGCGCATATGGAAAGCAAAATCTGCCGATTTTGATATGAAACTGTTCAATGACGGCGATTACCTGCGTGCCATGGAGCAAAACGCTTTGGCGGAGGCCATTACAAAAGTGCTGTATCCGGGCGACAACCATGAGGAGGGCAAAAGCCTGCGGCTGACCCAGCAGTATTTTTTGGTGTCTGCTACCATACAGGATATTATCCGCCGCCATTTGTTTACTTACAGCTCTCTGGATAATCTGCCGGAGCTGGCGGCCATTCATTTAAACGATACCCACCCGGTGCTGGCCGTGCCGGAAATGATGCGCATTATGCTGGACGAATGCGGCTACGGCTGGGAGGCGGCATGGGACATCGTGACCCGTACCGTTGCCTATACCAACCATACGGTCATGGCGGAAGCGCTGGAATGCTGGGGAGTGGAGCTGTTTAAAAGACGGCTGCCCCGTATTTATCAAATCATAGAGGAGATCAACCGCCGTTTTTGCGCGCAGATGCATGAAAACGGCATTGACGGCCACCAGGTGGGCCGCATGGCGCCTCTTAACGACGGTTTTGTGAAAATGGCAAATCTGGCGGTGATTGCAAGTCATTCCGTCAACGGAGTTTCCCAATTGCACAGCGACTTGCTCAAGGAAACGGTGTTCCGGGATTTTTACCAGGTAATGCCGGAGAAATTTCAAAATGTTACCAACGGCATAGCACACCGCCGCTGGCTGAACCAGTCCAATCCCGGGCTGGCCGCCTTTTTAACAGAAACCATAGGGGAGGGCTATATCCGCAATGCGGAGGAGCTATCCAAATTTCTGGCTTTTAAAGACGACAAAGCAGTGCTTGACACCTTGGCAGAAATCAAGCTGCGCAATAAACAGCGGCTGGCGGCATATATTCAAAAAAGCAACCAAATCGCAGTGGACCCCAATTCCATTTTTGATGTGCAGGTCAAACGAATGCACGAATATAAACGCCAGCACTTAAACGCCCTGCATATTTTGTCCGTTTACCGGTGGCTCAGGGAAAATCCCAATGCGGATTTTACCCCCCGCACGTATATATTCGGCGCAAAGGCCGCGCCCGGTTACTATTTTGCCAAGCAGATGATACGCTTTATTGTGGAGCTTGGGGAAGTCATTAACCGTGACCCGCGGGTAAACGATAAAATGAAAGTGATTTATCTGGAGGATTACCGTGTTACACTGGCAGAACTGCTGATACCTGCGGCAGACCTCAGCGAACAGATTTCCCTGGCGGGAACAGAAGCCTCCGGTACAGGCAACATGAAATTTATGATAAACGGCGCCATTACACTGGGTACCTTGGACGGGGCTAACGTGGAGATACACCAGACCGTAGGCGATGAAAATATGCTGCTGTTCGGCATGACTACTCCTGAGGCGCAGGCGTTGGCAAAAAACGGGTACCAGCCTCGTTTGTTTTACGAAAATGACCCTGTGATCCAGCATACGGTAGAAGAACTGCGCATGGGCCTGAATGGCGTAGAGTTCCACGATATTGCCGATAACCTGATACACAAAGACCCGTATATGGTGCTGGCCGATTTTGATTCTTACAGCAGGGTGCACCAAAAGGCGGAACGGCTGTATGCCGACCGGTATCGCTGGCAGCAAATGGCGCTGGTGAATATTGCCGGAGCCGGCCGTTTTTCCGCAGACCGTGCCATTGAGGAATACGCGCAGAATATCTGGGGCGCGGCGCCTGTACCTTTTGGGGAAAAGACCGACGCCGGGATTTCCGCTGTCAAAAAAACGGTGAAAAAGCCGCCTGCGTCAAAGGCGTAACCATATTTAGACAAAAGCGGAAAATGGAGAGATGACCATGTTTCATTCCAGAGACCCTGTGTACCGTAGCCCTACGGGAGCGGTAAAGGTGCATACCAACGTTCATTTTAAGCTGCTGCTGCCACGGGAACTGCGGTGCAGCGCGGCGCGTCTTACTGTAGGGGAAGACCTTACAAAGCAGGTAAGCACTCTGGGGTTGTTTTGGTGCGGCATGAACGGAGAGGACCGTGAGTGGTGGGAATGCGATTTCACGCCTATGCAGGCGGGACTTTATTTCTATCGGTTTGAAATCGACACCTGGAGGGGTACTTTGGGCATTACAAAACGCTTTGGCGGAGAAAGCGGTCTGGACGAGCACGGTGCTCCCGCCGGGGAGTGCTGGCAGCTGACCGTGTATGAGCCGTGTTATCCGGTACCGGATTGGCTCAGCGGCGGAATCATGTATCAGATTTTCCCCGACCGTTTTTGTTATTCCGGTATGCAAAAGGCCCATGTGCCAAAAGACCGTTACCTGCACCGGCGCTGGGGAGAGCAGCCGCAGTGGCGCCCCAACGCGCAGGGAGAAATTACAAATACCGATTATTTTGGCGGTGACCTGCGCGGCATTGCGCAGAAACTGGATTATTTACAAAACCTGGGCGTGACCTGTATTTATTTGAATCCTGTTTTTGAAGCCCACTCCAACCACCGCTACGATACGGCAGACTACACAAAAACAGACCCTTTGCTGGGTACGGAAGAAGACTTTACACAGCTGTGCGGCGAAGCGGAAAAAAGAGGGATACGCATCGTGTTAGACGGCGTGTTCAGCCACACCGGCAGTGACAGCGTTTATTTTAACCGCAAGGGCAGGTATCAAACGGAGGGCGCGTATCAATCCCGCAAGTCTCCTTATTACAGCTGGTACCATTTTTATCGCTGGCCGGACAGCTACGCCTGTTGGTGGAATTTTGACACCCTGCCCAATGTAGACGAGAACAATGCGTCCTATGACCGGTTTATCAACGGAACAGGCGGAATCATACAGAAATGGCTGAAAGCGGGGGCGAGCGGCTGGCGGCTGGACGTGGCAGACGAGCTGCCCGATGCGTTCCTGGATCATATTACGGCGGCTGCAAAGAAAGTAAAACCGGACGCCCTGCTGTTGGGAGAGGTATGGGAGGACGCTTCCAATAAAATGGCTTACGGACAGCGCAGAAGATATCTGCTGGGCAGGCAGTTGGACAGTGTGATGAATTATCCGTTCCGCGATGCCATCATCGGCTTTTTTACCGGAAAGCATCCTGCGGAGATGATGGAGCAGATCATGACCGTACTGGAGCATTATCCGCCGGAGGTTGTGCACTTGCTGATGAACCATATCGGTACCCACGACACAGAACGTATTTTGACTGTTTTGGCAGGGGAGCCGCTCAATGGGCGGGACAGAGCGTGGCAAAGCAAAACGGTGCTTTCTCAGGAGCAGTACAGCAAAGGTGTGGCACTGTTGAAGCTGGCCTCGCTGGTGCAGTATACCCTGCCGGGCGTTCCATGTATTTATTACGGCGATGAGGCCGGGTTGCAGGGGTACCGCGACCCGTTCAACAGAGGGTGCTTTCCGTGGAGGAATGAAAATACGGAGCTTATCGACTGGTACCGCAGCCTTGGACGTATCCGCCGCGGCTGCAAGGTGTTGGAGCGGGGGAGTATGGAACCATATTACGCGGGGGACGACTGCTTTGCGTATATCCGCCGGGATGTTTCATCGGGTCAAAAATTATTTGTTGCGGTAAACAGAGCGGCGGCGTGCAGGCAATGGAATGTACCGCCGGAATGGGAGCATGCGTCCGTACTGCTTGGAAGCGCCCCCTGCAAGACTATACTGACGCTGGCGCCGTATGGCTGTGCGTTGTTGTTGCTTTCAGAATAAAGAATTCGGCAAAAGTGTTCCGTTGGGAACGCTTTTTTGTTTTGCATCATGCCGGATAAAACCGCCGCGTTACCTGGTTACAAAACCGAGACGGCCAAACGAGGCGGCAAAGCAAAAAACGTGGATTCTGCGGACGTGCAGCCTGTTTGGAGTCATGTGCAGCAGCTGTATGATTTGTGATAAATTTAACCAAATCAGTTAAAAAAATATCATACATTGTTAACTTTTTATTTATTATTTACAAACGGAAATTTTTATTATATGATGAACACATGAAGAAAACAGCTTAACATATCAAGGAGGAAAAAACATGAGTGAGACAATGAAAGCATTGGTATATTTGGGACCAGGTAAAAAAGAAGTTTTGGAAAGACCAAAGCCGACTCCGCAAAACAGCAAAGCGGCGGTTGTCAGAATGCTGAAAACCACTATCTGCGGTACAGACCTTCACATTTTAAAAGGAGATACTCCGGAAGTGGAATCCGGCAGAACGCTGGGCCATGAGGGTATCGGTATCGTTGAGGCCGTAGGTGAAAACGTATCCAACTTCAAGGTTGGCGATAAAGTTATTATTTCCTGCGTTACCGTCTGCGGTTCCTGCGCATACTGCAAAAAGAGCCTGTATGCACACTGCGACGACGGCGGCTGGATTCTTGGCTATATGATCGACGGTACACAGGCAGAGTACGTGCATATCCCGCACGCAGACAACAGCCTTTACCATATTCCGGAAGGCATTACAGACGATGCGGCTGTTATGATCAGTGACATTTTGCCTACCGGCTTTGAAATCGGTGTATTGAACGGCCAGGTAAAACCAGGCGACACCGTTGCCATCGTAGGCTCCGGCCCAATCGGACTGGCAGCATTGCTGACAGCACAGTTCTACTCCCCGTCCCGTATCATTATGATCGATTTGGATGACAACCGTTTGCAGGCTTCTCTCAAATTCGGCGCTACGGATACCGTAAACTCCAAGGATATGGATGCCGCGATCAAGAAAGTATACGAAATGACTAACGGTATGGGTGTTGACGTTGCCATTGAGGCCGTTGGTATCCCGCAGACCTTTGACATTTGCCAGAAGATCATTACTCCCGGCGGCCACGTTGCAAACGTAGGTGTTCACGGTAAATCTGTAGAACTGCACCTGGAAGACCTGTGGATCAAAAATATCACTATTGCAACCGGTCTGGTTAGCACAAATACAACTCCAATGCTGCTGAAAACCGTAGCTTCCGGCAAAATTCAGCCGCAGCAGCTGGTTACACACCACTTTAAATTCAGCGAGATCATGGATGCTTACGAGACCTTTGGCAATGCCGCAAGAGAAAACGCGTTGAAAGTTATTATCGATTTTGAATAATCAACACAAATAAAAAACAGCCCTTTTAAGGGCTGTTTTTTATTTGGTTATGCAGGAGAGATTCTCTTTTAAAATATCCTGAATCAGTATATCCAAATCATCTAAGGTGGAAAGACACCCGGCTCTGCGCCTAAATTCCGCCGCACCGCGGATACCCTTTACGTACCAGCCCACGTGCTTGCGGGCTTCTTTCATGCCGTGCCGTTCTGTTTTGTGCTCGCACAAGGCGGCAATATGTTTGCGCATTACCAGCATACGCTGGGAAATGGAGGGTGCGGGCAGTACAGTGCCGCTGTTGGAAAGATATGCGTTGATCTCCGAAAAAATCCAAGGGTTTCCCAGCGCGCCGCGGCCTACCATGACCATGTCGCAGCCGGTTTCTTCCATCATCCTGGCAGCGTCCTGCGCCGAGTTGATATCTCCGTTCCCGATAACAGGAATGGAAACGGCCTGCTTTACCTGACGAATGATGTCCCAGTCCGCGGGCGGTGTATACATATCCTGTCTGGTTCTGCTGTGTACGGCAATGGCGTCGGCACCTGCCTGCGCACAGATACGCGCCACCTCTACCGCGTTGATGCTGTTTTTGTCCCAGCCCTTGCGTATTTTTACCGTTACGGGTACGGGTACAGTCTGTTTCACCGCCGCCACGATTTCCCCGCACAGCCCGGGCTGTTTCATCAGCGCGCATCCGCCGCCGCTGTTGCTGATTTTAGGTGCGGGGCAGCCCATGTTGATGTCAATGGCCTGAGGCGCAAATTCCATTGCCCGCTGGGCGGCCTGCGCCATGATTTCCGGCCGGTCACCGAAAATCTGGATCGCCGCGGGGCGCTCCTCCGGGGATAGTTCCATGAGCTCTTTACTTTTACGGTCGCTGTATTGCAGCCCTTTGGAGCTTACCATTTCAGAGACCACATAAGCTGCGCCGAAGGATACGCACAGCCGGCGGAACGATTTATCAGAAACACCGGCCATAGGTGCTAAAATCGCTTTGCCGCAAAAAGAAATATTGCCTATTTTCAAATTCAACCCTACCGTTTCTCCATAGATGGTCGTAATACACATAAAATTTATGATATTAAATTATTTTATCATGAAACAGAGAATAAAGCAATTTTTCTCCAAAGGCTGACCGGTTTTGACATTTGACGATTGCGGCGCAGATGATGATATTTGCAGGGGAAAGAATTGCGCGGCGATATTTTTTTATGGTATAATTGCAATAATAAAATAAAGATGGCGGCAGGCCATCGGAACTGTTTAGAAAGGTATGGATCGCGCTTATGAAGTTACTTGTGCTGGATGGAAACAGCATTTTGAACCGGGCTTTTTACGGCATAAAGCTGCTTACTGCAAAGGATGGCACGTTTACCAATGCCATTTACGGTTTTTTGACTATGCTCCATAAAATGAAGGAGGATACTGCTCCTGACGCGGTGGCGATTGCGTTTGATATGCGGGCGCCCACATTCCGGCATAAGGAGTACGACGGATACAAGGCCCAGCGCAAGGGAATGCCGCCGGAACTGGCGCAGCAGTTGCCCATATTAAAGGAATTGTTAACACTGCTGGGATACCGCATTGTGGAATGCGAGGGATACGAGGCGGACGATATTTTAGGCACACTGGCACAGGCGTGCACCGCAGAAGGACACGAATGCGTACTGGCTACAGGCGACAGGGACAGCCTGCAGCTGGTCAGTCCCACGGTTACGGTGCGTTTGGCGGCTACCAAATTCGGCCAGCCGGTAGTCACGGTTTATGACGAAAAAAAGGTCATGGAGGACTACGGCGTTACCCCGCATCAGCTGATTGACATCAAGGCTTTGCAGGGGGACAGCTCAGATAATATTCCGGGCGTGGCGGGTATTGGTCCGAAAGGCGCGGCGGATTTGATTCAAAAGCACGGCAGTATAGAGGCAATTTACCGGGATCTTGACGGGCTGGACATCAAGCCGGCCATGCGCAAAAAGCTGGAGGAAGGAAAAGCGTCCGCTTTTTTAAGCTATAAGCTGGGTACGATCTGCCTGCAGGCACCGGTAGATACCAATTTGGAGCATTACCATGTATCCGGGGGAGATATGCAGGGAGCCGTGCGGCTCATGGCACGGCTGGAGCTGTTCAGCCTGATGAAAAAATGGGGGCTGGAGCAAACGGGAACGGAGCAGACGGACGCTGCGGCTGCCGCAGATGCGCTCAGCGTCAGGCCGTGCAGCGATACAGCCAGCCTGCTGCGGCAGCTGCAGCAGGACGGTCGAGCCTTTTTTCTGGCGGATTACGAAGAAAAACAGGTAAAAACCCTGTATTTCCATTTGGGGGACGCCGTGTGTACGGTAGACGCGGCGGCGCACCCCGACTTTTTAAAAGCGTTTTGCGAAAGCGACGATATCCGAAAATATACCCATGACGTAAAACCGCTGTATGCCGCTTTGTTCAAAACGCATATCGGTCTGGCACGGGTAGAGATGGACACCATGCTCGCGGGTTATCTGCTCAATCCGTCTTCTTCCGACTATACCATAGAGCGCATGGCGGCGGAATACGGGGCAAAGCAGCCGCAAATAGACATCCGGCAGGAGGAAGCGGCGCCTTTGCTGAAGCAAATTGCGGTTTATCCGGCTTTGTACCGGGTCGTTAACGATAAAATTTCGCAAAATACCCAGCATAAGCTGCTGCACGAGATAGAGCTTCCCCTTGCCAGGGTACTGGCGCAAATGGAAGAGCTGGGTTTTGCCGTAGATAAAGAGGGTATTGCCCAATACGGCGAAATCATGCAGGAGAAGATCGACCGGCTGCAGGATATGGTATATGGAGAGGTGGGTTACCAATTTAATTTGAATTCCCCGAAACAGCTGGGAGAGGCGCTGTTTGTAAAGTTGGGTCTGCCTGCCGGAAAAAAGACAAAAACCGGCTATTCCACCAATGCAGAGGTACTGGAAAAACTCCGTTACGAGCACCCTGCTGTGGAACTGGTTTTAGAGTACCGCACATTGGCCAAAATCAAATCTACCTACTGCGACGGTTTGCTTAAGGTGGTAGAGACGGACGGCCGTATCCATTCCAGCTTTAATCAGACGGAGACCAGAACGGGACGTATCAGCTCTACCGAGCCTAATTTGCAGAATATTCCCGTGCGCACAGACGTGGGCAGGGAACTGCGCAAATTTTTTGTGGCAAAGGACGGCTGCGTGTTGGTAGACGCCGACTATTCCCAGATTGAACTGCGGGTGCTGGCCCATGTAGCAAATGATGCCAATATGATACAGGCATTTTTGGAAAATGATGATATACACCGCAACACGGCGGCCCAGGTGTTCCATATGCCCCGCGACATGGTAACGCCGCTGATGAGGAGCCGTGCCAAAGCAGTCAATTTTGGCATTATTTACGGAATAGGGGCGTTTTCTCTGGCAAAAAGCATTGGCGTTACGCGAAAAGAAGCCGAGGAGTATATCAAAACGTACTTGGAGCATTTCAGCGGTGTGCGTGCGTACATGACAAACGTGGTGGAACGGGCAAAGGAAACCGGCTATGTAGAGACCCTGTTCGGCCGCCGCCGTTACCTGCCGGAGTTGAGCTCTTCCAATTTCAATTTGCGCTCTTTTGGGGAGCGGGTGGCCATGAATATGCCTATTCAGGGCACAGCTGCAGATATTATCAAAATCGCCATGATCCGTGTGGTGGATCGTTTGGAAAAAGAGGGTCTGCGCGCCCGCCTGATTTTGCAGGTACACGACGAATTGATCGTAGAAGCCCCGCGGGAGGAAGCGCCGCTGGTACAGCAGCTGTTAACGGAAGAAATGGAACAGGCGGTGCAGCTTTCCGTGCCCATGGTGGCGGAGGCCGCCATAGGAAAAACATGGTATGAGGCAAAGGCATAGCCGTTTTTGCCGGCTTACAGCGGGAGAAAGCGCTTTTCTCAGCTTTTGTCATGTTATACGGAACAGGGGGGAATGGATATGGTATTGATTTGTCCCATCTGTAAAAAAGCACTGAAAAAAACAGCGCGTACCTGCCACTGTGAAAACGGACACAGCTATGATATTTCCGCTGAAGGCTACGTTTATTTACTGCCGCCCAATAAAAAGCATTCCAAAATGCCCGGGGACAACCGCCAAATGGTGGATTGCCGGCGTCGTTTTTTGGAAACAGGATTGTATGAACCGTTCAGCACCAGGCTCAACAGTCTGGTAACGCAGGCGGTTGCAGACAGAGAAGCGCCCGTGCTTGTGGACGCAGGCTGCGGAGAGGGTTATTACACAGGCCGCATCAAAGCGCATTTGGACGCGTTGGGTATAAAGGCGGAAATCACGGGCTTTGATATTTCCAAATTTGCCGTAAAAGAAACAAAA
The DNA here is from genome assembly GCA_944384795.1 of uncultured Clostridia bacterium. Lineage (GTDB taxonomy): Bacteria > Bacillota > Clostridia > Oscillospirales > Acutalibacteraceae > UMGS1071. The sequence continues at coordinate 9,485 of CALWUX010000038.1, read as the reverse complement.
AAAAAGTATAAGGGGATCACATTTGCTGTGGGCAGTATATTTGACGCCCCTGTTGCAGACAGCGCGGCAGATTGCTTGGTAAATGTGTTTGCCCCTATTGTGCCAAAGGAATTTGCGCGTGTTGTAAAACCGGGCGGTTTGATGATTCTGGCTGTACCGGGTGCCCGCCACCTGTTTGGGTTAAAAGAAATTTTGTACGAGCAGCCCTACGAAAATGAGAAAAAAGACACGTTTTACGACGGCTTTGTGTTTTTGGAGAGAATTGCCGTAAAGGACGAAATACAGATTACAGAGCAAAGCCTGATTACGGATTTATTCGCCATGACGCCCTATTACTGGAAAACCTCCGTGCAGGGCAGCGCGCGCTTGCAGTGTGCGCAAGCGCTGCAAACAGAGCTCCATTTTGATTTTTTAATATACCGCAGAGAATAGGGAAAGGGGGAATTGCCGTGTATAAATCCGAATATCCGTTAAAGCCTTTGGAGTACCGTCCCGTCAATCCACACGCGGCGTTTGAAAAGCTGCGGGAGGATACAGACACGATCATCGTGTTTATCCATGGCTTTTTAGGCAGTCCCCATCAGTTTGCCGGTTTGGCCGATTTTGTGTACCGCCTGGGTTATGCCTGCGCCGCGCTGCTGCTGCCGGGACACGGCGGTACAGCAAAGGATTTTGCGCATAGCTCACAGAACCAGTGGACGGAGCAGGTACATACCCAGGTGCACCGCTATGCTGGATTGTATCCCAATGTTTATCTGGTGGGACATTCTATGGGCGGACTGCTGGCCATCAATGAAAGCATTTGCCCCAAAGCCAACGTAAAGGGGTTGATTTTGCTCAATACCGCTGTAAAAATCGGGCTTAAAAGCCGCGGTTCCCTGTATTCCGCCAAAAACTTTTTCAGCCGCAACCCTATTTACAACCGTATTGACCGTTATTACAGGGAAAACAACAGTGTGAAAATAGATAATATCCTGTATATGGTAGGCTGGCTGCCAAGAGTGGTGGACTTGACGCGCCTGTCCAGGCTGGCTGTAAAAAATCTGCCAAAGGTCAGCGTACCGGTGCTCATCACCCAATCCCGCAACGACGAAGCGGTGCTCTGGCGCAGCGCGGAAACCATAGAAAAAGAGCTGGTCAACTGTCCTTATCACAGGCTGGTATATTTCCAGCGGTCGTGGCACTGCTATTATTTTAAAAAAGAGAAAAAACAGCTGCGGGACGAAATCAAATGCTTTTTGGATATTTGTACGGGCCATAGGCAGGGACGGCCGGATACGCGCCGGGGACTTTAAAAAAGAAAAAATTTGGTGTATAATAAAAAAACATAACGAAAACGGCGGAAATAAAGGAGAGGGTTTATATGTTAGTTCTGTTTATCTGTACGGGCAATACCTGCCGCAGTCCAATGGCGGCGGCGCTTTATTATAAGCATTTAAATGACAACGGCGTCAATTATGTACAGGTGGAAAGCGGCGGCCTGGCGGCCTATGAAGGCGATAAAGTCAGCGAAAACGCAGTGGAAGTCTGCAAAGAACTTGATGTGGATATTTCCGGTCATATTGCCCACAGGCTCAGGGGCAGGGATTTGGTCAGAGGAAACTTTTTTGTGGTTATGGAGCCTGTCCACAGGCAGATTCTTGTAGAAGCAGGCATCGATCCGGAACAGGTTTATATCCTGGGCGGCCCGCAGGGGATTCCCGACCCGTATAAACAGGATATTGAAACTTTCCGCGGGGTACGGGATCAAATGATTGTCGCTTTTGAGGATTTGGACCACGTATTGTTTACACAGGCAAAAGAAGCATGGAAAAAATAAGCATGGATACAGGGATTCAAATCGTACCGATGGAAGAAAAGCATATTCCCGCTCTGGCACAGCTGGAGCGGCTTTGCTTTTCCCAGCCGTGGACGGAAAACGGCCTGCGCAGCGAGCTTGGCAACAGGCTGGCTGTTTTTTGTGTTGCAGAGCAAAACGGACAGGTGCTGGGCTATGCAGGTATGCATTGTGTTATGGGAGAATGCTATATCAATAACATCGCAGTGTTTCCGCAATACAGAGGCAGCGGCATAGGTACGCGCCTGGTGCAGGAACTCATTGGGCAGGCCATACAGCGGGACGGGCTGTTCCTTACATTAGAGGTGCGCGCTTCTAATGAACAGGCCGTGTCGCTTTACCAAAGGCTTGGCTTTTACAAGGCAGGCTGCCGAAAAAATTTTTATACTGCGCCCACAGAAGACGGGCTGATCATGACAAAAGATTTAAAACAGGAAAAGGAGGAAATATATGAGGATACTGGCAATTGAAAGCTCCTGCGATGAAACGGCCGCCGCCGTTGTGGAGGACGGAAAAAAGGTATGCTCTTCCGTTGTTGCGTCCCAGATAGAGGAGCATAAGCTGTACGGCGGCGTTGTGCCGGAAATTGCATCCCGCCGCCACAGCGAGGCAATCGTAGGTGTAACCAGGCAGGCGCTGGAGCAGGCAAATACCACGTTAAAGGAACTGGACGCCATTGCCGTGACATCTGCGCCGGGATTGATAGGCGCACTGCTGGTAGGGGTCAATTTTGCAAAGGGACTGGCTCTTTCCACAGGACTGCCTCTGATTCCCGTCCATCATCTGCGCGCCCACATCGCGTCCAATTATATTACTTCTCCAACGCTGGAGCCGCCGTTTTTATGCCTTGTGGTTTCCGGCGGTCATACCCATATCGTAGATGTAAAGGATTACACAGATTTATACGTGCTTGGACAAACCAGGGACGACGCTGCGGGAGAAGCCTTTGACAAAGCGGCGCGGGCTATGGGAATGCCGTATCCGGGCGGCGTGCACCTGGACAAAATTGCGGAACAGGGCAATGAGGACGCATTTACACTGCCGCATCCCGTCGTACAGGGCGCGCCTCTGGATTTCAGCTTTTCAGGGCTTAAGACCGCTGTCATCAATTTACTGCACAACGCGTCGCAAAAAGGGGAGCAGCTGTCCGTTGCGGATTTGTCCGCATCGTTCCGTAAAGCGGTGGTAGACTGCCTTTTGAAAAACGTGATTTTAGCCATGCGGCATACTGGTTACAAAAAATTCGTGGTTGCAGGCGGCGTTTCCGCCAATTCTTTGTTAAGACGCCGCTTACAGCAGGAATGCAGGGAAGAAGGCTGGGAGCTGCATATGCCGCAGCTGAATTTATGCGGAGATAACGCAGCTATGGTAGGCGCGCAGGCTTATTATGAATTTCTGTCGGGCCAAATTGCAGGAATGGATTTGAATGCTTGCGCGGCTATGCCGATTGAAAATCATTTTTAGCAATATTAACTAAAAATTATAAAAATATAAAACAAAATTCATAAAATACTCATTGATTTATAGGAACAGATGTATTATACTTAGACCATTGACAGAATTTTTTGGCTGGTTCCACATAGCCGGAAGGAGACTGAGATGACAAAAAATGAAACCATGCTGAACTGGGTTGGCCAGATGAGAGAGCTGGTACAGCCGGATCAGGTTGTTTGGATAGATGGTTCAGAAGAGCAGTTAGAGGCACTGCGGGCAAAAGCCTGTAAAGACGGCGATCTTATCAAATTGAATCAGGAAAAACTGCCGGGCTGTTATTTGCACCGCACTGCCTTGAACGATGTTGCCCGTGTGGAGGCAAGAACCTTTATATGCACAAAAAAAGAAGAGGACGCCGGCCCTACCAACCATTGGAAGGAGCCTGCCGAAACTTATCAAATGCTGTACGACATTGCGCGGGACAGCTATAAAGGGAAAACCATGTATGTCATTCCTTATTCCATGGGTCCCGTTACTTCTCCGTACGCCAAGGTAGGCATTGAGGTGACGGATTCCATTTATGTTGTGCTGAACATGGCCATTATGACCCGTGTGGGGAAAGAAGTGCTGGCGCATTTCGGAGATACCAGCAACGACTGGGTACGCGGCCTGCACGCAAGCTGTGACATTGATGAGGAAAAACGGTACATTTGTCATTTTCCGGAGGATAACACCATTATCTCGGTCAATTCCGGCTATGGCGGCAATGTTCTGCTGGGCAAAAAATGCTTTGCGCTGCGCATCGCTTCTTTCCAGGGCAAGCATGAGCAGTGGATGGCGGAGCATATGCTGATTTTAGGTGTGGAAAATCCCAAAGGAGAAGTAAAGTATATTACAGCGGCGTTCCCGTCTGCCTGCGGAAAAACAAACCTTGCCATGCTCATTCCGCCTGAAGGCTACCGCAGAAAAGGCTATAAGGTATGGACCGTAGGCGACGATATTTCCTGGATGCGAAAAGGTCCGGACGGCAGGCTGTGGGCAATCAATCCGGAAAAAGGCTTTTTCGGCGTTGCGCCCGGCACCAATCAAAAATCCAACCCCAATGCGCTGGCAACGGTGCAAAAGGGCACCATTTACACCAATGTGGCGCTGAATTTAGACAATGACACTGTTTGGTGGGAGGGACTGGATAAAAATCCGCCCAAAAACGGTGTGGACTGGATGGGGCGTTCCTGGGACGGCACCACCGCGGAAGAAAAAGGTGCTCACCCCAACAGCCGTTTTACGGCGCCGGCTGAAAACTGTCCCTGCATCAGCAAAGAGTTCAGCTCACCGGCAGGCGTACCGATTTCCGCCATTATTTTCGGCGGCCGCCGTCAGAAAACCACGCCGCTGGTGTATCAGTCCAGAGACTGGAACCACGGTGTGTTCGTAGGCTCCATTATGGCTTCGGAGACAACGGCGGCCGCTACGGGACAAGTTGGTGTGGTACGCCGCGACCCCATGGCCATGCTGCCGTTTTGCGGCTATCATATGGGAGATTATTTTGCCCACTGGATCGAAATGGGCGAGATTCTCGGTGATAAAGCGCCGAAAATATTTAATGTAAACTGGTTCCGGCAGGACGAAAACGGCAAATTTATGTGGCCCGGCTTTGGAGATAACCTGCGTGTGCTGGATTGGATATTAGAGCGCTGCGAAAACAGTGTAGACGCGCGGGAAACGCCCATCGGCTATTTGCCGTATGCCAAGGACATCAATACAGAGGGACTGGACATAGAGCAGGAAAACCTGGAAAAAATACTGACTGTTGACTGTGATGAATGGCTGGGCGAAGCGGCGGCCATCGAAGAATTTTATCAAAAATTCGGGAATAAACTGCCAAATGAGCTGAAAAAACAGCTGGCAGAATTAAAAGAGCGGTTAAGCAAATAATAAAAAACAACCTCCCCTATGGGGAGGTTGTTTATTTTAAAACAGCGCCCGCAGGCGCCAAAAAGCGGTTTTTTGCCAAACATTTATCATAATAATCAACTGCGGCTGATTTTCAGCACAAGCTCCTCTTCCAGATAAGCAGGGATTTGTTCTAAAAAGTTTTGCAAATGGGGTGTCTGATTATGTTTTTCCACACTGTCATCATTAGCCCAGTTTTCTACAATGATGTATTCATTGGGGCGCGCCGTATTTCTAAAATGGTCGTAAAACAGGCAGCCCTCGTCCCGGCGGGATTTTTCCACCATTTCTTCTAAATATGCCAGGTAAGCCTGTTCTTTTTCCCTTTTTACTTTTAACAGTACATTGATGGTAATCATATGTAATCCGTCCTTTCTGTTTGTCATTACGGCGCGGCTGTACCGCGCCGCCGTATGCTGTTATATGACCATACCGCCATTGACGCCGAATACCTGTCCTGTAATAAAATTCGCAGCGTCAGAGGCCAAAAAGCCTGCCATGCGGGCCACATCTTCAGTGGTACCGATTACGCCAAGGGGCGTTTCTTCTTTTAACTGCTCCATGGTATGTTTGCTCAGCCGGCTGTTCATGGCGGTTTGTATTACGCCGGGCGCAATGCAGTTTACTTGTATGTGAGAAGGTCCTACTTCTTTGGCAAGCGCTTTTGTAAAGCCGATTACCGCGGCCTTGGAGGCGGAATAGTGCACCTCGCAGGAGGCGCCTGTTTGGCCCCACATGGAGGAAATGTTGATGATTTTGCCTTGCTTGCGGCGTATCATGTCCGGCAGTGCCTGACGGCTGCATAAAAACATACTTTTTACGTTAACGGAGAACATGGTATCCCATTCTCCTTCCGTAATATCTGTCAGTAACTTCTGCTGGGATATACCCGTGTTGTTTACCAGCAGTGCAACAGAGCCTAAATGCTTTTTGATTTCTTCAAACATGATCTCCACCTGGGAAGCGTCAGATACATCGGCGCAAATCGCGATTGCCTGATTGCCCGGGGAATTGCGGTTTAATTCCGCCGCAAGCTCTACGGCGCAGGCTTCACTGCGAAAATAATTGATTGCCACGTGGTATCCCTGTTCAAATAATTGCCGTACAATGGCTTTTCCAATCCCGCGGGAACCGCCGGTCACCAGTGCGGTAGGATAAATCATAAAAACACCTCCTGCTGTATCAGGTCATATTGCCTGTTAAAAGCATAATTGCCGCCAAGGCAGCCACGGGCGCCGTTTCTGTCCTTAAAATGCGCGGGCCGAGCGTGGCTTTTGCAGCGCCCAGCTCCAGTGCAAGCCGCACCTCGTCCTCCGTAAAGCCGCCCTCCGGTCCGATAAAAACAGAACAGGTGCCGCAAGCAGGGTCAATACAACTGGTCAGAGGCGTTCCGCCGCCTTCGTAAAAAAACAGGACCGCGCCGTCTTTTGCGGCCTGTCTGATTGCCGCGGAAAAGTCTGTAACAGGGCTGACTGTGGGAAGTATACCTCTGCCGGACTGCTTGGCGGCTTCCACGGCAATTTTCTGCCAGCGCTCCGTCTTTTTGTGGCCGGCTTTGGCGTCAGGACGGGAGACGCACCGCTGTGTCAGTACAGGTACAATGCGAACAACGCCCATTTCCACAGCTTTTTGAACAATACTGTCCATTTTATCCGATTTGGGCAGCCCCTGGTACAGCGTAACAGATATACTGGGCTCGCTGACCGTGGGAACAGCGCTGTTTACGGATACAACGACCTGCTGTTCGTTTACGGAAGAAATGACGCAGTGGTAATCTGTGCCTTGTCCGTCGCATAAAACCAAGGGCTCTCCCGCTTTCATGCGCAGGGATTTTGCAATGTGCCGGCCGTCCTCTCCTGTAATGACCGCCTGCTCGTCCGGCGCCTTGTCAATAAAAAATCTGGGCATAAAGTCTCCCCCTTTGCGCATTGCTTTTATTTTATCATATGCCGTATACGGCGTAAATAGGTTTTGCGTTTCAAAAGCAAAAAAGAGGCTTGCTGCAAAGCCTCTTTTTATCATTAAAATTCCAGTCTTCTGTTGATATAAGCCACAAGCTCCTGAATAGGGATACGCTCCTGCTCCATGGTGTCCCGGTCGCGTACGGTAACGCATTGGTCTTTCTCGCTGTCAAAATCGTAGGTAATGCAAAACGGTGTGCCGATTTCGTCCTGTCTGCGGTAGCGCTTGCCAATAGAGCCGGCATCGTCATACTCCACCATAAAGTGTTTGGACAGCATGGCGCGAATTTCCTCCGCTTTTTCGCTCAGCTTTTTGGAAAGCGGGAAAACAGCCGCTTTGTATGGGGCAAGGAACGGGTGCAGCCGCAAAACGATACGGGTATCCTTTTCATCGATCACCTCTTCATCGTACGCGTCGCATAAAAATGCAAGGGCAATGCGGTCAGCGCCCAGAGAGGGTTCTATCACATAAGGGATATAGCGTTCGTTGGTCTCAGGATCAAAATATTCCAAACTTTTGCCGGAGTGGTTCTGGTGCTGGGTCAAATCGTAATCCGTCCTGTCTGCAATGCCCCACAGCTCACCCCAGCCAAAGGGGAACAAAAACTCAATGTCCGTGGTCGCGGTAGAGTAGAAAGAAAGCTCCTCGTCGCTGTGGTCACGCAGACGAATGTTTTCCTCCTTGACACCCAGGTTCAAAATAAACTGCTTGCAATAGTCCTTCCAATAATAGAACCAGTCAAGGTCGGTGCCCGGCTTGCAGAAAAATTCCAGCTCCATCTGCTCAAATTCACGAATACGGAAAATGAAATTGCCGGGGGTAATCTCATTGCGGAAGGATTTACCGATTTGCGCAACGCCAAAGGGCAGCTTGCGCCGGGTAGTACGCTGGATATTTGCAAAATTCACAAAAATGCCCTGGGCTGTTTCGGGACGCAGGTAAATTTCGTTTTTTGCGTCCTCCGTTACACCCTGAAAGGTTTTGAACATCAGGTTGAATTCGCGAATATCTGTAAAGTTGGAGGAGCCGCAAACCGGACAGGCCACCTTATGCTCACGGATATAATCGGCCATTTGCTCAAAGGTCATGGCGTTGGCATCGCCGCCCGTTTCCTCTATCAGCTTGTCGGCGCGGTGGCGCGTTTTGCATTCGCGGCAGTCCATCAAAGGGTCGGAAAATCCGCCCACATGGCCGGAAGCCACCCAGACCTGCGGGTTCATTAAAATGGCGGAGTCAAGCCCTACGTTGTAAGGACTTTCCTGTACAAATTTTTTTAGCCACGCTTTTTTCACGTTGTTTTTAAATTCCACACCCAATGGGCCGTAGTCCCAGGTGTTGGAAAGTCCGCCGTAAATTTCGGAGCCCTGGTACACATAGCCTCTGTTTTTACAAAGGGCCACGATTTTTTCCATGGTTTTTTCGCTGTTCAACATAGTTCTTTTCCTCCACGCTTATTTTTGATTTTTATGCTGTTTATGATTAAATATAAATAGTTTACTGAAAATATAATTCATAATAATAACAATGATGTTGGAAATAATTTTAACGACCCATACATTAACGCCCCAAAGGTCTGCCATCAGCCATACGACCAGCATATCAAAGCCAAGGGAGATCAAGCGGGCAATCAGAAAGAAAACCGTTTCCTTGAGCAGGATTTTTTTATTGGTGGATTTGCTGTTAAACACAAAAAGCTTGTTGGTGACAAATGCAAAGGCTACAGACAATATCCATGCAATGGTGTTGGAAAGGTAAATATCCCATTTTAAAATGTCCGCCAGCAAACCGCAGACTGCAATATTGATAATAGTAGTGCAAACGCCAAAAACCAGATATAATATGGTTTCGCGATTGACCAGCTTTTTCCACAGCTTTTCCAATTTTTCGCCCCCATCATGTCACATTCTTATAGTTTACCATTACAGGACTGGACTTGCAAGCGGAAAACCGCAAGAAAAACCGTAAAGCACATTATTTTTTATAAAAAACGGGAAAAAGGCTTGACGAAAGGTTTGATATGCGCTATAATCAACAGGCAAGTTTAAAAGAGGGCGGCTTTTACAGCAGAAATCGAGGTGTAGCTCAGTTTGGTAGAGTGCTTGGTTTGGGACCAAGATGCCGCAGGTTCGAACCCTGTCACCTCGACCATTACCATAAGGTAATCTGTGTCTAGACATTGACACATTCTGCGGTTAGTGATATAATCACAATCGTAGCAATATGCTGGTGTAGCTCAGTTGGTAGAGCAGCTGATTTGTAATCAGCAGGTCGGGGGTTCAAGTCCGTCCACCAGCTCCAA
>CALWUX010000037.1 GCA_944384795.1 uncultured Clostridia bacterium | reverse complement strand
TTTGCAAGATAGTCGTTGACGGTCACAACGTGAACGCCCTTGCCTGTGAGCGCGTTCAGGTAGGAGGGCAGGGTGGCTACCAGCGTTTTGCCTTCACCGGTGCGCATCTCGCTGATACGGCCCTGGTGCAGCGCGATGCCGCCGATGATCTGCACGGGGAAGTGGCGCATGCCCACCACGCGGGCAGCGGCCTCCCGGCAGGCGGCAAAGGCCTCCGGCAGGATATCGTCCAGGGTCTCTCCCTTGGAAAGACGCTCCTTGAACGCGGGGGTCTGCGCCTGCAGCTCCGCGTCTGTCATCTCCTTATATTTTTCCTCTAAAGCAAGCACCTTGTCACAAATTGGCTGGATGCGCTTTAGCTCGCGTTTGCTGTAATTGCCGAACAGCATTTTCATTACGCCCATGAATTTCACCTCAAGAATTTTTTAATGATTCGGACTAATCATATCGTAAATACAACTAATACTAAGACATATATTGTTTATTATAGCACATATCATGCCGAAAAGAAAGGTTTTTTGTGCCGGAAGTTCTATGTATTTTGATGAAATTTTACCGCGGCTTCTATTGCGAAACTGGGTGAAATTGCTTATAATGGAACATACAAAGCGTTTGACTTAGGAAAAATGAAAAGTGAAAGGAGTACCAATATGAATTATTCCCATGAAGTGGAAAGTATGTGTACTGTGCAAAAAGGCCCGCACCATGGTCCTGCTCCCATTCCGGAGGAGGGACGCTGGGTAAAGGCCTATGACATTAAAGATATTTCCGGACTCTCTCACGGTGTTGGCTGGTGCGCGCCGCAGCAGGGCGCGTGCAAGCTGACGCTGAATGTAAAAGACGGGATTGTGGAGGAGGCGCTGGTGGAGACCATCGGCTGCTCCGGCATGACCCATTCCGCCGCGATGGCCGCAGAGATACTGCCGGGCAAGACTTTGCTGGAGTGCCTGAATACGGATTTGGTGTGCGATGCAATCAACGTTGCCATGCGGGAGCTGTTCCAGCAGCTGGCATACGGCAGGAGCCAGACGGCTTTTTCGGAAGGCGGTTTGCCCATTGGCGCGGGGCTGGAGGACCTTGGCAAGGGCCTGCGCAGCCAGGTGGGCACCATGTACAGCACCAAGGCCAAGGGTGTGCGCTACATGGAAATGGCGGAGGGCTATGTGACCTCGCTGGCGCTGGATGAAAACGGCGAGGTGATTGGCTACCGTTTTGTAAAGCTGGGCAAAATGCTGGAGGATATTCGCCATGGCATGACGCCCAACGAGGCGTATGAAAAAAACATGGGGCAATACGGACGTTACGACGGGGCGGCAAAATACATTGACCCCCGCGAAGAATAAAAAGGACCATAATAAGGAGGACAGGATCTATGGCTAACGACGTCATGTTTGAGGGCAAGGAAAGAAGAATTGCCAAAATAGAAAAGTGTCTTGCCGAGTATGGCCTTGCCAGTCTCGAAGAGGCGCGTGCCCTTTGTAAGGAAAAAGGGTTTGATCCGTACCAGATTGTAAAGGATGTTCAGCCCATTGCGTTTGAAAACGCCGGCTGGGCTTATACTTTGGGCAGCGCTATTGCTTTGAAAAAGGGAGCTGCTTCTGCTTCTGAAGCGGCAGAGGCCATTGGCATTGGTCTGGAGGCGTTTTGTGTTCCCGGCTCTGTAGCCGAGCAGAGGAATGTGGGCAGGGGACACGGCAATTTGGGCGCTATGCTGCTTAGGGAAGATACGGAATGCTTTGCATTTTTGGCAGGGCATGAGTACTTTGCAGCAGCAGAGGGCGCCATTGGTATTGCAAGAACGGCGAACAAAGCAAGGAAAAAACCGCTGCGGGTCATTTTAAACGGTCTTGGAAAGGACGCGGCGTATATTATTTCCAGAATAAACGGCTTTACCTTTGTGGAAACGGAGTACCGGTTTGAGACCGGGACATTACAGGTGGTAAAGGAGCGCGCTTTTTCTGACGGGGAACGGGCGCTGGTAAAATGCTACGGCGCAGACGACGTGCTGGAGGGCGTAGCCATTATGAAGCATGAGGGCGTGGATGTTTCCATTACGGGCAATTCCACCAACCCGACCCGTTTTCAGCACCTGGTGGCCGGTACTTATAAAAAATGGGCGCTGGAAAACGGCAGGCGGTATTTTTCCGTGGCCTCCGGCGGCGGTACGGGCCGCACGCTACACCCGGACAACATGGGGGCGGGCCCGGCCTCTTACGGCCTGACGGATTCCATGGGACGTATGCACGGGGACGCTCAGTTTGCGGGGTCTTCCTCGGTGCCTGCCCATGTGGAGATGATGGGCCTGATGGGCATGGGCAACAACCCGATGGTAGGCGCGACCGTAGCCTGTGCTGTTGCGGTGTATGAAGCTGTGAAATAATCAAAATAAAAGAGCTGCTTGTATTATATGAGCAGCTCTTTTATTTTTGTTTATTTACATATTATATTAACGGCTTCTGTAAGACAGGAGCAGATTTTGATGCAGGGATAGGGAGTAAATGCCGGCGCTGTATCTGTGCCTGTGGTGACGCCGATGAAGGAGACGCCGGCCCTTTGCGCCGTTTGGGCGTCGATGACGCTGTCGCCGATATACACGGTGCTTTGCGGATTGGCCCGCAGCTGTTGGATGGCTTTTTGGCACCCCTCCGGCGCGGGCTTTGCCGCCGAGACGTCTTCGCCGCCAATAACGGCGTCGATATAACGGTGCAGCCGGAATTTTTCAATGCTTTCGTTGATGCGGAAGCGGTACTTATTGGATACGATGGCGATTTGACAGCCGGCCCGTTTTAAGGCTTGCAGAGCCGGGAGCGTGTCGCTGAACAACACCGTGTTTTTTGTCATGATGGCGTTGGAGCTGGTTACAAAATAGCGGTGGAACTGCTCCTGCAAACGGGGGTCCTGCAGCCCTGTCAGCGCGGTAAAAGCGGCCTTTAACGGCATACCGATGGTTTTTTTGATGGACGCTTCTTCTTTTCGCTCCATATGCAGGCGGTCGAAGGCGTAGTGAAAGCTGTTGACGATGCCTGTGCTTGTGTCCGCAAGGGTGTAGTCAAAGTCGAACAGCACTGTGTGAAATTCCATGGAAAAACCTCCCGTTTGGTCATATGCGTTTATTTTACTACGGCGGCGGGGGGATGTCCAGATGAAACAGAGCGTTGCTGTGGACATCTGCGTGCTTTATGGCTGTGTACCGTAAAAGCCGTGGTTGGAAAGCTGCGGGGGAGCGTGGGTGCGGACAAGGGTTTGAGGGTATGACGCTTTTGCGGCAAAGGGTGTGCCGGCTTATTTTCAGCACAGGGCGGAATGCAGGGCGTTTTGGTGGAACGTACCGCGCTGTGAGGGACGGCCAAGCCCACAGGCGCCGGCGGCCTGTGGGGAATGCCGCTGTCCCGGAGATGGGGCGGCAAGCGGTTTTCAGATTGGGGCAGAAGCGGCCCGGGGAAAGCGTAAAAAACAGGTATCTGTTTGCAGATACCTGTTTTTGTTTGCGATTGTTTTTATGCCTGGCCGTCACAGCCCAGTACGTTTTTGATTTTGTGGGCGACCATTTCCTTGATTGCGGTGCGTGCGGGTCCAAGGTATTGGCGGGGGTCGAAATGTGACGGGTGGTCGTTGAAATATTGGCGTATGGTGCCGGTCATGGCAAGGCGTAAATCGGAGTCGATGTTGATTTTGCATACGGCCATTTTCGCGGCTTCCCGCAGCATATCCTCCGGAATGCCGACAGCGCCGGGCATATTGCCGCCGTTTGCGTTGATCATTTCTACAAACGCGGGGATAACGGAGGAAGCGCCGTGCAGTACAATGGGGAAA
>CALWUX010000036.1 GCA_944384795.1 uncultured Clostridia bacterium | reverse complement strand
CTGAGATTGTTCAAAATGCCGTTTCCGCCTCTGCCCACTGTAATGGTCATCTGGTCTGAGAAATCGGAATTATTAAACAAATGCGCCGCATCCATATGTACCGTCCATTGGTTGGTTCTGTCGTACTGGAAGCCTGTCAGCGCTTCTTCAAACACCACATTGCCCGTGCGGACTGCTTTCTGGTCACTTTTGGCAATGGCGTTGTCAATTGCACTTTCTACTACGCTGGTAAAGTTGAAGCTGAAGTAAACGTATTTCATCGGGTCTGCCATAAACTCGTCTATTGTACACTTCATATATTCATGGTGGTCATAATATTCCGTCCACCACAAAATACCGGAGCTTTCCTCCCAGCTTCTGTCAAAGTATAAAACACCGTCCTGATAATAGATTTTTGTGTTCATATCTTCCTGTGTTACACCGAGGAAATACGGCACGTCTAAATTGATATACGCCGACTGTACGGTATTGTCCTCATTGAGCTTCAAGCGGAAATCCATGGGAATATCTGCGTCCATGGAAATAAGACCGCCTAAAATATTCAAGTTCGCATTCAAATTGCCCGTAATGCGGTACTGCTTCAAATCCGCCGTTTTCATCAAGCTGTCTGCAAAGGTGCTCAAAGAGGAGAAATCCATATAGTTTGCCGCATCGGCAGGTACAGCAATGGAGGTATCCTGATTGCCCGTATTCTGCATGGTCACAGCAGAAATCATGTTCTGCGTACCGTCATGGGCTTTTGTTACGGTCAGCACCGTATCCGGCATGGCGCTGTCTCCGAACAGCGCCTCACTGCTGAGCGTAACCGTCAGCGTATCGCCCTGCATTTGTATGTTTTTCAGCAGGGCAAATACATTGACGCCGCTGTTGACATTGTTGGAACTGAGCAGCTCATCAAGAGTCGGAATGGGCAAAGCGTCCAGCACACTAGTATCCAGCGGTACCCTGCTGCCGAAAATATGCTGTTTGACATCGTCCGGCAGCTGAATCTCCATTAAATCCATACCTGTAACGGCAAGGTCCAGCATGGCATTGTAATCCATCTGCATACGAATGCCTGTATACGGCGCACCGCCTACCTTGACCTGGTTGGTGTCGTGGTAATACACATACAGCTGGTTGTTTACAATGACTGCTTTTACCTCGTGGCCGTTGATTTTCAAATCCGCCTTCGCATTAAAGATACGGTTATTCAACTGCTCATAAGAGTTCATGCCAGCTTCCACATAGTCCACCAGCTCTACAGCGTTCAGGTAGCTGTCCTCATCGGTTACCGGGGCAATGGCAACCGGTGCTGTGGACAGATTCCGAATCACCACGCCAAGCGTTTGGTCCGCCATGGTAACGCCCTGCACGCTGCCGCCTGTAAGGGCTTCGCCACTTCTGCACAGCTGTATGGAAACGGTATCACCGCCAATTTGAATATCCGCTCCAACCGCGGTATCCGTTACGGAAAGGTTGGAAACAGCTCCTATCAGCTGCGGAACATCCGCCGTTCCGTTTACAAAGCCGTCTATCCATTCCTGATAAGCCGCAGGCAGCATGGAGGACAAATCGGCGCTGTCTCCCAGCGTACCCTCCGGCAAAATATCCCGCAGCCTTGTCATAATGGCGTCTATATCATTGGTGTCCAGCTTTACCTTGATGTCGCCGTATTGCAGATACGTCATATTACCCAGCGCTTTTATATGCAGGGTACGTCCCTCTATTTCGGCAGCTGCATGGACGTCCGCGCCCTGTACCGCGCCGTTTGCGTCCTTACGCAGGGCAAGCTGCACATGGGCAGTCTGCTTGACATTCCAGCTGCCGTCCAAGGTAATGTCCACATCAAATTGGAAGCTGTCGGCATTGGCCGCGTTCATAACAGGACGGGCAAAATACGCCAATTGCTTTGCGTCAGCGTAAGTACCCTGCGCCTCCAGAGCAAAGGCTTCGTTACATTTTGTGACCGCAATATCCGCGCTTACGTCGCTGTCATACACACGCAGGCCACTGATATGGGCGCGCAGGTTCTGATTCGTATCCCGGCTGACTGCAAGATGGAGCACATCGTCCGCGCTCAGTACCAAATCCAAACTGATCTGCGCATCGGACACGGTCATGTTGTCAAGTTTTTGGATAAAGGAATAGAGCTCAAACTGCTCAAACAAATCCATGTATGCCTGCGGCAGGAACTGCGTGATATCCAAATCGCTGTCCTGCGGCAGCACGGCGCGTATTTCTTCCGCGATTTCGTTTACGTCCGCCGTATGCAGCTGCAGCTTGATGTGGGCATAATCCACATATACTATACCGTCAATGAGCTTTACGGACAAATCGTGCCCGTAAAGGTTTGCAGTCACTTCTCCATTGACGCCGGTTTGGGTGCGCTGCAAGCGCACATTGGCTGCAACCGTTTCGTTAAGTTTGCCGCTTGCCGCCGCATTTACGGTAAATTCCACGGTATCGGCTGTTGCTATCTGCGCAATCGGCTGTACAAAGCCAACGGCATCTGCCGCATTGATATAGCCGGCGCCGTCATTGACGATGTCCGCAATACCACTATTTATGCGCTCCATTTGGGCAAAAACAGCCGCCGGCTGGCCCATAACGGTCAAACCGCTCAATTCCGCTGTATGGAGCAGACCGTTTTGCGCCGTCGCGGTAAGCTCTATGGTATCTCCGCCAAATGCAGCGGAAACCGTCAGCCGGTTTTCCTCTGTCTGTAAATGGAGCTTCTGGGCCAGCTTCAGCGCCGGAGCAAGGGAATCCCGGTTGAGATTGCCTGCCTGTATATCTGCAATCAGCTGTTCCAGTCCCAAGGCGCTGTATTCGTCCAGATAAGCCTGAGGAAGCACCGCGGTCAAATCAAACGCAGGCGTATCCGCAGGCAGAACAGCCTGAATCTCATTTATGACCGTCTGTATATCTTCGTTTTGCAGCATAAGCCTGATATTGCCGTACTGTGCGTAGGTCACGCCGTCAATATACTGTACGGTCAGCTCCGCTCCGCCCAGCATGGTCGTCACCTGCGCGTTGGCCGAGGCTCCGTTTTTCACTACAGTCACATGGGCGTCCACTGTGTATCCACCCAGCTCTGCTTTTGTGGTAAAGGCGTAACGGTCCGCGTTTACGGTATCCATCAATGCAGGCATAAAATCTGCAATCTGCTTCAAATCTGCAAATTCTGCTTCATCAAGCGGGGTCATTGGCAACGGGGCCGCACTGATATTGACCGCTACCGCCTCTGCATGCAGTCTGCTGTCCAAAACAGCAATGTTTTGCACCGAAATACCCGTCAAATCTGTTCCGTTGTGGGTCATGCGGACAGGCACCAAATCCTGCCCTACCTGCAGCGTAACGGTTGCGGAGGTATCGTCCGCCGTGACTGCTGCAATGGTTTGCAGCAGCTTAAATACCGGCTCTACCGTATCCTGGCTGAGGCTGCCCGCCTGTATATCCGCAATCAGTGCTTCCAGCTGTAAGCCGTTATACCAGTCTATATAATCCTGCGGCACCAGCTTGGAAATGTCCACCTGCACGGCAGCCTGGGGCAGAAGCGTCTGTATGGTCTCCATGACGCTTTGCGCGTCAGCATTGCTCAGTTTTACTTTCAGCTGACCGTACTGCAAATAGGTTGCACCGTTTTGGTGCCGTACCAGCAGGGTCTCTCCCTCCAGTAAAGCGGAAACCTCCGCCTGCACGCCCTGCGCGGTGCGTGACAGGCGCACCTGCGCTGTTTGGTTGAGATTCTGCGCCCCTGCAAGGGCAATATTCACGTTGAATTCGTAGCCTGCGGCGCTTGCCGTATGTTGAGCGGCGCCTGCCAGCGCCAGCAGCTGTACAGCGTCCGTATAGGCAGCGGTGTCAACGGAAATATCCCAAAGCTCTGTCGCCGTTTGATTGAGCGTTGCCTCCAGCAAAGCACTTCCATCCATGACCGTAAAGCCGTCCACAGACACACGGGTCAGGGCTTCGCCGTTCCTTTCGGCAGAAACGGTGATGACATCTTTGCCAATACAGAAATCTGCCCAGACCGTATTGCCGCTGACACGGATACCTGTTACGGAATCCATGATTTTGTGCAGCGTCCACTCGCTTTGGAAATAATCCAGATAGGATTGCGGCACCAATTTGCTAAGGTCAAAATCCTGCGCGCTTTGTGGCGCCAGCGCCGTGATTGCCTGCCGGATCTCCTCAAAGTCGCCGGAAGCAGCCTTTATTTTCAAATTGCCGTAGGAAAGATAGGTCACGCCGTCTATATACGCCGCTTGTAGGGTCTGGCCGTAAAGGTCGGCGGAAACCACTGCCTTTACCTTGTCGCCGTCCCGCACCAGTTTGACATTAGCCGTCTGGTCCAAATGCAAATTGCCGTCCAGGGCAATGTTGATATCAAAATCGAAGCTGTTGGACTCCAGCAGACGCTGCACCGGCTTTACAAAGCCCAGCAACTGCGCAGCGTCTGCGTAATCCCCGTTCTCCAGCCGGACAGGCAGAACGCGCTGTCCGCTGACGCCGTTGGTCAAATCCAGCGTCAGCTTGCTGTCCTGCACGGTAATGCCCTCTATATGTACATCGGAAATGTAATCGTAAGAGCGGTCTGCCCGCAGGGAAATGACGTCCCCGCCGAACGAAAGTGTTACACCCACGCCGCTTGTATCTACGTCAAATGCCTGAATTTGGCTCACCAGTGCAAAAACAGGCCGTAAGCTGTCAAAGGTAACTTGGTTGGAAGCAATGGCGTTTGCCATATCTGCAATACCCAGCTGGGTATACGCATCAATATAGGACTGGGGCAGCAGAGCGGTAATGTCAAAGCCCTGGGCTTCCTGCGGCAAAAGCGCTTGTATGCCGCTGATAATCGTTTCCATATCGTCCATATGGAATTTGACCCTGATATTGCCGTAAGAGACATAAGTTACTTCATCTATCAGCCTGACGTCCAGCAGATTGCCGGCAAGCATGGTTTTGACCTCGCCGTTGACGCCGCTGTCGGAGCGGCTTAGCTTGACCTTTGCTGTTTGGATCAGGTTCTGCCGGCCATTCAGGGCGATTTGCGCGTCAAACTGGTAATGGGAAGCGCCTGCCGTATTTATAACGGCGCGTATCACAGGCATTGCTTCGTCTGCGGAAATATATTCCTCACTGTTTACGGTAACAGGCAGCTGTTCTGGGGTCATATGCATTGCACGCACGGAAATATCCAGCCGGCTTCCGCCTATCTCCAGCCCTGTCAGGCGGCCGGAGGTCACAAACTGGTCGTTGCGGGTGATCTCCAGCGCCACGTTCTGCGTTTCCACAGCAATACCGGCAGAAAGCGTGGTATCGTCCGCTTTTATATACTGCACACAGCCTAAAAGGGTGTTCATATCCATGTTCGCCAGCAAATCCGTCAACCCGGACGGGACCGTATCCGGCAGCAATTGCTCCAGCACAGCGCCCAAGGTGTACTGGTCCGCACTGACCTTAATCGCACCGTACTGCACATACACCACGTTATCTATCCATTTAATCTCCAGCGGATTGCCATATACGTCTGCGGACAGCGCAAGGTCCGTTGTGGCTCCCTTGCGCACCACGGTTACCCTGGCGTTCTGCGCAAAGGAAGCCTCCCCTTGCAGCTGCAGATCTACATCAAACACGAAGCTGGTGGAGTTGAGCGTATTTTTTACCGGCAGGGCAAAGCCGGCAATATCCGCCAAATCCGTATATGCCGCTTCGTCTACGGTCAGCGCGCTTTGCTGCGGGCTGACAGAATTGACACGCAGGCTTAAATTGATTTTATTGTTTTGTACAGATAAATCGTACAATCCAACCGAGGTAAGCTGTTCTCCCCTGCGGTTGAGTTCCACGCGTACGCCGCCGCTACCTATGACCAGCGCCAGCTTACTGTCGGAAGCCTGCAGGCCCTGTATGCTTTGCAGCATGGAAGCAATGTCAAAATTGGTGAGCAGGTCAATATATTCCTGCGGGAACAGCTGGCTCAAATCCGGCAGGTCTCCGCCAATGGGCATGACCTGCTGTACCTGCGCCATGATCTCTTTTATGTCCGTGGTACGCAGCTTCAGCTTTAAATTTCCCACGTCAACATAGGCCGTTCCGTTGACAAATTTCAAATCGATTTGCGTACCCAGTACGTTGGCGGACAGGGCCGCGTCAAAGCCGGTCCCGTTTCTTGTCAAAAGTACATGGACGTCCTGATTGTAATTGAGCTCTCCCCTGAGCATCATGGTTGCTGTCAAATCAATGGTATTGCCGTTTGCTACCTGCATCAAAGGCTGTATAAAGGAAAGTACATTTTCCAGCGGCACATAACCGGAAGCGCCGGTATCCACAGTTGTTCTTGCGGCGTTCATGGCGGTCAACTTTACACCCGCGTTTAATTTGGCGTTGCTGATGGTAATACCGTCCAACAGAAAATCTGTCAGGATACTGCCCTTTTTCGTTGCGGAAAAGCGAACCGTATCCTCACCAAGCCGCAGTCCCAAAGATACCGTATTGCCCTGCACCTGAATAGGCGTCATATTCCTGACAATGGTGTTGATGTCCGGATTTTCAAACAGTTCCAGGTACGCCCGGGGCAGAATGTCGCCCAGAGAGAAACCGCCTGCCGCCATAGGCAGCACTGCCTGCAGCTCCTGCGATATTTTATCCATGTCCGTTGTATGCAAAAACAGCTTCAAATTGCCGTAATCCACATACGCCGTGCCGTTGACCAAACGGACTGTCAGGTGCTGTCCCAAAATATCCGTATCCACCTGCACATTGACACCATTTTTAGTACGTACCATTTTTACATACGCGTTTTGGGTAACGGCAGGCTGACCCGTTAAAGTAAAGGCAGTGTCAAATTCCCAGCTGTCCGCCGTAACCAGATACATCACAGGGTTGATATATTCCAGCAGGGGCAGCATATTTTCATAGGTCGCGTCAATACGCGGGAACACATGACCCACCGGCCCTGGCGTTACATACGCGCGCAGCTGCATACCGCCCATGCTCATCTGCACATCTGCATCAATCAGCTTCATGGTGCCGTCTTCCAAATGGACCGTCAAGCTCATATCGTCGGTATGCATGGTCATTTCCTGCATACCGTCTTTCTGGGTTGTGACCATATCCTCCATAAGGCCGCTGAAAAAATCCGCATCCATATCAGGCATGGGGAAGCCTGCTGCGGCTGCTGTGTTTTCCAAAGCCTCCATCAGGCCGTCCACCGTAATGTAATATTTTAAATGGTCGTAATTTAAATACAGACGGTCACCCTGCAAAGCGGCAAACACATCGCCCAACTGAATCCGGTATGTATCCTCCTGCAGGTTGCCCTCAATATAGGCTTTCTGTACACTGCCGTTGATGGTCACGTCGCCCTGCAGTCCGAACCGGCCGCTTTCGTCAGCGCCGAATACCTTTCCCAGGTATGCTTTCATATCCGTTTCGCCGGCGCCGTCCAGAGAGCCCAGATTATTTGGGTCATACTGGTCGCGAATATACGTGGTATAAAGCTCTTTGTCGGGAATCTCCTGCTCCTGCCCGTAATCGTAAAAGACCTCCGTATATTCCGTGGTACAATTGGCGCTGCCCAGAACAGGAATGGAAATATCATAATTCTCATTCATTTTGATTTGAATGGGCTTCCAGTCCTTATCCATTTCTATGGTCAGCTTGACAGAATGGAATAGGGGGTTCTTTTGAGAACCGGAAAGGGTTTTGACCTGTCTGCGGTAATATGCGGGCGCTGTCTCCGGGTCCAGCACATACTCGTAAACATATTTATTTTCGCTCTCCTCTATGGCCTGTGCGGACAAAATGGTATTTTTTGATACCACATAGGGAGAAATGCCGTTGGGCAGCAGCCCGTACGTATTGGTATAGGTTTCCTCGGAAATAGGTGTGATCGTATCGGACCACGCCGCTTCTCCGTCCGTCACGGAATCCGCGCTGCGCACCAGGAAAATATCATTGTCGTTCTGGATATATTTTTGCTGGGCAACGCTTACCATGGAACTGACGCTGATAGACTCCTGGTACATTTCCTCGCCGTTGACGATTTTAATGTCATCCATGCTCTGTACATACGTCATAAAACCGATATTGGCATTGATGTCACCGCTCATATGGGTATTGTACCGGCCTATCTCCTGAATAACGCCAAGGGCAATGGCCGCGTTTTCCTGGGGCGTATAGTCCGCGGGCGTCCCCGTTTCCGGTTTTTCCATAATGTCGGATAAACCCACACCCTCCACGGTGTCCTCCGGCTCCACATAGTTTCGGCTCATACCGTAGAAAAACACAAAGGACGCCAGCAGCAGCACAATGGCAATCGGCGACGCTATCAGTACGTGTTTTTTCCTGATTTTCATAGCTTTCTCAATACTCCTCACTCAACCGCAAGCGGATTGTACATAATTTCTTCACAATTAGCTTTATTATACTATTTGGATAAAAAGTTGTCAAACCCACTTTCCAAAATTCCGCATAAATTTAATCCATTATATGACAATCCCCGTAAATACATACGTTTTTTTGATAAAAAGTACAGGCTCTTTGATTTTACAAATAGTAAAATTCATCATTTTACACAGATTTTTTTGTGTATTTCGCTGTATTGCGTAAAAAACCGCTGTTCTTCCTGTAAAAAGAAAACGGTTTTCCATAAAACAAAAAACGGAGCGCTAATGATTGCGCTCCGAATAAAACAAATTGTATAATTTTTATAAAATAATGCAAATCAAGCCGTTGCAGCCGTCGTTGATGATCCGTTCAATGGTCTGCCGTACCTTGTTCCTTGCTTCTACGGGCATACGGTACAGCTTATTATGCAAGCCCTCGTTTACCAGCTCATGCAGGGATTTCCCAAAAATATTGGACTGCCATATCTGGGAAGGGTTTTCGTCAAACTCCTTCATCAGATAATCGATCAGATCCTCTGACTGCTGTTCCGAGCCCACCATGGGCGTGATCTCGGTGGTAATGTTGGTACGCATCATCTGTATGGACGGGGCTGCAGCCTTCAGACGAATACCATACCTGCCGCCCTGCTTGATGATCTCCGGTTCCTCCAGCGTCAGTTCGTCAATACCGGGCATGACAATGCCGTATCCGGTATCCAGTACATCGTCATAAGCGTCCTTGAGCTTATCATACTGCTCTTTCATCTGGATAAACTGCATCATACAGGACAGCAAAGCGCCCTCATTCTCGATTTTCATGCCGGTTTTTTCGCCCAGCACCTGAAAAAACAGCTCCTGCTTCAAATCAATGGTGATTCTGGCGTGACCCGTCCCCAAATCGATCATGCTGGTTTTGGATGCTGCAACATACTCGCAGGCCATCACCTGGGTATGGATATCGCTTACCTGTCCCACCCTGCAAATGTGGCTTGCCGACTGCTTGATGGCTGTAAACACAGCGCAGCGTAGCCAATGCTCCTTCTCCAGCCCGCACAGCCACTGGGGCATATCCACCTTGATTTCTTTTACAGGGAACTGGTACAGCACCTTTTGCAGGATATTTTTGATTTCCTCCTCGCTGAGCTCCAGGCAATTGACCGCAATGACCGGCACCCGGTAACGCTCCTGCAGTCGCCTGCATAATGCCTGGGATTCCTCGCTGTACGGATTGACGCAGTTGACCAGCACAATAAACGGCTTGTCGATTTCCTTGAGCTCTGTGATTACCCGCTCTTCAGCTTCCTCGTACTCTTCCCGCGGAATATCGCTGATACTGCCGTCCGTGGTAATGACCAGCCCAATGGTGGAATGCTCCGTGATCACCTTTTTGGTGCCGATCTCCGCCGCCATATTAAACGGGATCGGCTCATCAAACCACGGCGTCATAACCATGCGCGGCGTGTCGTTTTCCACATAGCCAAGAGAACTTGGCACAATATAGCCCACGCAGTCTATCATTCTTACATGGAAGGAAGCGCTGTCATCCAAATGCACAGCCACCGCCTGCTCCGGAATAAATTTCGGCTCCGTTGTCATGATCGTCCTGCCCGCGGCGGACTGGGGCATTTCATCTATGGCCCGCTCCTTTTCAAAATCCCCGTCCATGTTGGGAATGACAATGGTATCCATAAACCGCTTGATAAAAGTCGATTTTCCCGTCCTGACAGGACCGATGACGCCGATATACACACTGCCCTTTGTGCGCTGGGCAATGTCCCTGTAAATTGAATTTCCCATTTTGGTACCCCCCATTTTCCATCAAAAAGTATTGGATAAAAACCCATTTTTACGGAAAATGGGTTTTGCATTGTCTGTTTACACGGGTATGAACAGCATTCCTTTTGACGCTACGTTATCCTCCGACAATTCGTTTTCTTCTTTGATTGCGTTGACCGAGGTATAGTATTGCCTTGCAATCTCCCACAGGCTCTCCCCCGCCTCCGCGTAATAAATAATCAAAGCCGCTTTGCCATCCTTTAATACAGGGTGCTCCTCATCTGCCGCGGCCGCAATGATCGCTTTATAGGAAAGCTCCTGCAAAACGGCCGCCGTCAGAGAAAGCTCCACCTTTACCTCAATGCCGGAATTGCCCGTAATACGGTAATTGATGCTTCTGATATGTACCGTTGGGTCGCATTTCATGCTGTCGCAGGCATTGGAGCAGTCGTGGCTGTATTTAAAATCCACCATGCGCTCAAAATAGAAAGGCTTGCCCTCGCTGCCCATGGCTAAAATACACACATTGTATTTGCCGCTGTAAACAATACAGCCCTCCTCCGCGCATGCCGTTACCGAACGCATTTCGTTCCACACGTCAATGACCTGCGAAATGCCAATGTCGTCCACCTCAAAATTATTTTTCTGCACGTCGCTGTCTTTTACGATTTCCAATAATTTATGCAGGGTATGCTGCTTATATTCCAGATTCAGGTTATGCTCCGTAGAGTAAGCGTCCGCCACTACGGTGAACCGCTCGTTCCTGTAAGCGGTCACATGGGCCATGGCCCGCACCTCTGCTTCAAACAGCATATTTTCCCCGGCGGAATCTGTTTTTATCTGCACGTCGGCGCCCATGGTATCCACGCGCACATCGCACATACATTCCTCCGTAACGCCTGCGCAGTCAATCATTTGGCTGTACGGAATGGTATATTCCATATGTTCCGGCAATGTTTCGCCCATACCGGAGGAATACAGTATTTTTACCGTTACCTCTCCCTGCAAAATCAGCTTGTTGTCCAATACCTTCATGTCGTCCATGGTAATGGCGCAGTCAGAACGGATAATGGTTTCCGCCGCCTGCTTGCCGCTGCTGATTTCCAGCACCTCGCTGACGGAAAACGCCTCCTGGGTCATACCGGCGATATTGCTGGCCTCTATCTCTGTTTTCATTTGCTGGATATCGTCGCCCTCAATACCGCACAAAATATCCTGCGGCACGTGCTCCAGCACCTTTGCGCAAACGGAAAACGCGCCGTGAATATCCAGCTTGCGGGGACTGGTCGCGCGGCAGTTGACATATTCCACCCTGGCTTTTACAAGCGCTATGGGATTATCCGGCGTTTTTTTCATGGGGATATTGGTGGTAAACGAGCTGATTTTTTCACAGCAGCGGATAGGCAGTCCCGCGGCGTCCACATATAAAATGCGCAGCATGGTGTTGCCGTTTACCTCCAGGCTGTCGCCTACAACGCTTTTACTGGTAATGCAGGGGTAAATCTGGCATTTCAGAATGCGCTGGATATCCGGGCAGTAATCCGGCAGAGAAAGGGTCAAATCAACGGGCTGTTCCTGGCAGCCGTCAAACACGACCTCCGTACCTTGCAGCACCTCGGTTCTTAAATGATATTCCATAAAAGGCTCTCTCCTTTTTTCTTTACTGCTAATTTGTATTCGTATCCTGTCCCATTTATGCCAAAAAATAAAACCTGCGCTTGAAAAAGTACACATTCCCCGTCTTTTACCCGCGGACAGCCCTGTTCCGCGGCAGACACATAAAACATATCCCGCTGCCCGGCGGCAAATCCATTTGCAAACAGCAAGACTGCTTTTTTCTGTGTGGCTTTGGCCGGGCGGTAAAAACGGAACAGGCAGCCTTTTGGCCGCCTGTTCCGTTAAACCTGCTCTTCTTTCAGTTTGGGGATATGGTAGTACATTCTTAAAAGAAAGCCCAAAATTTTTGGATTGTCCACAATGATTACTTTCATTTTGTCAGCCCTCCATACTTATGTTTTGCAGCGGGCAAGCGAAATGCCCAATGCAACAATGATCACTGCTGCTATGAACATAATCAAACCATAGGGGCAAAAGCAGGAAACCACCAATCCCAGCCCAAAAGCGACTGCATAAAAGCAAAAGCCGCCGGGACGTTTTAATCTTCTGCCGCAGCATTTTTTCATTGCGATTCCCCCCAGTGACAACTGTGGCAGCCCACAGTCTTACTAACAGTATATACACCCGGCGGGAATTTGGTGCGTCGCCTGCTCAAAAGCGGCTCACGCCTTATCTTCCTGCAAGCACAGCACCATGACCACCGCCGTACCCTCATGACAGTGGATCACAACTGTATCTCTGACGGCAACATTGCTTACACCAACGGGCGCATAACTGACCAGCGTGCCTTTCTCCAGGGGGTATTCCAGCCCTTCATACGTAAGGGTACAGCAGGCACACCCAAACGGAAATACGGATACGGTGCTGTGTTGCACACCTTTCAATACAGCAGTATAGCCGGCATTCAGCAAGTAGACCTGCGTATCCCTGTCCTGCAGCACTGCTGTGCCGCCCCGGCGCAGAATATACTGCAATACACATAAATTGCCGTAGGTATGGTCCAGCCTGCCGCCCAGAGCGCCTAAAATCATAAAATCCGTATAGCCTCTTTTCAGCCCTTCCTTTACCGCGGCCAGCAAGTCCGTGTCGTCCTTATGGGTCGGCAGAGAAATCACCTCTGTCTCTTTCGGCACGACTTTACAGGCAGAATCAAAATCACCCACAATCAAATGGGGGCATACCCCCGCAAGACGGATACGGTCCCAGCCGCCGTCCGCACAAATGATATAATCCGCCTGTTCCAGCGCCTGCCTGACAAACGCGCTGTCCGCCTCGGGAGAGGCGCCCACAACGGCGCAGGTTTTCACTTTCGTTCCCATTCTTTTTTATCCTTTACCTGTTCGTACATGATTTTATAGCTTTCATGCCGTGACCGCGCGATTTTTCCCCGCTGTACCGCCTCCAGCACTGCGCAGTCCTTTTCGCAGGTATGGGAGCAGGAGGAAAACCGGCACTGACCGATATACGGCTCCATCTCTCTGAAACAATGCTGCAAATGCTCTTTTTTCACAATGTTGTACCGCTCCATGTCCATGGTGGAAAAACCGGGGGTGTCCGCTGCGTACCCGCCGCCGGGCAGTTTTAACAACTCTACCTGCCGTGTAGTATGCTTCCCCCTGCCCAGCTTGGCGCTGATATCACCCGTTTCCTGCCGGAAATGAGGACTGATACTGTTGAGCAGGGTCGACTTACCCACACCGGAATTGCCTGTAAATACAGAAATTTTGCCCGCAAGCAGCTCTTTGATACGCCCGATGCCGCAGCCGCTGACGGAGGATACCGCAACTGCCTGTATCCCCACTGTCTGATAGATGGACATGAGCGTATCGGCCGGCTGCAAATCGGCTTTAGAGATGACCAGCACCGGTTCAATGCCCTGATCCTCTGCAACAGCAATCATTTTGTCCAGTACCAGCAGGTTGGGAGACGGGTCGCATACAGAGGCCACCAGGAGCATTTGGTCAATATTGGCACAGGGCGGGCGCACCAGCATATTTTTCCTTGGAAAAATTTCTTCTATGGCGCCTGTATCCCTGTCGGCAGAGATCTGTACCCAATCACCCGCAAGAGGCGTAGTCCCGCGCCTGCGGAACACGCCTCTTGCCTTGCATTCATAAATCATTCCTTCGGCTTCCACATAGTAAAAGCCGCCTATGCCTTTGAGTATCCGTCCTTGCTTTACCATAGTCCACCTAATCGTTTGTCGTACCGGACTGGGGCGGAACATAGGTATAAGAACCGGTCTGTTTCCACGTACCGTCGTCAAAATTCAGCGTATACACCGCATATGTCTGCCCGTCCAGCGTAATAGTCAATGTCTTGGTGCCAGAAGATGCCGTGATTGGCGGTACCTGATAGGAAACATTCTGATTGGGCGACAGCGTCTGCTGTGCCGTATTATAAACCGCGTTATCCAATTGCGCTATGATATTGACCGTATTAGAACCCCTTGGCAGCGTTACCGTGATATTTGCCGTTTTATTGGCGGTGCCCTTGCTTACATACAGGGTCACGGTACTGCCTTTTTCCAGGGAGGTATCTGCCTGCGGGTCCGTCCTTACCACAAGCCCCTTGGCAATATTTTCATCATTGATCTCCTGCACCTGCACATTAAAGCCCGCGCTTTTCAGGGCGTTCTCCGCACTGGCCTGCGTCCAGCCGCTTACGTCCGTTACCTTGATTTGGGAACGGCCGCTGCTTACATACAGGACAATGCTGCTGCCGTGTTCTGCGGAGCTGCCCGCCTGCGGGTCGGTTCTAATGGCATAGCCGGAGGAAATATTCTCGCTGGTTTCCCGCTTTACCTCTACCTGGAAGCCCAGCCGCTCCAACGTGCTTTTGGCAGTGTCCTCCGTCATATTGCTGACGTCTGTAATTTTGATTTGGGACTTGCCGCTGCTGACGGTCAGCGTGATTTGCGCATTGGCCTTTACCTTTTTGGAGCCGCTTGGATTCTGGCTAATGACAACGCCTTCCTCCGCATCATTGCTCTCCCTTGTTTCAATGGTAAAGTTAAAATTCTTGTATTCCTCGTTGTTTTGAATGTCCGCCAGCTTCTGTCCCACAAAGTTCGGCAGGTCTACCTCGTCCCCGCTGACCTGACTGCTGGTATTTCCGCCGCCCATGGAACCAAACAGGAAATACGCGCCTACACCCAGCGCGATGGCGATTGCGGCAGCCAAGCAACTTACCACAATAATGGGAATTTTATTTTTATTGCCGTCCTTGCCCTTGCCGTTTTTGGACTGACTGCTGATTTCATCGTCGATATATTCAAAATCATCATCGTAATGAATGGGACCTGTGGTGGAATCAGCAGTGGTTGCGTCCACATATTTGGAAGCGATCTCCTCATGGTCATAATGGTAATTGAAGGTCATCAGCGGGTTTTGGCGGAACGCCTCAATGTCGCGCATCATCTCTCCCGCGGACTGGTACCGCTGCGACGGCGTTTTCTGCATGGCCTTGAGCGTGATTTCCTCCAGACCAATGGGAATGGTAGGATTGATATCTCTTGGCGGCTTGGGGTCTGCCTGCAGCTGCATAATGGCAACCGAAACAGCGTTGTCCGCCTCAAAGGGCAACTGTCCCGTAATCATCTCGTAAAGCATTACACCCACAGAATAAATATCCGCTTTATCGTCTGTCAAATCTCCCCTTGCCTGTTCCGGCGCAATGTAATGGACAGAACCGATGGCTTTGTCCGTCATGGTGCGAGTTTCGCTGTGAGAAAACCTTGCAATGCCAAAGTCCGTTACTTTAATGGTACCGTCCTGCAAAAGCATGATATTCTGCGGCTTGATGTCCCGGTGGATAATGCCCTTTTCGTGGGCATGCTGCAGCGCTTTTAAAATCTGCATGGTAAAATGGAGCGCTTCCTTCCACCTGATCTCTTTTTGCTGGTTCAAATATTCTTTTAATGAGATGCCGTCGATATATTCCATGACGATATACTGCAAACGGTCTCCGAAACTGACGTCGTAAACCTTTACAATATTGGGGTGGTCCAGCACGGCAATGGCTTTGGATTCATTTTTAAAACGGCGGATAAATTCCTGATTGCCCAGGAATTCATCTTTTAATATTTTGATCGCCACGGTACGGTCATCAATGGTGTCATATGCTTTATATACAACAGCCATGCCGCCAACACCAATCAGCTCCTGGATCTCATAGCGGCCGTCCAGTCTTTTTCCTGTGTATTTATCCATATGTTATCAACTCCCATCAGTTATCGAGTATCGCAACCGTAATATTGTCACCGCCGCCGTTTTCCTTTGCCAGGGCAACCAGCTTATCCGCCAGAGAAACCGAATCCGTATCATCGGAAAGCCTCCTGATATCCTCCGGCTCTATATAATTGGTCAAACCGTCCGTACAAAGCAGTATGCGGTCGTTTTCAGCAAGCGGCACCGGCTCATAGTCTATCTCCACAACCGGGTGAACACCCAGCGCCCGGGTAATGATATTTTTCTGCGGGTGCACCTTTGCCTGTTCCACGGTCAGGTCACCGTTTTTAATCAGCTCCTGCACCATGGAATGATCCGTTGTGATCTGCATGATATTACCGTTGTGGAGCAAATATGCCCTGCTGTCTCCCGCGTGGGCAATATGAGCAACATTGTCAAGCACGATGGCCACCACAATGGTGGTGCCCATGCCTTTTAAGGTCTCGTCCTCCTGGGCCATATCGTAAACAGCAGAGTTTGCGTGAAAAATCAGGCTGCTTAAGGTCAGCTTCATTTCTCCGCTTTTAAAATCCTCTTCCCTGCAGGCAAGAATCTGCGTTTCTATGCTTTGCACCGCTGTCTCGCTTGCAATTTCTCCGCCGTTTGCGCCGCCCATGCCGTCGCAAACCACGGCCCATGCCCCGTTTTCCCCTAACAAACCGGTACGGCACGCGTCTTCATTGAGAGTCCTTACCAGTCCAACGTCAGTTTGGCTGTGTACTTTCAATGCTGTTCACCTCCTCTTTATACCTGCGCCGTAGCTGTCCGCAGGAAGCCTGGATATCCGAGCCCAACGTCCGCCTGACGGTAGCCGTAACGCCATGCTTTTCCAGTATGGCGCAAAAAGCATGCAGCCTTTGCGCTGAGCTTTTTTTATAACTGCTGCCCGTAACGTCGTTAACGGGGATCAGGTTTACATGGCTCAGTATCCCTTTTAGCTTGCCTGCAAGCTCCCTTGCCTGCTCGTCGCTGTCGTTGAACCCGCTTATCATGGCGTATTCAAACGAGATGCGGCGTTTTGTGGTATCGCTGTAATATTTACAGGCCTTCAGCAGCTGCGCAACGCCCCACTTTTTGTTAACAGGCATCGTCTGTGAGCGAAGCGCGTCATTAGGCGCATGCAGAGAAACGGAAAGCGTGCATTGCAGTCTCCTGTCCGCCATATCGTAGATTTTATCCACAATACCGCAGGTAGAAACCGAAATATGCCGCATACCGATATGCATACCTTCCTCCGACGATACCAGCTCCAAAAAGCGCAGTACCTGTTGGTAGTTGTCCAATGGTTCTCCCATTCCCATTAAAACAATATTTGAGATTTTCACGCCCAAATCTTTTTGAGCGCTTTGAATTTGGGCCAGCATTTCAGAGGCTGTTAAATTGCGGTCAAAGCCGCTTTTGCCCGTAGCACAAAAGGTACAGCCCATTCTGCAGCCCACCTGTGTGGAAATACAAATACTGAACCCGTGCTTATACTCCATGACCACGGTTTCCACACAGCAACTATCTGCAAAAGAAAACAGATATTTTACTGTATTATCATAATTGGAAACGAGCTTTTTTTCAACAGTTGCTACAGATATGTAATATTTATCTGCAAGCTGTTCCCGTAATTCCTTGGACAGATCGGACATTTCTCCAAAGGATTCCGCACCCCGGTGTAGCCAGCGGTACACCTGCAGCGCGCGGAATTTCGGCAGCTTTTCCTGCGCAAACGCCTGCTGTATCTCCGCAAGCGTCATGGATTTGATATCCCGCAGCTCCATTGAAAAATCACTCCTTTCCCCATATTATATTATGTTTTTACAAATACGGCAATAAAAAATCCATCCGTGCCGTGTATGTGAGGCAGTAAAGTGATTTGGTTATCCGCTTCCCCCACTGCCCGTACAATATGCGCCGGCAAACACAGCGGCTTTGCGCGAAAATCAGAATGTGTTTCTAAAAACCAGTCCGCAACTTCCCTGTTTTCGGCAGGGTTCAGGCTGCAGGTAGAATAAACCAGCGTGCCGCCCGGTTTTACCTGCTTTGCCGCTTCGTTTAAGATACGCCTCTGCACCGCAGGCAACTCTTTTAACTCCGCCTGCGGCTTATAGCGTATCTCCGGCTTTCTGCGAATAATGCCCAATCCGGCACAGGGCGCGTCGCACAGCACGCTGTCCGCACACAGTGCCTGCGCCTGCGGGTCCAAAGCGTCACGGACGGCGGCTTCTACCACAGTCAGCCCCAGTCGCTGTGCTCCCTGGCGGATCAGCCCTGCCTTGCCTTTGTATTTGTCAAAGGCAAGAAGCCTGCCTTTGTTTTCCATCATCTCCGCCATCGTAAAGGTTTTGCCGCCGGGCGCCGCGCAAATATCCGCAACGGTTTGTCCCGGCTTCGGGTCAAGCAGGGCGCAGCACAACTGAGATGATATATCTTGTATATGAAACAGTCCCTGCTCGTATGCCTTTAAATGGGCCACCGCGCCGGTCTGCTCCAGCTCTATGGCGCCCGGCAGCCAGTCCACCGGCTTTGCCTGTACGTTTTCCTGCGCCAGCTGTTGTACCAGCCGCTGCGCCGTTGTTTTTATGGTGTTCACCCTTGCGTATAGCGGCGGCTTACGGAAAAAGCTGTTTAACAGCCCCAGGGTATGCTGTTCTCCGTACGCCTCCTGCCACAAGCGTATGAGCCACGGCGGGCAGGAATACCGTATCCCCAGCGCTTGGGGTGTTTTTTCCTGCTCAGAGGGCATTTTGATCTCCGCTTTGCCTCTGAGCAAACCGCGCAGGACCCCGTTGACAAAGCCGCTCAATTTACCGCCTTTGACTGTTTTTGCCAAATTCACCGCTTCGTTGACAGCGGCAGAGGGCGGGATTTTTTCCATATATAAAATCTGGTAGCACGCCATACGCAAAATTTCCAAAATTTCCGGCGCTATCCGTTTTACAGGCGTTTTGGAAAACTGGGCAAGAATATGGTCCAGTGTGAGCCTGCGCTCCAGCACGCCGTAAAAAACAGCGGCTGCCAGGGCGGCGTCCCTTTTGTCCAGACCCGCTTCTCCAATGGCCTTGTCTATCACGATATTGGAATACCCCGCGCTGACGTCCACCTGGAGCAAAGCCTTATAAACGGCGGTTCTTGCGTTCTTCATGCGTCTCTTCTCCTGCCGAAAATAAACAGGAGCCGCAGCAGAGAAAGCAGCGCCGTTAAAGCTGCCGCGACATATGTCATCGCCGCCGCGCGCAAAACCTTTTTGGCGCCTGCCAGCTCATCCTCTGTTAGCAGGTCTGTTTCTTTTAAATAACGCAGCGCCCTGGAGCTGGCGTTGAATTCCACAGGCAGGGTAACAAGAGTAAACAGCACCGACAGGCTGTATAGTGCAATGCCGATATACACC
>CALWUX010000035.1 GCA_944384795.1 uncultured Clostridia bacterium | reverse complement strand
CGCTGGTATCTGAATGCATCAGCGCTTTATAATTAGTTGCTTTTCCTTTATAACCATCTACCGTTTTGTTGGTGGCATCGTTCCAGGCAAAGAGGTACAAAGCCTGCTGACTCATATTTTCATAATTAAACTCATCTTTCGGAATTATAATCTTAATTGTTGCAACCGCGTAACCGCTGGCATCTGCCTGATTTCCCAAAGACAAATCCACTGTGAAGTTTATTTTCTGGTCAATTCCGCTGCCTTTTTCACCGGTCACATTTTTTTCTCTGATGACCCATGTGCTTGAGTCACCTGTTCTTGGGTTGTAGCCGTACATTGCCCAGTTCAAATAACGTCCCATGCCGTCATCGGTAGTTTCCACCGGATTAGTTGGAGCTTGGCTTTCATCCCAGTACTGCTGAATAATATCTCTTGAATTGATATCATATTTGAATGTCGCAGTCAGTACGAAATTATCCCCTTCATTGGTTGCATTGGAATTGTACATACGTTCCAGTAGACTATGTCTTGCATTCCAAGCTAGACTGCCTGAATTGCTGACAACTTTTTGGAACGTGCTGGAATTCATCGTAATATTTACAACTGCCAAATCACTTGAAGCAGTAGCCATATTTTTTGCGACTGAAGCCAGCGTATTGTTTTTTATGTTATTCTTACCGTCGATATTTCCATAGAATGCAATCAAACGGTATTGTGTATTCGATGTATTCTCCTCAGCAGGAATGACATAGTTGACTGTTACTTTTCCGTCAGCTCCGTTGATTTGAATACCCTGAATGTATTTTCTGTCAGCATCTGCGGTATCATTGCTTTCTACCAGGGACCAGCTGCTGCCGTTTTTCTTGTACAGACCAATATGATAGTTGTTCCTGTCAGGACTGAACCAGTCTTGGAGATTTTTATTGGCTGTACTGTAAGTGCCATTGGCATTATCAAAGGTGAACACTGCTGTTTGTTGTGTTGATGGCTGCCAGTACGGTTTTGAAACATTAGTAGAACTGCTTAAAGTACCGTCTTCCAGTGTTACGCCTTTAGGATAGAAGGTTACCGCACTTTTCACCGCAGGTACTTTCTGACCTATGACACTGTTTCTACCTAGATCTCCTACAATGCCACTCATTTTTACAGTATTGTTCAAGGGATCGGTAGTACTATCATTACGTACAGGAGCAGTTGTTTCTCCGTTTTGGAAGTTATATGCAACTACCAGGAATTCGGTTCCGGAATTATCGGCGCTTGCAGCCATTGCATTATTTTCTGCTGTGACCCTTACCTTAAAGGTTTTGGAATTGCTTTGAGGAGCTACCAGTTCTATTTTGTAGTTATTAAGCTGACCACCATTGCCAAAAGTACCGTCAGGATTGAATCTGTCTAATTTTTCCCATGTGCCGTCTTTATCTTTTCTGGCTACAACTACTCTGATTGCGTTATTGTCAGTTGTATTGCCGGAGTCATATACTGAATCCTGCACATCCCAAGGAATGGAATTGTCATATTTAAATTCTACCTCGAAGCTTTGAGATTGTGCATTTACATTTTTCCACTGAATTTGATTTCCTGTCACAATGGATAAACCATTATTTACATTTGTAATGCCTCTTGGCACCATTTGTTTGTAGTACCAGAATTCACTGGCTACCGCAACATTGTTATACGAGCTGCTATTACCTCCTCCGTAATCACTATGAGGTGCATTTGCCTGTATGTACTTGAACGGAGAAGCATCTGTATCTGTCGCAGTTGTTGAAGTATAGTTTTTTCCAATCTTGGTATTGGAAGCTTTATTCCACGCGAACAGGTAGAATGCCTGATTTTTCAATTTATTATACGTTACCTGATTGCCCGGTATGGTAATGGTGATTGTAGCGGTTGCATAACCGTCACCATCAGCATCAGTATTTTCCAGCTCCAGCTTTGTTTTCACTCCGGTCAATCCATTTTCGTTGCTGCCGCGCAAGCTCCATACCTGTTTGGTATTTTGAGCCGCGGTGTCACCTAAGCTGATTCCATAGAGAGACCAATCCAAATACTGAGCCATTGCATCGGGAGCTTTCTTTGTTCTTGCTGAACCATTTGCTCCCCATTCATTAAGAATTTTTTGTCTGGTTGAAAAATCGTATTTAAACTGACCTTCCAGGATGATTTCAGTACCACTGTAATATTCGTGGACTGTGTCGTGTTTATATTGGTCGTTCCATACTTCGGCAGCAGCACCGCCTG
Organism: uncultured Clostridia bacterium; assembly: GCA_944384795.1. Lineage (GTDB taxonomy): Bacteria > Bacillota > Clostridia > Oscillospirales > Acutalibacteraceae > UMGS1071. Next base: position 20,629 of record CALWUX010000035.1, on the reverse strand, counting down.
CACCCTTGACACTTTGAATTGGAAGCAGATTTGGTGTATATACAGCTTTTAGTTTCAATACGCCGTCTTTCTGGAAAATTTGAGTCCATAAAGTTGAATTTGTGCTTCCCAGCCGTGCCAAATCAAGAATTGGATTGGTTGCGGAAATGGTACCGTACGCATTGCCGCCGTTGTTGACAATCTGCCAGCCAGTCAGTGTTTCACCTTTTGCATTGGTTGCCGAGATTCCTGACAGGTCTACGGTAGAGTCATTGGTTTCACTGTTGTGTCCTCCCATACCGATGTACCATTTATCCTCCGAGCCGGTAGGGATATAAACTTTTTGTCCGTTATCCGTCTGGCCGGTATCGGTGACTCCGGTAGGATTGTTTTCCAATCCTGTCAGCTGAACCTGTACGCCCAGCAGGTAGTAAGCTTTCAGCAGATTCTTAGTACTTCCCTCTGTACCTTTCAATGAAATTGTGGAATAATCGCTTAGCACATAGTGAGCCTTTGGATGTGCCTTATCAGCCTTCTCCAATACGTATGGTGTACCCAGAAGCACTTCATCAGAACTTAATCTGTAAAAATTCTTTTGAGATTTCGTAAATTGATTGCCGCTGTATACGGTATCTCTGTTACCTTCACTAACCGTTTTATCATTTGCTTTAAAAGCATTTTGCAAACTTAGTGTGAAAGTATCGGAAATATATCCGCCTTGTGTGGCTGAACTGGTTGTAAACTGCGGTACCAGTGTTAAGGTGTAGTTTAATTTTGCATCACTCGCATTTGATGCTGACTTCAAGTATTCTTCGGTGGTTGTTTCTCTGTCGCCGTATTGATATCTCGTCAGGAAATTATATACATCACTTAAATCCAGTATCTCCTGTACTTTCACTTGAAGCGGCTGTCCGGTAAGTGTGCCGTTCGCATTAGAGGACCGCACTACATATTCCTTACCGTCACTGTTTTTCAGCTTCACTTGATAATGTGTCAAAACTTTATTTGAGCCCGCTTTAAATATATCTGAAGGAAGCTTTACCAGATAGTTAGGTGAGGTGGCAGGTTTCAAGCTGGCTGAAACAGACGATACTCCTCCGGCTTCTGTTTGATACTTGATATTAAATGTAATTGGGTAACTCTTCGCCACAACCTGCGGGATAATAGGGGAGTTGTTGCCAATACCATTGTCAGTACCAATGGAATACATATACCGTCCGGTATCCGGTTCCGGTACCTCCATCTGCGCTATCTTCGGTTGGTTGCCGCCTTCAAGGGTAACGGTTGGTCTGCTGTATCCCATCATCGGTTTCAGGTATATATTCCATGCCTTCAATCCCAACAAATTATTGTCCAACCCCACAAAATTATTCTTTGCTGAATTTTTAAATAAGTTGGTACCAATCATTAAAGGTCTGCCTTCAGATGAACCATCTGGCAATTTATAGGTATATACGCTTTGGTTTCTGTCTTGCACTTGACCGTGTTTGTTAAGATCCTGTGCAATAATTCCATCAAGGCTCTTTATACGTATAACAGATTCGTCTGCTCTGTCATCCAAGAAAGAAAACAGATAATCATATGTCATGTTCTGGACTGTAACAGTATATTCGTAAACGTTAAGGAAAGCACTGCTGTTCTCGTTTCTTGGGTCACGGTCATTCAAGAACCAGATGTCTTTGGGCCAGTTACTGAAAACATTTTTACCTAGTGGCCTCTGACCAAAATGCGCCGCATAGGTAAGGCCCATGTTTCTTGTACCAAAATCTGTATCGGATCTTTTTTTACGCGTATTGTAATTTAGAAACCAGTCATTATGCCCCCCTGTTAATGATGACAGTGTAATCTTAATAGTACCGCCTGTTTCAGTCGTATAGGTTACACTCTTTCCCTGTTGACCAGGCAGTTGAATATTCTCCTGCAAAACTGCATCATTGTTGGTTGGATCTGCTCCATATATACCTGTTTTCAGATACGTGTACAAATCTAATGAAGTCGGTCTGTAGCTTACGCCTCCACCCACTGTACCAACCTTACCTGCTTCATACTGAAGCTTAAAGGTTTGCGTATTTCCCGGCGTATAATATGCGGTACCCGCTCTTAATGGCCCCTTGTCGGCATCTACTATTGTATTTTCTTTACCATTGGTGCTTACAATTTTGTCATCAACAGTTGCTACGGTAACACCCTGAGTATAGTTGTTCTTTGTATTATCTGCAACCGCGTTACCTTTTTCCGGTGTCAAATAAGCCATAAAGGAGCTTCTGGCTCCGGTTGTCAGCCAAGTTTGCTTATTCCCCATAGGATAAGATTCATTACCTCTGTCAAAGCCTAAGTCTTCACGCCAGACAACCTTCATCTCATTTGTAGTATTACCCAAATTAGAGTCCGTATTGAGTGCCGCATACACACGGAAGATATCGTCCTGCTTGTCACTGGTGTTTCCTGCTCTGTTATTACCATCCGTCTGATTTGCCGTGTACATTCTGGGGTATGTAAAGCCAGCTCGTCTTGTAGTTCTGTTTGCACTCCATTCAATACCTTTAAATGTTACTGTAATATTCTTATTTGACGCTCCGGCAGCAGCCGCCGGTACTAAAAATACACCGGAGTAGGTTCTTCCGCTTCCCTTTTGCTCCAGTTTATGTGCACCGTTAGGAGCACTGGTATCGAACAGCGCAATTTGCTGATTGTTAGAATTGTCTGTAACAATAAGCTGTGCTTTTTCAAACCGAACAGGTATGGTAAAACTAAATGATATTATCTCATTTTCATAAGCACTGGAATAGATACCGCTATTGTTGAAGATAGCATTCCATGTTCCGTCACTGTCGGCAGGGTCGAATGCCCTTTGGATATTTCTGCGTTGTCCCTTTTTAATTTCATAAGTAGCATATAAGGTAGCCTGACTGTCCAGTTTTACCGCTACATCAATGCCGTGGGTGTTATCCTGAGCAGTGTTGTTTGCATCTCCGCTGTTATAGTACCATTCGGTGGTGCCATTATCCAGCACCAATGGATACAATCCGGTAATTGGATAACGGTTGCTGTCATCCGGCAGGGTAAAATATACACCATCTGCCTTCAGCGTTCTGTTATCATACGAAAGGTTTGGCATAGTGCCGAGAGGTGGAATCAAATCCGCCAAACGCTTCAGGTCATCGTTAACATTACCGCCCGCATAGTTATATCTGCCCAACTCATACTCAGATTCCGCACTGAGCATAATAAATTCCTTTGTTGCAGCCGCTGCCGGAGCCGGCGCATTTGCCATTCTGGCTTTAAGCTCGGAAACCGCCATAACCTCCGGTGCTTCTGTCAGCACCTCCGGCAGACGAATTTGGTCTACCGTTACGGAAAGCTCTTCTGTTTCCTCTTTGATTACGCTGCCTCCCTCTACTTCCTGCATAATTTCATATTCCACCGTAAATTTGTACGTTCCGTTCATATCTACGGTGTATTCCAATGCTTTGGGATCCAGCTCGTTTCCGTCTGCGTCCTTGAGCCCGGTTACCGTTACTCCTTCAGGCACATTTTCTCCTTTGCCCTTGAGTACCGCTTTCGCGTTATCTTCTATGTATTCCGCGTAAATTTCATATCCGCTGCTCTGCTTTGCAAATGCTTCTATAATACCGGAAAAGCTAATTCCCGTTACCAGTATTGCAGAAGCTAATATGACTGCCAGCATTCTTTGCCAGCCATGTTGTAATAGCCTCGGTGTTGTTGTATGCTTCACATAAATCGTCCTTCCCTGTTTCTTTTTCTTATTGGTTAATTAGCTCTTCTCCTGTTTCGGTATCTATCCAGATATCCCGAGTCGCTCCGTCCTTTTCCAGCTGTACCGTCCAGTACGTCCTGCCTTCATATTCCCTTAGTCCGGTCGACACGTTATCTGCCTGACCTCCCAGCTGCTGCAGTGCTTGTTCTTCTGCCTGCTGCCTGGTGATTGGGTACTCCTGTTCTGCCTTTAATATGGCCTCCAGATCTATTTCCATGGTTCCTTCTTCATTTACATTTATCCCTACCTGCTGTTCCAGGCAGCTTTTTTCTTCCTCTGTATGCTGGGTTATCTGCCCCTTGTCATCAGGCTGCGATGTTCCCGTAGGAACCACTGCCGGATTTGTCTGATTGGTATTTCCCGTTGCGTCTGTTCCCGACAGTACTCCGCCCGGACTGTTTCCGGCCCACACCAGACATCCTCCTGCACCCAGTACAGTCAGGAATACGGCTATTATTACAGGAAGCAGCCATTTCCGCTCCCTTTCTGTTTTCTTTGCGTGCTTCATTGTCGTATCCCTCCCCCATCAGTCTGCTCCCTTGCGGTTTCTTCTTTTCGCAGTCAGTTTTATTGTTATATCAATGACTAAGGAATCTTTGGCTTTATTTTCTGCTTTGGTATTCATGTATTGCCTTACGAGAAGCCCTGTGCTTTGGAAATGTCTCATACTGTCTCAGGCAATGTGCAGCATCCAACGATTCGTTACCGTCAATGAGTTTCATTGGTAGTATATTTAATATACAAAAAACTGGTACTAAAAGTGTACCTTTTGTAGCGAAACAACAAATTTATGTCGCAAATAACCAAATTTGAAGCAAAAGCCAAGGTACACCTCGTTTTTAAGGCAAATTCTATTCACAATGTGTATAATTGGGGTTTTCTCTTTGACATTATTGTAAATCACCCGTGATGTTAATGTCAACCTGTCGGGTATAAAATGTGAAAATTTGTGTATATTGCTCATGACAAGTTCACATAAATGGGAAACTATGCCCACAATATAGACAAATAATAGACATTTTTAAAATCGAATATTTAACATTTTAATCTTCTAAGATTTTTATGTATAAATTTCTATTTATTCCCTTTTATATCGATTTCATGGGATACGCGCCAATTTACCGGAAAAACAGGCAATATGCGGCAAAAGTATTGGAAAATATCCGCACGGCTTCCAATTGCCGCAGCAGCCGATACAGCGCTATTTGCGGTATATTTTGCGAAACCCAACCACGCCGTCGGTATATCCTACGCTTTTATAAAAGCCGTGGGCTTCGGTACGAAAATCCGAGGAGACCAGAAAAGCGTAAGCGCAGCCGTTTTGCAGGGCAAAGTCGTCCAGCGCCTGCATCAATTGCCGGCCGACGCCCTTGCCCCGCTGGTCACCGCGGACGATGACGTCCTCTACTACTAAAAAAGGGTTGACCAGGCACTGACAGCAAACGCCCAGTGCCGAACCGACAATTTCTCCGTTTTCTTTTGCCACCGCCAAAAAGCTGCGGGGGTCCTGCTGCATGGCTTGGTACGTTTGCAAACAGCGCTGCAAAGAAGCGTTGAACTCAATGTGCGGCGGAACCAATTCTTTATACAGGGCAATCAGCTGGGGCATATCCTGCGGCTGCAGGGCTTCAATGGTAATCATGAAAATACCTCCTGTCTTTTTTATATTGTAGCATATTATGGAAAGAGGGAGAAATTATCTTTTGAAACAAAATATCTTTCCTATATATAATGTATACATTATATATAGGAAAGATAGGATTGTGCAAAACAAAATTGATTATCGCTGTCCCTCTACGGAAACTTGCAGCGTCTTTTCCGCCTGACTGTCAGCTTCTATTTACCTGCGCACTAAGAGCGAGGCGTATTTGCAGATTCAGCCTGCCGGATACCTAATTCCACAAGCTGTTTTTCGTCTACTGCCGAAGGCGCACCAGTCATCAATTCTCCGGAATTTGCCATTTTCGGAAACGCAATCACATCGCGTATACTTTCTCCGCCCAGCATCAGCATAACCAAACGGTCCAGGCCAAACGCCATGCCTGCGTGCGGCGGCGCACCGTAACGGAACGCGTCCGTTAAAAAGCCAAACTGTGCCTGCGCCTGTTCTTCCGAAAAACCCAGTGCCCTGAACATACGCTGCTGCAGCTCCGGGTCATTGATTCGTACCGAGCCGCCGCCGATTTCATTTCCGTTCAGCACCATATCGTACGCTCTGGCACAGGCTTTTGCCGGATCGGTTTCCAGCAGAGAAAGGCTCTCCTTTGTCGGCGCTGTAAATGGATGGTGCATGGCAACGTAACGGTTTTCGTCCTCGTCAAATTCAAACAGCGGAAAATCCGTTACCCATAATAGATTCGGCGCGGACTTGTCAATCAAATCAAACCGCGCCGCAAGCTCACAGCGCAGCGCACCCAGAGAATCAAACACCACTTTCGGTTTTGGACTTGCCACCAGCAGCAGCACATCACCTGTTTCCGCTCCCAGCGCATTGCGCACCGCCGTGACCTCGTTTGGCGCAAGGAATTTTTCGTAACTGGAGCTTTCGCCCTGTTCCGTAAGTCTTGTCCACGCAAGTCCCATAGCGCCATAGGCTTTAATCCATTCTGTCAGCTTATCGATTTCCTTGCGGCTCAATTGGTCGGCATATCCTTTCAGGTTAATGCCCCGCACACTGCCGCCAGCTGTAAGCGCACCGCCGAACACCCGGAATTCCGTGCCTTGCAGCACCTGGCTCAAATCCACCAATTCCAGGCCAAAGCGCAAATCCGGCTTGTCCGAACCAAAGCGTTCCATAGCCTCATGCCACGTCATTCTGCGAAACGGCGTGGGAATATCGATGTCCAGTACTTTTTTATATACGTCCTTGATAAAACCCTCACCGATTTCCATCACGGTTTCCTCGTCTACAAAGGACATCTCCAAATCGATTTGCGTAAATTCCGGCTGACGGTCAGCACGCAGATCCTCATCACGAAAGCAGCGGGCAATTTGCATATAACGGTCAAAGCCAGAGAGCATCAGCAGCTGCTTATATAGCTGCGGCGATTGAGGCAGCGCAAAAAAACTGCCCGGAAACACACGGGAGGGTACCAGGTAATCCCTTGCCCCCTCCGGCGTGGATTTGATCAGGTTCGGGGTTTCAATTTCAATAAAACCGCGGGAATCAAAATAATCCCGTGCCGCTTTGACGATTTTGTGCCGTCCGATGATTTTTTCCTGCATGTCGGGACGGCGCAGGTCCAAGTAGCGGTGTTTGAACCGCAATTCTTCCTTTACATTGGAATTTTCCGTAATCTCAAACGGAGGCGTTTCGCTTTTTGCCAGTACCCGCAGCTCTGTCACGGCAACTTCCACCTCACCTGTGGGAATGTCCATGTTTTTTGCGGAACGCTCCCTTACGATGCCTCTTGCCGCCAGCACAAATTCCCCACGGGCAGTAAAGGCTTTTTCAAATACAGCACGATCGGTACCGTCGTCAAAAGCAAGCTGCAAAATACCTGTTCTGTCCCGCAAATCTATAAAAATCAACTGACCCAAATCCCGCTGACGCTGTACCCAGCCGCATACGGTCACCTCTTTGCTTACGTCCTGCAAACGCGGCTCCCCACAGTAATGGGTGCGCGTTAAGCCTGTCATCAACTCTGCCATACATCAGCCTCCAGTTATTCAATCTTCTTTTTCAAATATTTCAAAGCCTTCAAAATCAACAGTCAGGCCGTCTAAACCCATAGCGGCGTTATCCTCTGTCTGTGTTGCTACGGCTACAAATTCCGTTAAAAAACCCTCTCCCAAAGAGATGGAAGTTTTTTCGCCGGTTTGCATATGTTTTAATTCCGCGCAGTTCTGTTTTAATTCTTCATCACCCAGTACCATGGTAAACACAGCGCCTATTTTATCTGCGTATTTCATTTGCGCTTTCAGGCTGCGGTCGCATAAATCGCACTCCGCTTTTATCCCTGCCTGATGCAGCAAATTGGTAAAGGCAAACGCTTTTACCTGCGCCTGTCTGCCCAGCGGCGCAATATACAATTCACACACAGGCGGCCGGGGAAGCGTAATGTTTTGCGCCTGCATCACCAGCAGCAGCCGCTCCATACCCATGGCAAAGCCCAGCGCCGGTGTTTGCGCCCCGCCCATTTGCTTTACCAGACCGTCGTAGCGTCCGCCGCCGCATACCGTGCTTTGCGCACCCAAGTCGTTGGAAATAAACTCAAAAACCGTACGGGTGTAATAGTCCAGTCCCCGCACAATACGCGGGTTGACCGTATAAGCGATCTCCGCCGCATCCAAATATTCCTGCACCGCCGTAAAATGCTCCGCGCATTCGCTACACAGATAATCTTTCATCACAGGCGCATTTTGGGTGATTTCTCCGCAGGAAGGCGTTTTGCAATCCAAAATCCTCATGGGATTTTTCTCCAAACGTGTTAGGCAGGTACCGCACAGCTCGCCTTTAGAAGCCTCCAAAAAAGCCTTCAGCGCCGCGTGGTATTCTCCGCGGCATTTAGGACAGCCTATGGAGTTGATTTCCAGCGACAGATTGCGGATACCCAAACGCTCAAAAATACTGTGAGCCAAAGCAATCAGCGCCGCGTCTGCCACAGGCGCCGCGGCGCCAAAGGCTTCGCAGCCAAACTGGTGAAACTCCCTCTGCCTGCCCTCCTGTGTATTCTCATAACGGTAGCAGGGAATCAGGTAGTACAGCTTTTGCGGCGCGCCGTCGTTCATCAGCGCGTGCTCCAGCACGGCGCGCACTACGCCGGCGGTTCCCTCTGGCCGCAGGCTGATGGAACGGTTGCCTTTATCCAAAAACGTATACATCTCCTTCTGCACAACATCCGTTGTATCGCCAACGGAACGCTCAAACAGCTCCGTGCGCTCAAATACAGGCGTGCGTATCTCCTCAAAACCATGTACAGAAGCCTCGTCACGCATAATGTCTTCCACCAGCTGCCAGGCACCGCTGTCCTTTGGTAAAATGTCCCTGGTTCCCTTTGGTGCTTGTATATTCGCGGCCATATGTTTTCTCTCCTTGACAACACATAGATTCTGTAAAACTTCAGTCAGCATATTATAGCATAAAAAAAATCCCAGCGCAATTTTCAGCAGACAAATGCAAAAACGTTGTTACCCGGGCACCGGCTTTGAACAAAAAACTTTCTATCTGCCAATCTCATAACAAAAGCAGGGAATACCCTTAAGGGTATATCCCTGCTCATATCCGTTTTGTGGTTCTTAGCAATTATTCATTGCTGTCCCATTTTGCTTTTATTTTTATCATTACAACTACGGTAATGCCGCAAACAGCCAATATCATAATTACAATTGTACCCCACAGCGCGGTCGTGTCGCCTGTTTGTACATTGCCGGCTGCAGCGTTTTGCTGGTTGGCCCCGTTTGCATTGGCCATTTGTCCGCCGGTCTGATTGTTGCTGTCAACAACCATCTGCTGTCCGGAGCCGGTTTGACCTCCCTGGGTCGTTCCGGAACCTGTCTGGCCATCCTGCGGCGGTGTGTCGGGTGTGGTTTGACCGCCTTGCGGATTTTCGGGACTGAGCTGACTTGCCTGTGCAATGGTATTGATGACCGCCAGCGCAGCATTGGCTGTAAATTCACCCTGTGCCAGCTGTTGCTGTGCAGTTTGGATCGCTGCCCGGATTTGTGCCTGGTCAGCAGCGGAATACGTATTGCCTGCCAGCATTGCCTGCAGTTGGGTAATACCTGCTTGGATTTGTGCTTTTTGCGCATCCGTTGCTCTTCTGACTGCTTCCAGCTGCTTGATAGCTTCTTCCAGTGCCGTTGCCGCTGCCTGGTATTCCGCATTGGTTGTGGCATTTGCCAGCGCAGTTTGCGCGGCGGTCAGCTGTGCGGCAAAGGTATCTTTTTCCGCTCCGTCAAGATATTCCGTCAGCACAATGTTGTTAGCTGCGGTGATTCCCTGCTGCAAAGCTGAGGAGTCCAGCAGCACCATAGTGTTCATCGCTGTTTTCAAATCCTGCAAAACAGTCTGAATAGCATCAATGTTTGCAACAGGGTCCTGCAGAATCTGCTGTACCTGTGCCCGCTGCGCGGTAAACGCCGCCGTTGTGGTGGTATCATATTTGCTCAAATCCGTATTGATTAGAGTCTGCATTTCGTTCAACGCTTCCACGTGCGCAAAGTACTGTACCGCCTGGTTCAATGCATCGTATGCCTGGTTCAGGTCTGTATCTGCTGCAACACCCTCGCCCAACTGAAGCTGTGCTTTTGCTTGTGTCATTGCAGTTTGCAGCGCCTGTACAAATGCCTGCGGTGCATTTGGATACAGCGTTCCGTTTACAATACCCTGTGCCTCTGTGTATTTATTCTGCAGACGCACAAAAGCATTCGGAGAAACCGTCACGTTTATGGCAGCGGTATAAGCGCCGCTTCTTGTAACAGAAGCGCTGACGGTAATTTGTGTGGTTCCCTCTTTTACGCCTGTAATGTTACCGCTTTGGTCTACGGTTGCAATGGTATCATCTGCGCTGCTCCAAACGTAAGTCGCGGTATCAGTCGTATCGGCAGGCAGCAGGCTTGCCGTTACGGATACCTTACGGCCTTCCACAATATCTACCTGATTCTGACTGACAGCAATACCTGTGGACGGAACCGTTACATTTACAGCACAAACACTGGTAAGGTTGTTTACGGTCGCTTTGATATTTGCCGTACCTGCGCTGTGTGCCGTTACCAAACCGTTGGAATCTACTGTTGCAACCGTCGGATTATCACTTTCCCACTGGATCGTTTTCGTATCCGTTGTATCTGTCGGTGTGAACTCTACCGTTAATTGAGAGGTTGCGCCTTTTGCAAGATTCAGCGCATTAGGTGTAACGGTAATGCTTGTCATAGGAACGGTTACGGTAACTTCACAGGTGCTGGTTGCGCCGTTTGCGGCCGTTGCCGTAATGGTGGCCTTGCCTGCGCCTACAGCGGTAATCTCACCTGTTGCGGAATCTACCGTTACCGCCGCTTCATTATCACTGCTCCATGTAATGGTTTTATCATCCGTCGTATCGGCCGGATTAAAGGTCACTGTTAAAGTTTCTTTATCACCCTTGTGGAGACTCAACGGTCCCTGATTGATTGTAATGCCTGTCATTGGCACCGTTACAGTCACTTCACAGGTATCTTCAAACCCATTGTCTGTTTTTGCCCGGATAGTCGTAACGCCCGGACCTGCTGCGGTCACTTCACCTGTTGCGGAATTGACCGTCGCAACCGCCTGGTTATCACTGCTCCATGTTACCGTTGGGGTCTCTGAAGTATCTGCCGGCAGAAGATTTGCAGTTAAAGAACCGGAAGCACCTTTTGTCAACGCTAATGTTTTCGGCGTTACTTCAATGCCCGTCATAGGTACGGTTACAGTTACGGTACAGGTAGCCTCCATACCGTTGGAAGCAGTTGCGGTAATAACAGCGGAGCCTTTGCCTTTAGCCGTTACAAGGCCGTTTTGGTCTACGGTTGCCACTGCTTCATTACCGCTTTTCCATGTAACCGTTTTGCTTTCCGTGGTATCGTTTGGAGTAATGGTTGCCTGTAAGGTTGCGGTATTGCCTCTTTCTATATTCAGCACTTGCTGGTCCAGCGTAATACCTGTAATTGGCACTGTTACAGTGACTTCGCAGGTATCTTGTATACCATTGGCGGTAGTTGCTGTAACAGTGGCTTTACCCGCAGCAACCGCGGTAATTTCGCCTGTTGTTGCATTTACCTTTACTATATTTTCGTTGCTGCTGCTCCAGGTAACTGTTTTATTGTCTGTCGTATCTACAGGGGTAACTGTTGCGTTTAATGTGTGGGTCTTATTTTTCTCCAGTGTCAACGTTGGAGGTGTCACCTCAACCGCAGTGATTGGCACAGTTACTGTTACTTGACAGGTAGCTTGTATACCGTTAGAAGTTGTGGCAGTAATCATCGTGCTACCTTTTCCTACGGCAGTTACCACACCGTTTGTATCAACAGTGGCAATGTTTTTGTCTTTGCTTTCCCATGTAATAACTTTGCTGTCCGTTGTATCTGCCGGGGTCAATTCTGCATGAAGCTGCTGCGTTGTATTGATTGCCATTGTCAGCGGATTCGGTGTAATAGCCACATTTGTAATCGGCTTATTCTGTGCGCCGCTGTCTGTTACTTCTATCACCGTAGTCAGCGGCATTTTATGGGAGCCTACCGCAATATCAACGTACATATTGGTGGTACCTGCCGTAACGCCGTATACCTTTTGTGTATCATTGTCAAAGTTTGCAATGCCTGTGCTGTCAAACCTGCACATTGCACTTATCGAGGCAATAAACGGTTTTGTTGTAAGGCCCAAAGCGGTTAAGTCAGCTTCATTGGTGCCGTTTAAATCCAGAGAAACTTTTTCATTTATTTTATAACCTGTAACGCCTGTTGCATCTCCGCCGCTGTGCGCTTTATCTTGTCCCGTGGCCCTCATATCGTACGCACAGTCTGTAAAAGCAGGTCCTGTATTTAACAGCATACCGAGAAAACCACCAGAGTTATTGGAAACAGCAACCGAACCATTTGCAAAGCACCCGGTAACTGTACCACCGTCTGAAATACCAATAAAGCCGCCCATATTTCCTCCGCCAGAAACAGCTATGCTGGTATAACAATCAGAAATAGTGGCGCCGGTTGCCAAATAACCTACAAACCCGCCAACTCTTGCCGAGGCACTGCCTGCCGTAACACTGCCGGAGGTAATGACAACATTATGAATATTACCAGCGGAAATTTGACCGGCCAGGCCGCCAACATTACCCGTTCCGCCCGTTACGGTGAGATTAGAGAGGGTTAAATCGGAAATAGAACCATAAACAGATTCAAACAAACCGGAATATAGACCGGTTCCGTTTACCTTAATATTGGACAGGGTTTTTCCGTTACCGTCAACTGAACCGGAAAACCTCGGAATCGGTGTTAACGTGGTACCAGAAAAGTCAATGTCTTTCATAATTTTGACATGTTTATCATCACGAACCAAACGTTTCCAATCGTCTACAGTAGAAATCAGGTACGGGTCCTGTGCGGTACCGCTGCCCTGTACATCGGGAACGGTCACGTCCAGCGTAATCGTATCATTTGTAGATGCAGTAACCGTTAATTTTATACCGCTGTTGCTGCCATCGGTATAATACAATGTGTCTCTATCCCAGCCTACGGAAACCTCATTAAGAGTCTTACCGTAAGAGTTATTTACCGTAGGCAGCACAACAGCATTTTTCAAGGTGCCCTGCCCTGCGCCCAAGCTGGACTCATCTGGACGGAACACAAAAATATTATCACCTGTTCCATCGGATCCGCCGCCCATATTTCCATGCAGGTTTGTATTTACACGGTAAATAATAAATCCATCATCTCTTCCGGTATAATAGGGGTGCGACTGCTTTTCATAAAATTGAACAATAAAATATTCTTCATCACTTAGCGGAGAATAAATTTTATAAGAAGTCACTTCGCCGGGGTCGGTATATTGCGGCCTGTGGATAGTAATAGAACCGCTTTTTGTCATTTCCGGAATGGGGTCCCCCCATTGAAGCATCTCTCTGGATAACAGCGTAAGTGGCGGCTGCGGGTACTGTCCGTTATTGGACGCCATGATGTCATAAAAACCAACCGGATCTCCCGAATTGTTACCGCCGCGGTACAAATCCGGCAGTCCCAAGGTGTGCAAAAACTCATGGTGAATTACCGTGTAGCTTGCACGGTTCAATTTTAACTGATCTACCGTATCGGTAGAACGATGGGAAAATGTACCGCCGGCACTGGTAGAGCTTTTTGTGTTGTTTAAATTGTAATCACCAACTCTTTTACCTGCAATTCGTACAGAACTGCTGGCAGGAAAAGTGGTTTTATGGGACCATAAAAGGTCACTCCACACAACGCCAGTCTCCTGAAAATCAGACTTGCCCTCTACAAAAAAGCTGATGGCGTCAATATATCCGTCATTATTACTATCCAAGTCAGTACCGCTGAATTCCTGCTCAATGGACGGCGCTACCGCCTGCAAAACTTCCTCCAGCAACTCTTTCTCTCTTGCCGCTTGCTGTGCTTCTCCACTATAGCCGTCCGGGTTAGTATTCGCATTGTATGTCATATAATAAGTACGTGGTTTTTTAGAAACATACGATACCACTTTTCCGTTTGTTTTTGGAAAAAACGAAGTTTCCACATTCAGCGTCTGGTAGCTTTGCTCCAGAAGGTAATCCTTTAAAGAAACTACCTCTACCTCACCCTGCGCTGTCTCATTGACGCCGCCGGTGTTCATAACCATATCTGCAGCCTTTAAGGTTAGCTCATCGTCCAACCGGTTGCTTTGCATATCCTGGTCCGGAAACTCAATCAAAATGGCCAAGTATTGAAAATTCTGCTGCGCAGTGTTGGTCTGCGCGGTATTGGCAAAAGTGGCCATTTTGGCACGGCGCACAGGCACATTGTTTTTTGTAAGCAGCGGCTTAATATTGTCCGGCCGCTCCCAGCCATACATTTCCGTATAATCCGGTAAATGGCTGTCCTGTTCCTGTTGTTCCTGCGCCTGCGGCTGTACGGTTTCCTGTACAGCCTGCATTGTCTGTGCGATTTGCGTTGTTTGCTGCGCGTTTGCTATACCTTGTATAGGCATAAGCAAAAACGCCAGCGTCAGCGCCATGGTAATGGCTATGGCGCTTTTTGCTTTTACTCCAAGCTTTTTCATAAACGATCTCCTTTTTTAATTTCATTGCACATAGATATTTTTATCATACCATATCTCTGACAAAAATCAATATTTTTACGCAAAATATTCCTATTATTTTTATATGAAAATAAATAATTACATAAACCGCCGCCGGGTACATTTTCATTATTTACAATTTATTTCTTGATTTATCCAATCCGTTTTCCTATAATAAACAAATATTTGGCAGAGTGTTCCGCAGTTGTACCCAAGTATATCCGCTCGCCGGAACAACGGCGTCCATGTTCAAAAACACCGCATCTAAAAAACAAAAACTGTCATGATAAAGGAGAATGATAAATGCCCGTTTTATCGTTAAAGCACGTTAAAAAAAGCTACCGGCTGGGTGACGGCAGCGAATTTCCCGTGTTAAAAGGCATTGACGCGGAATTCGAGAAAGGAGAGCTTGTTTCCATCATCGGTGAATCCGGCAGCGGCAAGTCTACGTTAATGAACATCATCGGCGGACTGGATTCCAAATTCGAGGGAGAGGTTCTGGTAAACGGCAAAAATATCGGCGCATTTACAGAAAAAGAGCTGGATATTTACCGAAAAAATAAAATCGGCTTTATTTTTCAAAGCTTTAACCTTGTTCCCCACCTGACCGTACTGGACAACGTAGCGCTGGCGCTGACCCTGTCCAACGTAAAGCGCAGCGAGCAAATTGCACGGGCCGAAAAAATGTTGGAAAAGGTAGGCCTGAAAGACCATATGCGCAAAAAACCCAACCAGCTTTCCGGCGGGCAAATGCAGCGGGTAGCCATCGCCCGCGCTTTGATCAGCGACCCGGAGATTATTGTGGCCGATGAGCCCACCGGCTCGCTGGACGCGCAGACCACACAGCAGATACTGGACATCATCACGCAAATTGCCCGGGAGGGCAAGCTGGTTCTGGTGGTGACTCACTCCGAGCACGTGGCAGAGCGTTCCTCCCGCGTCATACGCATTGCAGACGGACAAATCGTTGAGGATAATCCCGGCATCGCTTTTCCCCCGGCAGAAGCTGACACAGCCAAACCGCCGGCGGAAATCAATAAACGGCTGAGCTTTACAGGCGCCGTTAAACTGGCACTGAAAAATATGAAGGAGAAAAAAACACGCAATATTCTGGTAGCGGTGGGCGCCTCCATAGGCATTATGAGCATTATGCTGATGCTTTCCATTGGCAACGGCATTAAAACGTATATCCGCGACACCATGGACAGCCTTGCAAACCCGCTGGCCGTAGAGGTCACCATGCCCAAGGAGGAGAGCAACTCCGCCGCGGGTCCGCAGGCGTTTTTATCCAACACGTATTTTGCCCAGGAGGACATTGACAAGCTGAGCGGGCTGGAATATGTTACCGCTGTGGAGGAGCATTTCAGCGCCTTTTCCATGGGCACTGCCGTAGCCTCCGTTGACGACCG
The DNA here is from genome assembly GCA_944384795.1 of uncultured Clostridia bacterium. Taxonomy (GTDB): domain Bacteria; phylum Bacillota; class Clostridia; order Oscillospirales; family Acutalibacteraceae; genus UMGS1071. Next base: position 4,722 of record CALWUX010000035.1, on the reverse strand, counting down.
TCAGGCGCCTTTGATAATGGTTTCCACCCTGTCCCAATACAATACGTATGATTTAGCCGAGGGAACCATGGCAAAACAGAATGAAATCATCATCAACCAGGCCGTAAAAGAAGATTTGGGTATGGAAGAAATCGTAGGTAAAACCGTCACCGTCACCGTGCAGGTGGACAACCGGCAAATCGTCATCGACACGGTGGTAAGCGGCGTGCTCTCCGAAGAAACTGCTTCCATGTCCGGGGGAATGTCGCAGGTGCTTTTGTATTACGACGACTTGAAGTATGCATGCGCACAGCAGGACTATAACCTGATGCCCACCGGCATCACGTTGATTTCGGACACCCAGGAACACGCAGACAACCTGAAAAACACCATTACAGACATGGGTTACAGCGGCTCCATGCAGGAAACCATGGTAGAAACCTTTACCACCATGCTGGATCTGTTCACAGGCCTGTTGGCCGGCATTGCAGGTATATCCCTTGTTGTGTCCGCCATTATGATCCTGGTGGTACTGTATATCAGCGTGGTGGAGCGCACCAGGGAAATCGGCGTCATGAAAGCCATCGGCGCGCGCCGCAAGGACATTCGCCGTATTTTTATTTCAGAATCGTTTATTCTGGGGCTTGCTGGCGGGCTGGTCGCTACCGCCATTACATTCCTTATCATGGTCATCGGCAATGCTGTTATCCACAGCCATTTCGGCGTAAATATGATTTTGATCAGTCCGTATTACGTATTATTCGGTATTGGCATAAGCATATTGATCAGCGTGCTTTCCGGTACCCTGCCCGCGGCCAAGGCTGCAAAGCTGGACCCGGTGGAATCCCTGCGGAGAGACTGACGGTTCATTTTCACAAATACATAAAAAACGCGGGAAAGGTTTACAATCCCTTCCCCTGCGTGCTATGATAGCAGTAACGTATCCATACATATTTGATATAGATACTTCAGCTTTAATGAATCGGGGGCTATCCTATGAAAAAAGATAAAGAGACGAAAAAAAAGAAAAAAGAAAAAGCTTCGCAGGCTTTGACGCAGGAAGCTGTAAATACATCCGTACCTGAAACGGAAGACGCCGTTTTAGAAGCAATGCTCCGGCACATTGGCGGCAAATGGAAAATCCGTATCCTCTGCGCATTGCAGGACGGCCAAAGCAAACGGTACAGCACCTTAAAAAGCAACGTCTCCTCCATTACGGATATGATGCTCAGCCAGAGCCTGAAAGAGCTGATGGCCAGCGGCATGGTGGAACGTCACCAATTTCAGGAAATACCGCCCAGAGTGGAGTACCAAATTACCAAAAAAGGGCTTACCTTTATCCCTATAATAAAGGATTGCATTTCCTGGACAAAGACCAGCGGTTTTGTAAAGAAAACAAAATAGTCACAGCAAAAAAAGAAGCGGCGGGACAGTCCCGCCGCTTCTTTTCTGCATTTTATACGAAATTTATAAAAATTTATTGCGATTTTGTAGCATAATAAAAATACAAAATATTGTGTTTTAATTGACTTTATATACAATATCCTGTAAAATAATAAGGCAATCAAAATCAAACGATGCATTTGGATAAACCGTTTTCATTTATATATCAAATAAAAGAGGTGCTTTTTGTGGTAGAAACAATCAAAAAGAGAAACGGCGTTGTAGTTGCCTTTGACGCACAAAAAATATATAACGCTATTTTTAAAGCAAATATCCGCATCGCAGATGAAAAATTAACGGAAGAACAGCTCAACGCGCTTACCAAAGAAATTGTAAGCACATTTCAGGCAACGCAGGACGTGCCTACCGTAGAGCAGATTCAGGACGCTGTGGAAGAGCACCTGATCACACATGGCTACGCAAAAACAGCAAAAGCATATATCCTCTACCGTGCAGAACACGCAAAAATGCGTGAAATGGACGAGAATTTAATGAAAATTTACGAGGATTTGACCTTTAAACCCAGCGAGGAGGCCGATATTAAACGCGAAAATGCAAATATCGACGCCGATACCGCTATGGGTACCATGCTCAAATACGGCTCGGAGGGCGCCAAATGCTTCTATGACGCTTATGTGATCCCCTCTGAAATGGCGGAAGCCCACAGGCACGGTGATATTCACATTCACGACAAGGACTTCTATGCGTTAACGGAAACCTGCTGTCAAATTGATTTGATCAAATTATTTAAAAACGGTTTTTCTACCGGTCACGGCTTTTTACGCGAACCAAACGATATACGCAGCTATACCGCATTGGCCTGCATTGCCATTCAGGCAAACCAAAACGAAATGCACGGCGGTCAAAGCGTGCCCAATTTTGATTACGCCATGGCGCTTGGTGTTGCAAAAACCTTTCGCAAATGCTACTTTAAGTCTCTGGCACAGGCACTGCAGCTGCAACAGGGATGCAGCAAAGCCGAAGCAGTGCAGCTGGCAAAAACCATACAGACTAAAATCGGCATGGACATTACCATGGGAAATGCCGACGCGTTCGGCGCTGCTTTAAAAACTTACTTTGAGCACCGGCCAAACCTTGCCGTTACTCCGCAGGAAGCGGAAAAAGCACACGCCTATGCTGTAGAAACCGCTTTGGACGACACCAATGACGCAACATATCAGGCAATGGAGGCGCTGATCCACAACCTGAACACCATGAATTCCCGCGCAGGCGCGCAGGTCCCGTTCAGCTCATTGAATTACGGTACCGACACCTCTCCCGAGGGACGCATGGCTATGAAGAATATTCTTCTGGCAACAGAAAAAGGCCTGGGTGGCGGAGAGACCGCCATTTTCCCCATTCAAATATTCAAGGTAAAAGAAGGGGTAAGCTATAACAAGGAAGACCCCAATTACGATTTATTCCAGCTCGCCATCCGCGTATCCGCAAAACGGCTGTTTCCCAACTTCAGTTTTATCGACGCCCCCTTTAACCTGCAATATTACAAGGAGGGACACCCGGAAACGGAAATCGCCTATATGGGCTGCCGCACCAGGGTCATAGGCAATGTATACGACCCTTCCCGGGAAATTGTAAACGGCAGAGGCAACCTGAGCTTTACCTCTATCAACCTGCCCCGTCTGGGCATCAAGGCAAAAGGTGATATTCAAAAATTCTATCATATGCTGGACGAAAAAATTGATTTGGTGTTTGAACAGCTGCTTCATCGATTTAAAATCCAGTCTGCTAAAAAGGTATATAACTATCCGTTTTTAATGGGACAAGGCGTCTGGATCGATTCTGAAAAGCTGGATATCCATGACAGTATTGCAGAAATTTTAAAGCACGGCACATTAAGCGTCGGCTTTATCGGCCTTGCCGAAACATTGAAAGCACTAACAGGCAAACACCATGGGGAAAGCGCAGAAAGCCAGAAATTAGGCCTGGAAATCGTCAGCCATATGAGAAAGCGTATGGACGATAAATCCGCTGAAACCGGCTTGAATTTCTCCCTGCTGGCAACACCTGCCGAGGGCTTGAGCGGACGCTTTGTGAAAATCGATAAAAAACGCTACGGCGTGATTCCCGGTATTACAGACCGTGATTATTATACCAACAGCTTCCATGTACCGGTATATTACCCCATTAAGGCTCATGAAAAAATCGCGCTGGAAGCGCCGTATCATGCTCTGACCAACGCTGGCCACATCAGCTATGTAGAGCTGGACGGCGACACCTGCAAAAATTTAGAGGCCTTTGAGGCAGTTATCCGCTGCATGAAAGAGGCAGGCATTGGATATGGTTCTATCAATCACCCGGTTGACCGCGACCCATGCTGCGGCTATAACGGTATTATTGACAACGAATGCCCCAAATGTCACCGCACGGAAGAAGACGGCCCAAAATTTGAGCGTATCCGCCGGATCACAGGCTATCTTGTCGGCACTACGGACCGTTGGAACAATGCAAAACGCGCAGAAGAAAAAGATCGTGTAAAGCACGGGCGGTAATCCATAGTCACCAATAAAAAGGTTCAGGTATCTTTTTAAGATTCTGAACCTTTCTTAATCTTTAAAACAGCAAAGAAAAGAGGAAATAGCATGTCAGAGACTATCCGCATCAGCGGTATCGTCGATGAATCTATCGTAGACGGCAAAGGCCTGCGGTACACGATTTTCACACAGGGCTGCCCGCACCACTGTGAGGGTTGTCATAATCCCCATACCCATGACTTTACAGGCGGTACAGATAAGGAAATCACCGCCCTGTATGAAGAAATCTGCAAAAATCCGTTGCTCAGCGGCATTACCTTCAGCGGCGGAGAGCCTTTCTGCCAGCCTGCCCCTTTAGCAAAGCTGGCAGAAATGGTTCACAGCAAAGGCCTGAATATTATTACGTATACCGGCTATACCTGGGAACTGCTGCTGCAAATGAAAGACCCGGACGTACAGCGCTTGTTGCAGCAAACAGATATTTTAATCGACGGAAAATTTGATATTGCCCAAAAGGATTTATCTCTTGCTTTTCGCGGAAGCAGAAACCAAAGAATTATCGATGTAAAACAATCTTTGGAACAGGGAGGCGTTATTTTAGCAAAAGAATATAAATAAAAAATAACACAAAAGGGAGTTACCAAACAGGCAACTCCCTTTTCTAATAATCTAATAATTTAAAGTATCACAAGAACAAAAAGAAGGAATTCCGTGTACACTGAAAACTGAATAAAGATACAGCAGATGTATAAAGGGCAACCAATAGAGAAATGGTCAAGCCCTCGACCTATTAGTACTGCCAAGCTGA
>CALWUX010000034.1 GCA_944384795.1 uncultured Clostridia bacterium | reverse complement strand
ATTTCCGTTATGTAGGTACAGAGCACGCCAAAAAAATGAATGAGCTGGATATGTGCCTGGAGGAATATGTGGAATATATCAGCGCCCGGTAAGCCGGAGCGCATCCATCCTGCCGTAACTGCGGCGGGATTTTTTGCAGAACAGGGTATTTTATGGGGCCGCAACGGTTGCGAAAGCTGTAATTTTTGGTATAATAAAAAAAATCACTGCATTCATGGCCGGTAAAATGAATGCAGAACAGCGAGAGGGGTTTCACAACAGAGATGAAAGAAGTAAGAACACGATTTGCGCCGAGCCCTACCGGCTTTATGCACGTAGGGAACCTGCGCACGGCTTTATATGAATATTTGATCGCCCGCTCCTTAAACGGAAAATTTGTGCTGCGTATCGAGGATACGGACCGGGAACGGCTGGTGCCGGGCGCCGAAAACGTAATTTACGACACGCTGAAGCAGGTGGGCATGACCCATGACGAGGGGCCCGATGTAGGCGGCCCGTACGGTCCGTATGTGCAGAGCCAGCGAAAAGACATCTACCTGCCTTATGCGCAGGAGCTGGTAAAAAACGGGAAAGCATACTACTGCTTTTGCACCAAAGAGCGTTTGGACAGCCTGAGCCAGGCGGACGCCTTTGGCGGCTATGACCGCCATTGCCGCGACCTGCCTCAGGAGGAAGTGGACAAACTTTTGCAGCAGGGGGTGCCGTATGTTATCCGCCAAAAAATGCCCGTCACAGGCGCTACTTCCTTTACCGACGCGGTTTACGGGGAAATCACCATCGAAAACACCGAGCTGGAGGATCAGATTTTGATCAAATCAGACGGTTACCCCACCTACAATTTTGCCAATGTCATAGACGACCATTTAATGCACATTACCCACGTGGTACGCGGCTGTGAGTATCTGACCTCCACCCCCAAATATAATTTATTGTACGAGGCCTTTGGCTGGGAGGTGCCCACCTATGTGCACCTGCCCATGATCATGGGCAGAAATGAGGACGGCAGCGTTTCCAAATTATCAAAACGCCACGGCGCTACCGGCTTTGCCGATTTGGTCAGCGACGGCTACCTGCCGCAGGCCATCATCAATTACATCGCCCTGCTGGGCTGGTGCTCCAAGGATAACCGGGAGGTCTTTACCCTGCAGGAGCTGGAGGCGCATTTTTCCATAGACGGCATCAGCAAATCCCAGTCTGTGTTTGACTATGACAAGCTGACGTGGCTCAACGGGGAATATCTGCGCGCCATGTCACCGGAGGCGTTTACAAGCCTTGCCATGCCGGGCTACCGGCAGGTATTCCCGCAAACAGAGCTGGATTGGGCGCTGCTGTCCTCCATTTTGCAGCCCCGGGTAACAAAATTGAACCAGATTCCGGATATGATTGGCTTTTTCAAGGAACTGCCGGCCTATTCCGCGGAATTGTTCATAAACAAAAAAAGCAAAACCAATTTGGAGAACTCCGCTGTCATGCTGGAGGCAGCCATTCCCGTGCTGGAGCAGCTGGATACCTGGACGGTAGAATGCATCCACGACGCGCTGCTGGCATTGCCGGAGCAGCTGGGGGTCAAAAACGGCACCCTGCTGTGGCCGGTCAGAATCGCCGCGGCGGGCATGACGGTAACGCCCGGCGGCGCCATCGAAATATTAGCCATTTTAGGCAAAGAGGAAGCCTTGCGCAGGCTGCGTGCCGGCCTTGCAAAATTAAAGGCGGAGAATAAGGAATGAGTGGGGAAGCACAATGAGCGAAGAACTGAAAAATACAGAAGAAACACAGGAAGTGTGGAGCAATTTTATTCACGATTTTATAGAAGAGGACATCGCCCCCGGCGGCCGGTTTGAGGGAAAAACGGTACATACCCGTTTCCCGCCGGAGCCCAACGGCTATCTGCACATCGGTCACGCAAAGGCGCTGTACATTGACTTTGCCACCGCCGAAAAATACAACGGCCTGTGCAACCTGCGTATGGACGACACCAACCCCACCAAAGAGGACGTGGAGTATGTGGACGCCATCAAGGAGGACATTGCCTGGCTGGGCTTTTCCTGGGGGGACCGTTTTTACTACGCGTCCGACTATTTCCCCAAAATGTACGAAATCGCCGTTGCGCTTATCAAAAAGGGGCTGGCGTATGTTTGCCAGTGTACACCGGAGCAGGTGCGGGAAAACCGCGGCGACTTGACAACGCCCGCAACCAGCCCGTACCGGGACAGGCCGGTTCAGGAGAGCCTGGACCTGTTTGCCCGTATGAAAGCAGGGGAGTTTCCGGACGGCGCTATGACGCTGCGGGCAAAAATCGACCTGGCTTCGGGCAATTTTAATATGCGCGACCCGGTTTTATACCGTATCAGCCATATGCACCACCATCGTACGGGCGGGCAGTGGTGCATTTATCCCATGTGCGACTACGCCCATCCCATCGAGGACGCGCTGGAGGGCATCACCCACTCCCTGTGCTCTTTGGAGTTTGAAGCCCACAGGCCGCTGTACGACTGGGTCATCGCCCATTCCGAGCTGCCCTGCAGGCCGCGCCAGATTGAATTTGCCCGGCTGAATATCAACCACACGGTCATGAGCAAGCGCAAGCTGCGCCTGTTGGTGGAAAACGGCGTGGTAGACGGCTGGGACGACCCCCGTATGCCCACCCTGAGCGGCCTGCGCAGAAGAGGGTACACCCCCCGCTCCATCCGCAGCTTTTGCGAGCGCATCGGTGTTTCCAAGGTAAACAGCGTGGTGGAATACAGCTTTTTGGAGCACTGCCTGCGGGAGGATTTGAATCTGACGGCCCAGCGGGTCATGGCGGTGCTGGACCCGGTCAAGCTGATCATCACCAACTATCCCGAGGGCGTAACGGAGGAATTTGAAATAGAAAACAACCCCAACCGCCCCGAGGACGGCACAAGGACGATCACCTTTTCCAGAGAATCCTGGATCGAAAGAAGCGATTTTACAGAGGAGCCCGTCAAAGGCTACTTCCGTTTTTATCCGGGCAATGAAGTCCGCATGAAAACCACGTATATTGTAAAATGCACCGGCTGTAAAAAGGACGAAAACGGTAATGTAATCGAGGTGTACGGGGAATACGACCCGCAGACCAAAGGCGGCAATACACCCGACGGCAGAAAGGTGCGCGGCACCATCCACTGGGTGGACGCAAACAATGCCCTGGACGCAGAAGTCCGCCTGTACGACAACCTGTTTACAGAAGCAGACCCGGAAGCCGGCGAGCTGCTGGAGTGCATCAACCCCAATTCACTGCAGGTACTGCGGCACTGCAAGGTAGAAGCCTCCGTACAGGCGCTGGACCCCCATGCGTCGTTCCAGTTCATGCGGCAGGGCTATTTCTGCTTTGACGCCAAAGACAGCCGGCCGGCGCATTTTGTGTTCAACAGGACCGTATCGCTCAAGGACAGCTTTAAAAAGAAATAAACAGCGCACCGCTGTTATTCTGCGGTATGCCGTCAGGGGCGGCGCCGGCTGTTCCCCCAACAGGCTCCCGGCAAAAAGCGAATCATTCAAAAACCGGTGCATGCAAACAGCGCGGCTGCCAAAACGGAAAATCAGCCGGCATCACACGGCATTGCGCGCCCGCGGCGTAAACAGCCTTGTTGGCAAAAATTAAAAACAGCTTCTCATAGAGAAGCTGTTTTTTTATGCCGTAAAATACTACGGAACTTATTTTAACCGTGCTTTCGCACCTGTACCGCGGTACCGTCCTGTTTTTTCAGCTAAACTTCTTTGGGTTTGTTTTTCTTTTGGGAAGCGGCCGGCTTCTTTTTTAATAAAGAGCGGTACAGCTCCAGCATGGTTTTTGCCTGGCTGGCAGGGGTCAGACGCTCGGCGGTCCGGCTTACCAGCGTACGCAGGTACGACCGCTGGCGGTTGCTGATATTGATAAAATTGCGCATTAAACGGTACATATCCCTGGGGTCCTCATACGTAAAGCCGTTTTGCCCCTCTATCACAATGTCCGCGTTCGCGCTTTTTTCCGGCAGAATCACAGGCACGCCGCAGGCAATCGCCTCCAGCGGGGAGGCCTTCATGGTCATGGAGCCCGTGGCGCTGACAAATACGTCGCAAACGGCAAAGCAGGTGTTCAATTCCTCCTGAGAAAGCTCGCCCGTAAACGTTACCTGGGGCGTAATGCCGTAATCCAGCGCCAAATTTTTCAGGTATTTCATCTGGGGGCCGTCCCCGGCAATGATCAGCCTGAGGGCGTCCGTTGGCTTGACGCATTTTTTCCAGTAATAAAGCAGCTGGTCCACATTGTTGTTTTTATAAAGCTGGCCGGCAAAAATCACGCCGGTATCGTGCGGCTTCAGCCGCAGCCGGTCCCGCATTTCCCAGCAGGCCTGCTCACTTGCGCTGAAGGCGCGGAACTTTACGTCGTTCACACAGTAGGGAATACGGATAATTTCCGCATTGGGCGCGTATTCCTTGATATAGGAAATCAACTGCCGCGAAGAATACGTCACGATTTGGGAATGGGACAAAATTTTCTGGGCGTGCCGCTGGGCAAGCGGCTGTACAACCAGGCTGAAAAGCTGCTGCAGGGACTGCTCGCCCTCTAACAGGTGCGCGTTGTGGAACTCATGCACCGTAGAGATGATAGGCGTCTGATTTTTCTGTCCGTACCGCAGGCCCGCCATACCGATTTCAGACATGGTCAGAATATGCAGCACGTCCGGCTGGAACGCGTCAATATAATAGTCCAGCATACGGGCGTAGATTTTATTGGCGCTCTGCCTGTAAAAATTGTTGGATTTCCCCGCAGGACAGCAAAGGATACCCCGTGCCAGCGTGATTTCCGTTGCCTTTGTATAGCCCGTCACAATCAGGACTTCATGTCCAAGCTGACGCAGGCCTTTTTTCAAAACCGCCGCCTGGTTGGCCGCGGCAGTATTTTTATTGATATATGTTTCCGTAAAAATCGCAATCCTCAATGTACTCACCGTTTTGTTATACTTAAAGTTGATTATACCACAGGTTGTCCCCGATTGCAATTTACGCTCCGCGCATGATACCGGCCGGCGCCGACGGCAAATTTTTGGTTTATCATTCAAAATGCACGAAGAAGCAGGGGCCAACAGCGGAAAAACGGGAAATCTTTTTTCGGCGAACCTCTTTAAACTTTTTTACAGTTACGGTATAATAAACAAAACAGACTTTTTACAGGAAAGCAGGTGCGCCCCAATGTCTCAATTTACCATTTCTCTGGCAAAAATCATGGAGGAGCTTTCTTTGGAAACCATTTATATGCCCTCAAACCCGGAAGAGCTGCTGGTATGCTCGCCGGACGTCAACCGTCCCGGGCTGGAGCTGCACGGCTTTTTCACCCATTTTGAAAAAGACCGCGTACTGATTATCGGCAATGCGGAGTCCGCCTTTTTGGAGGAGGAATGCGACGGGCAAAAACGGGTGCAGGTGCTCGAGGCACTGCTGTCCAAACGGCCGCCGGCAGTCATTTTCTGCCGCAGCCTGCAGCCGGTCAAAGAATTTGTGACCGTTGCGGAAAAATACAGCATCCCGCTGCTGAGCTCCGAAGAAATGACCTGCGTTTTGCAGGCAGCGCTGATTTCCTTTTTAAACGTACAGCTTGCTCCCCGCGTCACAAGGCACGGCGTGCTGGTGGAGGTATACGGCGAGGGCATCCTCATCGTAGGCGACAGCGGCGTAGGCAAAAGTGAAACGGCCATCGAGCTGATCAAACGGGGCCACCGCCTGATTGCGGACGATGCCGTGGAAATACGGCGCGTTTCCGCCAAAACGCTGGTGGGCTCGTCGCCCAAAAACATACGCCATTTTATCGAGCTGCGGGGCATCGGCATCGTAAACGCTCGCCGGCTGTTCGGCATGGGCGCCATCAAAACAACGGAAAAAATCGACTTTATCATCAATCTGGAGGTATGGGACGACAAAAGCGAATACGACCGCATGGGCATCGACAAGGAATATACGGAGATCCTGGACATCAAAGTCCCCGTTATGACCATACCGGTCCGCCAGGGCCGGAACCTTGCGGTCATTATAGAGGTAGCCGCCATGAACAACCGTGAAAAAACCATGGGCTACAACGCGGCAAAGGACTTAATGGAGCATATGGGCATGGACCCCAACATTATGCAGCCACAGGAGAAAAAGATCGACCTGGAGATTTGAGCTTGATTTTTTAAGATACAGGAGGCGGCTATGAGTCAACTGGATAAATTGGAGCAGCTGGCAATCTCATTGCACTGCGATGTACGAAACCAGGAACCCATGCGCAAGCATACGACCTTTAAAATAGGCGGACCGGCCGATTTGTTCATTGTGGTCAACGACGTGCCCGCGCTGCAGGCTGTCTATACGGCGGCCAGAGAGCTGTCCGTGCCCTGCATGGTCATCGGCAAAGGCTCCAACCTGCTGGTAAGAGACAGCGGTATCAGAGGCGCAGTGCTGCAGCTGGGCGGCACATTTTTAGACATCGCGCTGGAAGAAAACAACGTGCTCAAAGCAGGCGCCGGCGCTTCTTTGGCAACGGTCTGCGGCTATGCTTTGCAGCAGTCCCTTACCGGACTGGAGTTTGCCTGGGGCATTCCGGGCTCTGTGGGCGGCGCCGTGTTTATGAACGCAGGCGCATACGGAGAAGAAATGAAAGACGTGGTGCTCACCTGCACCCATATGCATCCGGACGGCGCCGTAGAGACCTGTACGGCGCAGCAGCTGGAATTTGCGTATAGAAGCAGCGTATATCAAAAAACGCGGGGCATCGTGCTTTCCGTTTCCCTGCAGCTGCAAAAGGGAGATAAGCAGGCAATCAAAGCCAAAATGGACGATTTGATGGGCAGGCGCAAGGATAAGCAGCCGCTGGAATTTCCCAGCGCGGGCAGTGTGTTCAAGCGGCCTGTGGGGTATTTTGCGGGTACCATGATCGAGCAGTGCGGCTTAAAGGGCAAAACCGTCGGCGGCGCCATGGTCAGCCCCAAGCACGCGGGCTTTATTGTCAATACAGGAGAGGCCACCTGTCAGGACGTGCTGGATTTGATCGCGCTGATCCGGCAGGAGGTCAAAGCGCAGACAGGCATTTTGCTGGAATGCGAGATCCGCGCCGTAGGCGGATAACCGGCTGAAAAAATGATTGAGCAGGGATTTGGAGTAGAAAGGACAGAACAATGGAATTCTTGATTGTAACGGGCTTGTCCGGCGCCGGAAAATCGGTGACGATCAACGCTCTGGAGGACATCGGCTTTTATTGCGTGGACAACATTCCGTCCAAGCTGGTGGTCACCTTTTATGACTTGTGCGAACGGGCCAAGGAGGATTTTTCACGGGTCGCCGTCGTCACGGACATCCGCGGCGGCGCGCGGTCGGACAAGCTCTTTGCGTTTCTGGAAACCTTTAAAGAAAGAAAGGTGCCCTATAAAATCCTGTTTTTAGACGCAGGGGACGTTGTGCTGGTGCACCGGTATAAAGAAACCCGCCGCCGGCATCCGCTGGCCGAGGCGGCCTCCGGCTCTTTGGAGCAGGCGGTCAAAATGGAACGGGAAATGCTGCGTCCCATGCGGGAGGCGGCGGACTATATCATAGACACATCCTATCTGGCGCCGTCGCAGTTAAAACAGCGCCTGTCCAATCTGTTTTTGGGCAATGTATCAGACGCGCTTACCATACAAATCATGTCCTTCGGCTTTAAAAACGGTATCCCTACCGAGGCGGACATGATGTTCGACGTGCGCTGTCTGCCCAATCCCTTTTATGTGCCGGAGCTGAAAAAATTAACAGGGCTGGACGAGCCCGTCAAGGAATACGTGATGAAATGGGACGAGACCCAGGGCTTTGTCACACGGTTTCTGGACTTGATCGATTATATGATCCCCCTGTTCTGCAGCGAGGGAAAAAGCCAGCTGGTCATCGCTATTGGCTGTACGGGCGGCCAGCACCGCTCCGTGACCATCGTGGAGCTGCTGTACAGGCATTTGATTGCCCAGAACAAACGGGTCAGCGTAAACCACAGAGACATCAAGCGATAAGGAGTAGAAGAGCCATGTCATTTGCGGCAGACGTCAAAAGCGAGCTTTGCAGGCAGGCGCGTGTGCGGGACTGCTGTGCCAAAGCGGAATGCTGCGGCATTTTGCTGTTTGCAAAGCAGTTTTCGGCCAGGGGCGTCGTTTTCAGCACAGAGCACAGAGAGACCGCCCGGCTGTTGTCAGAGCTGCTCACAGCGCAAACGCAGGCAGTAACAGAAATTTCCGCAAAAATGACAAGGCGGCGCGGACATCCCGTCACCACTGCCGTAACGGTGCCCTATGAGGAGGACAGACAGCGGATTCTGCAATTTTTCGGCTATACGGGTAAAGAGGTCACCATGCACATCAACCGTGCCGTTCTGCAAAAGGAGTGCTGTACAGCCGCGTTTTTGCGCGGCGTGTTTTTGTCCTGCGGCACCGTTACCAACCCGGAAAAGGAATACCATCTGGAATTTGTCGTTCCCTACATGAATTTGGCAAAAGATTTGCAGCAGCTGCTGGCCGGCCGGGAGGAGCTGGCGCTGCAGCCGGCGGTCACCAACCGCAAGGGGAATTTTATCGTTTATATCAAGGGCAGCGAGGGCATCGAGAATCTGCTGACCTACATGGGCGCGGTCAACGCGGCCATGGCGTTTATGCAGGTAAAAATGCTCAAAGAGGTCCGCAACCAAATCAACAGAAAAACCAATTTTGAAACAGCCAATATCGACAAAACGGTATCGGCCTCCGCAAAACAAATCGAAGCCATCGAAGCGATCATGCGCTCCGTGGGCCTGCACCAGCTGCCGGCGGATTTACAGGAGCTTGCGGCCCTGCGCTATGAAAATCCGGAAATGTCCTTAAGGGAGCTGGGGGAGAAGCTGTCGGAGCCCATCAGCCGCTCCGGCGTCAACCACCGCTTAAGGCGCATTCTGGAATTTGCGGAATCCGCAGGCAAAAAAGGCTGAACAGGGGGGAGAACCATGTCAGGTTTCGTGCATTTGCATTTACATACGGAATACAGTCTGTTAGACGGCGCCTGCCGCATCGAGCCGCTGATGGAGCATTTAAAGGAGATTGGCCAGACGGCGGTCGCCGTTACCGACCACGGCGTCATGTACGGGGTCATCGATTTTTACCGCGCCGCCAAAAAACACGGCATCAAGCCAATCATCGGCTGTGAGGTCTACGTCGCCCCGCGCACGCGCTTTGACAAAGTGCACGAGCTGGACAGAGAGCCGTACCACCTGGTCCTGCTGTGCAAAGACAACAAAGGCTATGAAAATCTGACGGCGCTGGTGTCCCAGGCATGGACGGAAGGGTTTTACGGCAAGCCCCGTGTGGATATGGAGCTGCTGGAAAAGCACAGCCAGGGCCTGATCGCTTCCTCGGCCTGCCTTGCGGGAGCCGTTCCCAGAGCGTGCCGGCGGGGGGATTACGAGGAAGCAAAACGGCTGGCGCTGCGGTACAACGAAATTTTCGGTCAGGACAATTTTTACATTGAACTGCAGGACCACGGCATCGAAGCCCAGCGGGAGATCAATCCCATGCTGATCCGGCTTTCCCGGGAAACGGGCATTCCCCTGATTGCCACCAACGACAGCCATTATATCAAAAAAGAGGACAGCCGTATGCACCGTATTTTAATGTGCATCCAGACCAACCGTACGGTGGAGGACGACGACCGCATGGAATTCGGTTCCGATGAGTTCTACGTCAAAACGGAAGCGGAAATGCGGGCGCTGTTCCCGGACTGTCCGGAGGCGTTTGACAATACCGTAAAAATCGCGGAGCAGTGCAATGTGGAATTTGAATTCGGCCATACCAAGCTGCCCCATTACGACACGCCCAACGGCGAGGACAACGTAACGTATTTCAAAAACAAATGCTATCAGGGGCTGTACCGCCGCTACGGCAATCAGCCGGACAAGACCCTTACCGACCGTCTGGAATTTGAGCTCAACACCATTATCAGCATGGGCTATGTCAATTATTATTTAATCGTATATGATTTTATCGCGTACGCAAAATCCGCCGGTATCCCCGTAGGCCCGGGCAGAGGCTCGGGCGCCGGCAGTCTGGCCGCTTACTGCCTCGGCATTACGGGCATCGACCCCATACGCTATCAGCTGCTGTTCGAGCGCTTTTTAAATCCGGAGCGCGTCAGTATGCCGGACTTCGACATCGACTTCAGCGATGAACGCAGGCAGGAAATGATCGATTACGTGGTACGCCGTTACGGCGAGGACCACGTAGCGCAAATCATCACCTTCGGCACCATGGCCGCCCGCGGCTCTATCCGCGACGCAGGCAGGGCAATGGCTATCCCCTACGCGCAGGTGGACGCCGTTGCCAAGCTGGTGCCCCTGGAGCTGAACATTACGCTGGAGCGGGCGCTGGCAGTTTCTCACGAGCTGAAGAGCCTGTACGATACAGACCCCAAAATCAGGGAATTGATCGACATGGCGCAAAAGCTGGAGGGTATGCCGCGCAACGCCTCCACCCATGCCGCCGGCGTAGTGATCACCGACCGTCCCGTATCCAGCTATGTGCCCCTTGCCAAAAATAACGACGCGGTGGTGACCCAGTTCACCATGACCACGCTGGAAGAGCTGGGGCTGCTGAAAATGGACTTTTTAGGCCTGCGCAATTTATCTGTAATACAAAACGCGGAACAGCAAATCAAAAAGCAAATACCTGATTTTTCCGTGGAAAACATTCCCATGGACGATAAAAAAACCTTTGCCATGATCGCCTCCGGCGCAACAGAGGGCGTGTTCCAGTTTGAATCGGCGGGTATGAAAAGCACCATCGTGCAGCTAAAGCCGGTCTCCATCGAGGATTTGATCGCGGTCATATCCCTGTACCGGCCGGGCCCCATGGAGTCCATTCCCAAATATATCGAGAACCGGCACAACCCCTCCAAGGTACAGTATAAGCATCCGCTGCTCAAGGATATTTTAGAGGTGACCTACGGGTGCATCGTGTACCAGGAGCAGGTCATGCAGATATTCCGCACGCTGGCGGGCTATTCCCTTGGCAGGGCGGACATTGTGCGCCGCGCCATGTCCAAGAAAAAAGCGGACGTCATGGAAAAAGAGCGGAAAATTTTCATTTACGGCCTGCAAAACGAGGACGGCAGCTGGGAGGTAGAAGGCTGTATCAACCGCGGCGTGGATGAACAGACCGCTGTTTCCGTGTTTCACGAAATGGAGAGCTTTGCATCCTATGCGTTCAACAAATCCCATGCCGCCGCTTACGCGGTGCTTTCCTACCAAACCGCCTGGCTCAAATGCCATTATCCCAGGGAATACATGGCCGCCCTGCTGACCAGCGTACTGGACAACGCCAACAAAATCGCAGTTTATACAGCCGAGTGCGGCCGTTTGGGCATTCGCGTGCTGCCGCCCCATGTCAATACCAGCGAAGCGGGCTTTATCGCTGTGGGAAACGACATCCGTTTTGGCTTGCTGGCAGTCAAAAACCTGGGCCGGGGCTTTATCGACCGCGTCATAGAGGAGCGCAAACAGGGCGGCAAATTTACCGGCTTTTATTCCTTCTGCAAGCGTATGTACGGGCAGGACCTGAACCGCCGCGCGCTGGAGAGCCTGATCAAATGCGGCGCTTTGGACGACCTGGGCTGCAACCGCAGGCAAATGCTGGCTTGCGTATCCATCATTCTGGACACACTGGAGGCGGACAAGCGGAAAAACGTAGAAGGGCAAATCGGCTTTTTCGACGTCGTACAGGCAGACGGCCCCGCCGTGGAGGAATTTGTACCGGACCCCATGCCGGACGTAAGCCAAAGCGAAAAGCTGCTTATGGAAAAAGAAGTCACGGGCCTGTATTTGTCAGGGCACCCCATGTCAGAGTATCTGCCTGTATACGAGCAAATCGGCGCCGGCAAAATCGGAGATATCTTAGAGGACATCCGCGAGCAGGGGGGCACATACCGGGACGGCGATACCGTCACCCTGCTGGGCGTGCTGACTTCGGTAAAAACCAAGGTCACAAAAAACAACAGCACCATGGCGTTTGTCATGCTGGAGGATATTTACGGCTCCATGGAGCTGCTGGTATTTCCAAAGGTGTTAGAGAAGTACGCATCTTTGATTACAGAAGGCAGCATCGTCCGGGTAACGGGCAGGCTGAGCACCGCAGAGGACCAGGACGCAAAGCTGATTTGCGAAGCGGTCTTTGCCGCGCCGGATAAAAACGGGCAGGAACAGCCCCGGCAGGAGAAAAAGAACCCGCCGGGCCTGTACTTAAAGGTAAACAGCAGGCAGGACAAGGCCTACCAAAAGGCCATGCAGTACCTGGCGATTTTTGACGGGGCCATGCCGCTGCATATTTACTTTAAAGATGAAAAAAAGCTGTTCCACGCTCCCGCTTCCCAGCGGGTGGATTTGAACCAGCCGCTGGTCCATGCGCTGGAGGACGTGCTGGGAGAAGAAAATATTGCCGTTGTAAAGTAACGCACGGTTTTCCCATAACAGAAGACAGCGGCAAAAGATAAAGGAGAACGATTATGAGACCCAAGACCATTGCCGTGCTCACCAGCGGCGGGGACGCTCCGGGCATGAACGCGGCGGTCCGCGCAGTGGTGCGCACCGCCGCGGCCGGCCGTATGCAGGTGCTGGGCGTGCGCCGGGGATACGACGGCTTGATACGGGGCGATTTGGTCCCGCTGGATCTGCGCAGCGTGTCAGATACCATTCAAAACGGCGGCACCATGCTGTACACTGCCAGAAGCGCCGCTTTTATGACGGAAGAGGGACAGCGGCAGGCAGCGGAAACCTGCAGGCGGTTCGGTATCGACGGCCTGGTGGTCATCGGCGGAGACGGCTCCTTCTGCGGCGCAAAGGCTTTGTGCGAACAAGGCGTTCCCTGCGTGGCGGTGCCCGGCACCATAGACAACGACGTTGCCTGCACGGACTACACCATCGGCTTCGATACAGCCATGAATACAGCGGTAGAAATGGTGGACCGCCTGCGGGACACCACCGAGTCCCACCACCGGTGCAGCGTGGTGGAGGTTATGGGCCGAAAATGCGGCGACATTGCGCTGCAAACCGGCATCGCCGTAGGCGCGCTGTGCATTTTAGTAGCGGAGCTCCCGTACGATTTGGAGCGGGACTTTTTAGCGCGTATGGAAAAAAAAAAAAAAACAGGCAAGCACCATTTTATTATCGTGGTTGCC
>CALWUX010000033.1 GCA_944384795.1 uncultured Clostridia bacterium | reverse complement strand
GGCATCGACCTGACCGTGTCCCAGGGGGAGGTCGTCAGCCTGATCGGCCCCTCCGGCTCCGGCAAAAGCACGTTCCTGCGCTGCATCAACCTGCTGGAGACCCCCACCAAGGGCAGCATCCTTGTAGACGGGCAGGAGATCACCGATAAAAAAGCGGACATCAATAAGCTGCGGCGGCACATCGGCATGGTGTTCCAGCATTTTAACCTGTTTCCCCACCTGACCGTGGAGAAAAACATCATGCTGGCCCCGGTGGATCTAAAGCTGATGTCAAAGGAGCAGGCCCGTGCCCGCGCGCTGGAGCTGCTGGACAGGGTCGGCCTGAAAAGCAAGGCCGCAGAGTATCCGGTCAATTTGTCCGGCGGACAAAAACAGCGCGTGGCCATTGCCCGCGCCCTTGCCATGGAACCGGACCTGATGCTGTTTGACGAACCCACCTCCGCTTTGGACCCGGAAATGGTAGGGGGCGTGCTGCAGGTCATGAAGGAGCTTGCAAACGGCGGCATGACCATGCTGGTGGTGACTCACGAAATGGGCTTTGCCCGCGACGTAAGCGACCGGGTCGTATTTATGGCCGACGGCTATAAAGTAGAAGAAGGGCCGGCAAAAGCCTTTTTCGCAAACCCCAGGGAGCAGCGGACAAAAGAATTTTTAAACTGCGTTTTATAATCATAAAAACCCGCGGGTGCACAGCCTGCGGGTTTTGCCGTATACGGCCCTGTCCTGCCCGCATCACGGTATGCCTGTGCGGGTAAAATTCATAAACGGCAGTGCAAAAAGCATGGCTCGCAACTAATGCGAGCCATGCTTTTTATGTCCTATGTCAATTTCCCGCAGGAAAGAATTTATGGTCTGCGATGGTCAGGGTTCGGTATTCCGGCCAATCCTGACGCCGCAGTTACGACTATTTCAGGTAATGCAATTACCTTGTTTCCTTTCTGGAACGCTTTTTATTCTAAAGGGTGAATGTGGATAATTTTTGAATATTACGTAAGAAAAATGAAAATAAATTGGAAAAATTATGATAATCCCGGCAGGTTGTTCGTTTTGTTCCTGCGGTTTTTGGTAGAGTAAAAAAGGGGCAGTTACACGACCAAAAAGGAGGATATCATGACAACAAAAAAGGTAGCTTTGAACGTATGGCGCAATGCCCACGCTGTTGTCACGGCAGTGCAGGGAGAGATCGCCGCCCGGTTCATAGAGGTCGCTTTGTACGACCGGGATACGCCGCTGGATATTACCGGCAAAACCGCGGCGATTTACCTTACAAAGCCGGACAAGACCATAGTGTACAATCAATGCGAGATTTTAGACGGCGCAAACGGCGTGATCTCCGTAGAGCTGACCTCGCAGATGAGCGCTGTGGCAGGCACCATTTGCGACTGCGAGATACATATTATCGACCCGGCCGGTTCACTGCTGAAAATCACCGGTCTGACAATTGTCATTGACCGCTCGGTGGAGGACGGTAAAGCAGTGGAAAGCAGCAACGAGTTCACACTGCTGCTCAGGGCGCTGGAGCAGGCAGACGGTATATGGGAAACGGTTACGGAAACCCTTGAAGAAAAGCTGGCGGCATTTGAGGATTCCTTTCAGGAGCAGGCGGTGCAAATGGCGGGAGAAATGGCGCAGTGGCTGGCGGAAAAGGACGAGGAGCTGCTGCATAAAATGCAGAGCGTAGACGACTGGCTCGGCAGCGGCGAGGAACAGCTGCAGCAGGTCGTAACGGCCGCCCAAAGCGCTGTGCAGGCGGCCGTAGAAGAGGCTGACTCCGCCGAGGACAGGGCAAGCCAGGCGGTGGAAGAAATGGAGCAGGTCGCCGGTGCATTGGTGGACGACGCCATTGCGCTGCAAAAGAACCAGCCCAACGGTGTAGCCGGTCTGGACGCCGGCGGCAAATTACAGCAAATGCCCACAGCGGCGGACACAGGTGCAGTGCCGGTCAGCCGCACAGTCAACGGCAAGGCGCTGACAGGCGATATTACACTGACAGCGGCGGACATCAACGCCATTGCCCAGGCAGAAAAGAACCAGCCTAACGGTGTAGCCGGGCTGGATGCCAGCGGCAAATTACAGCAAATGCCTCCGGCGGCGGACACGGGCGCAGCGCCGGACAGCCGTACGGCCAACGCCGAGGCGTTAACAGGCGACATTACATTGACAGCGGCGGACGTCAGCGCCGTTGCCCAAACGGAAAAGAACCAGCCCAACGGTGTAGCCGGGTTGGACGCAAGCGGCAAATTACAGCAAATGCCCACGGCGGCGGACACGGGCGCAGTGCCGGTCAGCCGTACGGTCAACGGCAAGGCGTTAACAGGCGACATTACATTGACAGCAGAGGATATAGGCTCAAAAGCACTGTTTTTAGCCGCGCACCCTGTGGGCAGCCTGTTTTTTACCACCGCTTCCACGAACCCGAGCACGCTGTACGGCGGGACCTGGGCGGCGTGGGGCGGCGGACGCACGCCGGTTGGTGTGAATGCGGCGGACGCCAGCTTTAACGGTGTGGAAAAATCGGGCGGTGCAAAAACCCATACGCTGACCATTGATGAGATGCCGAGTCACACGCACGACCTCAGTATGCGCAATGGATCGGTAGTCAATGACTATTACGGAGACCCGCAGGGGGGTACAGGAGCCGACGCGACATATCGGGCGAGCGCGTACCTTGCCCATACCGGCGGCGGACAGGCACATAACAATTTACAGCCCTATCTTACGTGCTATATCTGGAAAAGAACGACTTAAAGGAGGAATTACCATGGCTTTGAAAAAGCAAATCGAAAATGAAAAAGGCGTGCGGACCACCTATCACAGAATCGACGGCATTGCAATGGAAAACGGGCTCAGGGTCACTGTGAAAAGCTATACGGACGAAAGCTACCGGCAGCAGGAAAAGGAAGTCCTTGCGCAGATGGAACAGCAGGAGAAAATCAAAGAGGAATTGCAGCTGGAAATGGAGAAAACAGGGGCGGATTATCAAAAGGAGAAAGTCATTGCCCTGACCGAGCAGAACAATGCGCTGGGCTTTCCCGTCATGCCGGACCTTGCGGTGTTTACAAGGACGTTTTGCTACCCGCTGGACAAGGGGGCGGATTTCAGCTATCAGGCAATCTACAGCCGGCTCAAGCAGGAGGCGGTGTTTGCCCACGCGGAGGACAAATAGAAAAATACCGCTTTTGCCTGCATTTATCTTGACAATATTACAGAATTCTGTTATTATTAAGAATACAGAGTTCTGTATTTTGTTGTAAAGGAGCACGGTATGACGATTCGGGATTTTTCTAAATTGATTTATTTGAAAAAGGAAATTGCCGCGCACCAGCGGCAGCTGGACGAGCTGGAACAATCCCTGGAGCTGCGGCAGGCGCTGTTTTTGGGTTTGCGGGAGTTTTCTCTTGGCGCCGTTGACGACGCCATGCGTGACGAAATGGAGCAGTGTAGGCAGCTGCTGGAGACCAGCATGAAAAAAAGCCTGGCGGAATATAAAAGGCTGGTGGTGTTTATTTCGGAAATTGACGACAGCCTGATACGCCAGGTCGTTTTTTTCAGGTTCATACAGGGGCTTACCTGGACGCAGACCGCGGCGGAGGTGGGCGGCGGCAATAACGCGGACAGCATTCGCATGATGGTAAAACGCTACCTGGCTAAATGCAAAGGCTGAGCTGGTTTGTTTTTACATTTATGGTTTTGATTTTTTCCGGATATTTTTATTGACTTTTTGAAAAAAACACGGTATGATTTATACAGTACTAAAACAGTATGAATAGTAAACATTCAAACAGAGGTGACAACAGTATGGGTACACCTGTCATGGATCATCATTTGCATATGCGATGTTTTGGCTTTGATACGGCGTTGGGAAAATAAATCGTATTTTGAAAGGAGCTGCGGCGTTATGGCCAATGTTTATAAAAATTTTCTGGAACTGATCGGCGGCACGCCTTTGATGGAGGCGGCTAATTTTAAAAATCAGCAGCAATTGCAGGCGAATATTCTGACGAAATTGGAATACTTTAATCCGGCGGGCAGCGTAAAGGACCGTGTGGCAAAGGCGATGATAGAGGACGCAGAGGCAAAAGGCCGCCTGAAGGAGGGCTCGGTCATCATTGAGCCGACCAGCGGCAACACGGGTATCGGCTTGGCCGCGGTGGGCACCGCCAGAGGATACCGGGTGATTTTGACCATGCCCGAAACCATGAGCGTAGAGCGCAGGAACCTGGTAAAGGCGTACGGCGCGGAGGTAGTGCTCACCGAGGGGGCAAAGGGTATGAAGGGCGCCATTGAAAAGGCGGAAGCGCTGGCTGAGGAGATACCGGACAGCTTTATTCCGGGACAATTTGTGAACCCGGCCAACCCGGCGGTGCATAAGGCCACTACGGGGCCGGAAATATGGAGGGATACGGACGGGAAAGTAGATGTATTTGTTTCCGGTATTGGTACCGGCGGCACCATTAGCGGCGTGGGCGCGTATTTAAAGGAGCAGAACCCCGATGTGCGCGTGGTGGCGGTGGAGCCGGCTGCCTCGCCGGTTTTGTCCAAAGGTACGCCGGGTCCCCATAAGATACAGGGGATCGGCGCGGGCTTTATTCCCGATACGCTCAATACCGCGATTTATGATGAGATCATTGCGGTGGAGAATGAGGACGCCATGGAAACGGGAAGAGCCTTTGCCCGTACAGAGGGCGTGCTGGTGGGCATTTCCTCCGGCGCGGCCCTGTGGGCGGCGGCGCAGGTGGCAAAACGGCCGGAATTTGCCGGCAAAACCATTGTGGTGCTTTTGCCCGATACCGGTGAGCGGTATTTATCCACAGAGCTGTTTTCATAACGGATACTCCTTTCCCATACATTGGGAAGGGAGTATTTTTGTTTGCAGGCAGGGTTTTGGGTGCGTTTTGCGGAACAAAACAGCGCGTATGGCCTGCTTTATGCAGAAAAGGATTGTGTACCGGCGGCGGAAAGTGGTATAATAATCAGTACCGGATAAACAGAAGAAACGGAGGTGCCGGTATGGATGTGCGTGTAGGTGATACATTGCTGATGAAAAAACAGCACCCCTGCGGCAGCAGGGAATTTCTTGTATTGCGCGCCGGTATGGATTTTAAGATTCGCTGTACCGGCTGCGGCCGCGAGGTGATGGTGCCCCGTTTGAAATGCGAGAAGAATATCAAGAAGATCCTGCGGGAAACACAGGCCTCGGAGCAATAGGGCAAAACCGGTGGGCGATACGGATAAAATCTTTTTTTGGAGTGCGAGTATGTTTGACAATTTAGCGGTATTTGAAAGCAGGTTCAATGAAATAAACGAAAAATTATACGACCCGGCTGTTGTCTCTGACCCCAGGCTGTATGCGGAGCTGATGAAAGAGCTGAAAAATATTACCCCGATCGTGGAAAAATACAGGGAATACCAAAAGGCCGCCGCGGCGCAGGCCGAGGCCAGGGAGCTGCTGGACGCGGGCGGTTTGGATAAGGACTTTAGGGAAATGGTGGAGCAGGAGCTGGGCGATGCCAAAAAACAGATGGAGACGGCCGGAGATGAGCTGAAGATCCTGCTGCTGCCCAAAGACCCCAATGACGACCGCAATGTGATTGTGGAAATACGCGGCGGCGCCGGCGGCGAGGAGGCGGCGCTGTTTTCCGGCGTGCTGTTCCGTATGTACAGTATGTACGCGGAGTCCAGAGGCTGGAAGGTGGAGGTGCTCAACGTCAATGAAACGGAGCTGGGCGGCTATAAGGAAATCAGCTTTATGATTACCGGCGAGGGCGCTTATTCCCGGCTGAAATATGAAAGCGGTGTACACCGTGTACAGCGTGTGCCGGAAACGGAGACCCAGGGCCGCGTCCATACCTCTACGGCAACGGTGGCGGTGCTGGCGGAGGCGGATGATGTGGAAATCGACATCAATCCAACGGATTTGCAGATTGATACGTACCGTGCCAGCGGCGCGGGCGGACAGCACGTGAACAAAACGGAATCGGCCATTCGCATTACCCATTTGCCCACGGGGGTCATTGTAGAGTGCCAGGACGAGCGCAGCCAGCTGAAAAACAAGGACAAGGCCATGAAGATACTGCGCTCCCGCCTGTATGAGGCAAAGCAGAGGGAGCAGGACGCCCAGCTGGCCGAGGAGCGGCGCTCCCAGGTGGGAACAGGCGACCGCTCCGAGCGGATACGCACTTATAATTATCCCCAGGGACGGATCACGGACCACCGCATTGGTATGACGGTGTATAAGTTTGACGATATGCTCAACGGCAATCTGGACGAAATGGTGGACGCTTTGATTACCGCCGACCGGGCGGCGAAAATCGAGGACTCCATGGAAGCGCAGGCGTGACGGTTTATAAAAAAGAGAGGCGGAAATGGAAACAAAGCGATTAAACGGCGGCAATGATGCGGACATTGCCATTGCCGCAGAGATATTAAAAAACGGCGGTCTTGCGGCGATTCCGACCGAAACGGTGTATGGTCTTGCCGCCAATGCCGGCGACCCGGCGGCGGTGGCGGGGATATTCAAGGCCAAGGGCCGGCCGCAGGATAACCCGCTGATTGTCCATATTGCGTCTTTTGCGCAGCTTACACAGCTGGCGGCCTTTGTGCCGGAAAACGCAAAGCGGCTTGCTCGGGCGTTTTGGCCCGGTCCCCTGACGATCAT
>CALWUX010000032.1 GCA_944384795.1 uncultured Clostridia bacterium | reverse complement strand
TTGTATAATAACAGCAATACAGAAAGGTTGTGGCAACGATGGACCAATTGAAAACTGCGTCGGAAAAAGACTTTGACCGGGTATTTGCATTGCTGGAGGACAGCTTCCCGCCGGAGGAATACCGGAGCCGTGAAGAGCAAAAAGCCCTTTGGCGCCAGCCCGGCTACACCGTATTTTTGCTGCCGGACGGGCAGAACGATGACATAAAAGCGTTTATAACCGTGTGGAAATTAGAGGATTTTTCTTTTATTGAGCATTTTGCCGTGAACCCCGCATACCGCGGCCAGGGGTTAGGCGGGCAGATTCTGCGCGCTGTGACGGACGCATTGCCCGGCCGGATTTGCCTGGAGGTAGAGCCGCCGGACACGGAAACCGCCGAAAGACGCATTCGTTTTTATGAGCGCAACGGCTTTTTTCTGAATCACTACGCCTATGTACAGCCTCCCTACGCAAAGGAAAAACCGGCGGTTCCGCTGCTTATCATGTCCAGCGGCGGCAAGATTTCTCAGGAGCAGTTTCAGCATATCCGGCACACCCTGTACCAAAAGGTATACCGCGTATTACCGTAAAACAAAAGCAGTCCCTGTAAGGAAAATTTCCTTACAGGGACTGCTTTTATCTAAGGATTGCTTTTATTTCTTTTTCTCCGAGCGTTTTTCTTTTATTTTTTTGATGATGCGGGAGGTCAGTGTTCCTTTGGCGGCCTTTGCGGCGGCCTCCTCTGTCTCCTCTTTTCTTCTGGCCTCTATTTCGGCCTTTTCTTCCTCTGTCATTTCTCTGTAAACGCCGGGCACGCTGTATGCCAGGGTATCCTCCGGCATATTGCGTTTGCCCAGACGGCGGACGATCCACCGCTTGAGCCACGTATACAGCATGGCAAAGGTAGGCACGCCGATGATCATACCGACAAAGCCGAACAGCGCGCCGAATACCACAATGGCAAATATGATCCAGAAGCCGTTAAGGCCGATGGTGCCGCCCAATATGCGCGGGCAAATGACATTGCCGTCTATCTGCTGCAGAATGATGATGAATATTACAAAATAGACCGCTTGCAGGGGATTGACCAGCAAAATCAAAATTGCGCTGGGAATGGCGCCGATGTACGGGCCGAAAAACGGAATCACATTGGTGATTGCCACGATCACGCTGATCATGGGCGGATAGGGCAGCCGCAAAATGGACATACCGATAAAGCACAGTACACCGACGATCAAAGCGTCGATCAGCTGGCCTGTAATAAAATTGCCGAATACGGCGCTGGTCTCCCGCGTATTGCGGATCAGTCCGTCCGCCCGCCTGCGGGGCAATATGGCATAGGCAAATTTTTTGCACTGGGCGCAGAATTTTTCCTTGCTGAACAGAAAATAAATGGCAATGATCAGGCCGATGATCACGTCCTTGAGCACCATAAATACGTTCCACAGGCCGGAAAGCAGGTTGGTTGCAATATTTTGCAGCTGCGGCACCAGGTCTGTGGACATCCAGCTTTGCAGCATTTCCTTGCCTCTGTCCAAAGCCTGCATAATAAAGTCCGCAGATTGGCTGTCCTGCTTGAGTACACCGTCCAGCCAGCCCATAAAATTGTTATAGTAGGACTCAAAATTATTGTAAAAGCCCATAATGTTGGTTACAAGCTGCGGGAACAGCATCAGCGAGAACACGGTAAGCACCGCAAACAGCAGTAAAATGGAAATCACGATGCTGATGGCCCGGGCGATTTTTTCCGCACGCCGCACTCTTTTGGCCTTTTTAAATGCGGTTTTCATAAACAGCTTATCCAGCCGCCTTACGACCGGATTTAAAATAAACGCAAACGCAAAGCCGTACAGCACGGGCGTTAAAATGCTGAGAATGGTGCCAAAAAAGCCCAGTATCATATCAAAGCGGAAAATAGCGGCAAACAGCAGCAGACCCGCAATAATGACCGCTATGGCCGTAACGCCCCAATACAGATATTTTTTATCCCAACGATACCTCATAGTCTTCCGTCATTGCCCCCCTTTCTCAAAAGAATCGGGTTATTTGTATTATTGTACCACCGATTGCGGCAAAAGTCACCCTTATATTCACAAAAATAAAAAACAGCTTTGTAACCTTCCGCGCCGGAAAACGGCTGGACCGCCGCGCATGTTTGCACACGGACCTGCGGGGCAGCGCCCTTTGATGACGGCATGATACAGCGGCCTGTACCTGTTTTGCCGCGTCACGTAAGCCGCACTGCCGGTTCCGGCGGGAACTGTCCTTTTACTTTCTGCGCTTCCACCATGCTCTGAGCCGCTGGGACAACGTCGGCTTTGTCGCTTTATCAAACGCCTCCTGCGCCCGTTCGTTCTCCATGCTTTCCACCGCACGCTGTTCCTCCTCTGTCAACGGACGGAAGCACCCCTGCACACGGTATGCGGCTGTCTCGGCCGGCATATTTTTCTTTTGCAGCCTTTTGGCTGTCCAGTTCTTCAGCCAGGTGTAAATGACCGCAAAGGCGGGCACGCCGATCACCAGACCCACAAAGCCCAGGGTACCGCCGAATACTACCACGGCAAAAATCACCCAAAAGCCCGTCAGCCCCGTTGCCTCTCCCAGAACCTTCGGCGCAATGATATTGCCCTCGATTTGCTGCAGTACCAGAATAAAAATCAGAAAATACAGCGCCTGCATCGGATCTACCAGCAAAATCAGCAAAAGGCTGGGAATGGCCCCGATATACGGGCCGAAAAACGGAATGACATTCGCAACGCCGATGATCACGCTGATCAGCGGCGGGTAAGGAAAACGGAAAATCGTCATTGCGATAAAGCAAAGCCCTCCCACAATGGCAGAGTCGATGATTTTACCCGTAATAAAGCCGCCGAACACACGGTGCGCGTACCTTGCGTTTTTGATAATGGCGTCCCCGCGGCGGTGGCTGAACATGGCATAGGTCACCTTTTTTCCCTGGGCGGAAAATTTTTCCTTGCTGTATAAAAAGTAGACAGCGATAATCATACCGATGATAAGATCCGTAAACACGGAAACAGCCGACCACAGGGCAGACGTAATATTGACCAGGATATTTTGCAGCTGCGGCACCAAATCCGCGGATAGCCAGCCCTCTACCATTTGCCTGATTTGACGCAAAAACTGATTGGCGTATTCCGCAAAAGCGGAATCCCGGCCTGCAAAGCCGTTGATCCAGTCCTCCAAATTATAAAAATACGGCTCTATATTGTGGTAAAAGCCCAGGATATTGGTAATCAGCTGGGGAACCAGCAGCATACAAAGACCAATCAAAACGCCCAAAAGCAGCAGCATGGACGCCGTTACGCTGACGGCCCGCGCCGCCTTTTGCGCTCTGGCCGGCTTTTTGGCCCGTTTAAAGCAGGTTTTCATCTGGATGCGGTCCAGCTTATTGACAAGGGGCGTCAATAAATAGGCAATGGCAAAGCCGTACAGCACCGGCGACAGGATACGGAACACAAACCCAAAGGCGTTTAAGACCACCGTAAACTCAAACACAGCGGCAAAAGCAAGCAGGCTTACGATAATCACACAAATTGCCGTAACGCCCCAATACAGATATTTTTTGTCCCATCTATATTTCAAAGCATATCCAACCCCTCTGCTTTGTTGTTTTGCCTTTCTCGGTTATAGTCTTGGCTTGTTTTTACGCAGCTATCCAATTGTTTGCGCAAAACCGTACCGGGCAAATTCCGCAAAGCGCCGCTTTTGCCGCGGTCAGGCCTTTGTGATTTTAGTGCCTGTTTTGCCAAGCAGAGCCTCCTTTGCGCAGTCCAGAGAGGTGATGACGGCAACGCCGTTTGCCGTTTGCTCCACAAAGGACAGACAGGCCTCCACTTTTGGCAGCATACTGCCGGGGGCAAAATGCCCCTGCTCTATATACGCCTTTGCCTGGGGCACGGTCATGCTGTCCAGCTCCTGCTGGTTTTCCCGTTTATAATGGATACACACTTTTTCCACCGCCGTCAGTATCATCAGCATATCCGCTTTTAAATCCCGGGCCAGCCTGGCGCAGGATTTATCCTTATCGATCACGGCGGCGATACCCCGGTACCCGTGCTCTGTTTCGATAACAGGGATACCGCCGCCGCCGACCGTGATAACGATGTTCTTTAAGTCCACCAGCTGTTTTATCACAGGCAGCTCTACAATGGAAACCGGCTCCGGCGAGGCTACGACCCGGCGGTATCCGCGGCCGGCATCTTCCATAAACACAAAGCCCTGCTCTTTTTCCATGCGCTGTGCTTCCTGCCTGGTATAAAACATACCAATGGGCTTTGCAGGCGTTTGAAACGCCCGGTCGTTCTTATCCACCGCCACCTGGGTAATCACACTGACCGCGTGCCCCGCAATGCCGCGGGATTGCAGCTGGAACGCGATGGCCTGCTGTAAATGATAGCCGATATATCCCTGGGACATGGCGCCGCATTCGGGCAGGGGCATATACGGCGTTTTGGCGCCGTGGGCGGCGGCAAAGTCCATGGCAAGCTGGACAGCGCCTATTTGAGGCCCGTTCCCGTGTCCTATCACGATTTCATAGCCGTCCTCTACCAAATCCGCAATGGCGCCTGCCGTCTTTTTTACCAAGGCAAGCTGCTCCTGCGGCGTGTGCCCCAGCGCGTTGCCCCCCAAAGCCAGTACGATCCTTTTCACGATTCCGTTCACCTCAAACTTTGCTGTATGCGTAAGTAAGTTTATCATACCATATTTTCCATGCAAAAAAAAGACGAATCAAAAAGAAAGAAGCTCTCCTTTTCGGAGAGCTTGTGGGCTTGATTTTGATTTTGTGCATAAAAATACCCGCCGTCAGTCCTGCGGCTCCGCCATGGAGCGCAGGCTGGTAAAGCGCTCCAAAAACGCCCTGGTCCGTTCCTTTTGCGGATGGTTGATCACGTCCTCCGGCCTGCCCTCTTCCACAATATAGCCGCCGTCCATAAAAATCACGCGGTCGGCCACATCCCGCGCAAAGGACATTTCGTGGGTCACCACCACCATGGTCCTGCCCTCTTTGGCAAGCTCCTGTATGATTTTTAAAATCTCTCCGGTCAGTTCCGGGTCCAAAGCGGAGGTAGGCTCGTCAAAAAACAGTATTTTGGGGTTGAGTGCCAGCGCGCGCGCAATGGAGACCCGCTGCTGCTGCCCGCCGGAAAGCTCGCAGGGATAGGCGTTTTCCTTGGATTCCAGCCCTACCTTTTTCAACAGCGCCCTTGCCTCCTGCTGCGCCTGCTCCTTTGGCTTTTTCAGTACGCGAATGGGCGCTTCCGTAATGTTTTTCAGCACGGACAAATGGGGGAACAGGTTAAAATTCTGAAATACCATGCCTACGTGCAGGCGGATTTTTTTTAACACCGGCTTGGGCGCGTAAATCACGCCGTTTTTGCCCTGCCCTACGATCATATCGTCGCCGCAGATATTCACTTTACCGCCGGTAATCTGCTCAAATTGATTCAGACAGCGCAGCAATGTGGATTTTCCCGAACCGGAGGGGCCGATAACGGCGACCACTTCCCCCTGCGCCACCTCCAGCGAAATATCTTTCAAAACCTCTGTGTCTTTAAATTTTTTTGAAAGATGCTCTACCTTCAGCATTACCATAGCCGTCCCCTCCTTTATTTATAATAATTCAGCTTTTTCTCTATAAAGCGGAACAAAATCGACAGCAGCAGGTTAAAGAAGTAATAGTAAACGCCTGCAATGATCAGCGGCGTGATCACGCCATTGGCGCTGGTCTGCCGATTTGCCATGAAAAACAGCTCCTCCACGCTCAGGGCGTACGCAAGGGAGGTGTCCTTTACCAGGGTGATGACCTCATTAGCCGTAGCAGGTATGACCCGCTTGACCACCTGCGGCAATATAATGCGGAAAAATGTTTGCGGCTTTGACATACCCAGCGCCGCCGCCGCCTCATACTGCCCTTTTTCCATGGAGTCGATGCCGCCGCGGAAAATTTCGGCAAAATATGCCGCGTAATTCAATACGAATGCAATCAACGCCGCCAGAAAGCGGTCGTAATTGAGCCCGAACAAATACCTTGGCGCAAAATATACAAACAACAGCTGCAGCAGCAAGGGGGTGCCGCGCATAATGGAAATATAAAGGGAAACCGGCCAGGAAATCACCTTGTATTTGGAGCGCCTGCCAAACGAAAGCAGCACACCCAAAGGAATGGCGCAGACCAGGGTAATCACGAATATTTCCAGCGCGACCCCGCAGCCGGATAAAAACATTACAAACCAGTTTCCTATTTGTTGCCAATCCATTATTCTGCCTCCTTTTTGACACCGCTTTTGCGTAAACCCAGAAAAAAGACGCACAGTACCGTTACGTGCGTCTTTTTCCTGCAAATATCCTCGCCGGTTATCTTGTCACAACGTCTCTGCCGAACCATTTTTCGGAAATCTGCGTCATGGTTCCGTCTGCTTTCATTTCGTCAATATATTTCTGTACTTCTTCTTTCAGCGCAGTATTGCCTTTTTTAAAGCCTACTGCATATTCTTCCTCTGCCAGACCGTCTTCCAATACTCTAAAGTTTTTGTTCTGGGAAGCAATGGCATAGTTTGCTACGACCTCGTCCATGAAAATTGCGTCGATGGCGTTGGTTTCCAGCTCCATAAATGCCGTTACGTTGTCTTTAAAGCCAATGGTGTCCGCCAATGTGGTGGAAAACGCGGATTCTTCCAGAATCTTTTCCGCAGTGGAGCCGTTTTGCACGCCTACGGTCTTGCCTGCCAGAGAAGCCTGATCCGTATAGGCCGAATCATTGAGCACCACCAGCACCATACGGTTGGTCATGTACGGTTCCGACAGATCCATGACCTGCCGTCTTTCATCGTCAATGGACATACCGTTCCAAATGCAGTCGATAGCGCCTGTGTCCAGCTCCATTTCTTTAGACGCCCAGTCGATGGGCTGCAATTGCAGCTGCACGCCCATACGGTTTGCTACCTCTGTGGCAACGTCAATATCAAAGCCGACGATGTTGTTGTTTTCATCGCGGAAGCCCATGGGCGGGAAGCTGTCGTCCAGCCCCAGTACCAGCGTACCCTTGTCCAGCACGTTTTGCAGGGAATTGTCCTGCGCTGTGCCGGAAGCTGCTGTTCCGCTGGTTGTACCCGTAGAGGAACCGCAGCCCGCAAATACGGCGAGCATTGCGGTCATCAGTACCGCAAATACCGCCAAAGATAGTTTTTTCATTATTTTTCCCCCTTATGATAGACCCTCTGTTTTAAACTACGGTACTATTGTAGCGCATTATCATAGTAAAGTAAAGGGAAAATTCCATTTCCGCCGTAAATTCTGCATAAACGGAAAAATATTTCGTGCTGTTTCGTGGAATACAAACAAAGAATACGCCGGCGTTATTCCAAATGGGAATCGTACAGGAAGAAATCAAACGTCAGCGGTCTGCCCCGCACCGTAAACTGATGGGTGATGGTTTGCTGCCGGTGCATACCCTTGTATTCATAAAAACGGAAATCACAGCTGGTATCGGTAAACAGGTAAAAATCCGTGACGGCCGCCTGCTTCAAGTAAGCAAGCGCCGCGTCAAACAATTTACCGCCGATGCCAAATCCCCTGTACGCGGCATTGACCGCAAAAAACACGATCTCTCCCTGATACGTTTTGCCGCACCGTTTGAGCAGTTCCTGGTCAAGTTCGCTGATCGTCCTGTAAAATGCGGCGGCGGCTCTGCCCTCCTCCGTGGCGCAAAGCGTCTGCATGGACTGCGCCTGGCGGTCGCGCAGCCGGTCCGGACATTGATGGCTGCGGTTATGCCTGCACATGATCACGCCTACGGGTACCCCGTCCACAAGCGCGACCTGCGTATATGTCTGATTGACTAAGCACAGGTCCAGATACGCCTGCGCAAGACGGCGGGCGGTTTCCCCTTTGCCGAATTTGTCGTCATAACCCCATGTGATGCGGATAATGTCCGCCAGGGCCTGTGTGTCCCGGGGCTGAAATTCCCTGCAGATGACCTGTTCCATAAAAAACTCCTTTTGATGTATTGCAATATATACTACTGTAAAGCATTCCCTTTCCTCCGTCAAGCAAAACCGCAAACGAAAAAAGCGCCCCCGTTTGAGAGCGCTTTTGCTATTTCTTTTTTTCCTCATGAGGCCGCAGCCGGTTACTGTATTCATAGTCCCTGCTGAGCTTTGCCACCAGCCCGCTCAGCGCCAGCAGCGCAATCAGATTGGGAATGACCATCAGGCCGTTGAACATATCCGTCAAAGCCCAGACCAGGTCCACTTTCAGGAAGGAGCCTACAATCAAAAAGGCGCATACGATGATTGCGTAAATTTTGACGCCGATTTTGCCAAACAGCGCATTGACATTGGAAGCGCCGAAAAAATACCAGCCGATAATGGTGGAAAACGCGAAAAAGAACATACAAATGGCAATAAAGATATTGCCAAAGGAGCCAAAGAGCGTGGAAAACGCCGCCTGGGTCAGGTTGCCGTCGTTGAGCGCGCCTGTATAGCCCATGGGCAGTACGTCTGTTACCAGTACCACCAGCGCCGTCATGGTCAAAATTACAAAGGTGTCGATAAACACGCTGGTCATGGCTACAAAGCCCTGGTCGCAGGGATGCTTTACCTTGGCCAAAGCGTGGGCGTGGGGCGTGGAGCCCATGCCTGCCTCGTTGGAGAACAAGCCCCTTGCCACGCCGTAGCGCATGGCCTTTTGAATGGTAATACCAATGACGCCGCCGGTGACCGCCTGCGGATTGAACGCGCCTACAAAAATCTGTCCGAACGCGCCGGGGACCTTTGTCACGTTGGCAAAAATTACGACCAATGCGCCTACGATATAAAACAGCGCCATAAACGGCACGATTTTTTCCGTAACAGAGGCAATGCGCTTTACGCCGCCCACAAAAATCGCCATGGCGATCACGGCTACGCCGATGCCTACGGTCCATGCCGGAATGTGGAACGCCGATTCAAAGGAATTGCCGATGGCGTTGGACTGGACCATGTTGCCCATAAAGCCAAGGGCCAGTACGATCAGGATAGAAAACACCGTTGCCAGTATTTTGCCGAACCGGCCTTTAAATGCACCGCGGATATAATAGCGGGGACCGCCTACGACAACGCCGTCCTTTGTGGTTTTGAATTTCTGGGCAAGGGTCGCTTCCACGTAAATGGTGGCCATGCCCAAAAAAGCGCTGACCCACATCCAGAAAATAGCGCCGGGACCGCCGGCAATCAGTGCGCCGGCCGCGCCGATGAGGTTACCTGTGCCTACCTGCGCCGCAATGGCGGTAGCCAGGGACTGGAACGGCGTCATGCCGCCTTCGTCCGCCTTTTCCCTGTTCTTTTTGAACAGGCCGCCAAAAGCCATTTTAAAGCCGCGGCCGAATTTGCGCACCTGGATAAATTTTAAACGAATGGTAAAATACAACCCGGAGCCGCAAAGCAGAAACAGCAGCCCGTAGTTCCATAAATATTCATTGATGATTTTTACAATCTCGGTCAGGAAATCCATAGTACCCCTCAAATCTCTTTCAATCAAGCAGTATAATAAAATACGCACGTATTACATTACCACATAATATACATGAAAGTAAATAAAAAACGGCGTTTTTTATCACCCTTGTTAAATTTTCTACAAATTGTACGAAAAAAAGAGCATGGAAAATCCCCATACTGCTCTTTTCATATACAGGAAGCAGGCAGTTTCAGCGCTTGAGCTGTTCCCACTGCGCCTCCTGAAAGCCGACCAGGACCAAATCGCCCTGCACCGCAATGGGACGCTTGACCAGCTTGCCGTCAGAAGCCAGCAGGGCATACTGCTCTTCCTGACTCATGGACGGCAGCTTTTCTTTTAAATGCAGCGATTTGTAAACAAGGCCGCTGGTATTGAAGAATTTTTTTAAAGGCAGGCCGCTTTTGGCTACCCATTGCCTTAATTCCTCTTCCGTTGGGGGCTGTTCCACAATGGGTCTGTCCTCATAGGCGATCCCGTTTGCTTCCAGCCATTTTTTTGCTTTTGCGCAGGTACCGCATTTTGCATACTGTAAAAACAATGTTTTCATATTCCTGTCTCCTTATCCTTTCAGCCTTTGCAGCACAGACGGCAGCTGCGTAATGTCCTGTATTTGATAGTCGGCGCAGGCCAGCTCTTCCGCGGCGCCGTAGCCGTATAAACAGCCTACGGCGGGCAAATGGTGATGCTTTGCCACTTCCATGTCGTGAAAGCGGTCGCCGACTACGATATGATTTCCCGGATGCGCTTGCTTGATAAACGAAAATACTTCATATTTGGGAATAAAATGGTAACGCTCGCAGGGATAAAAGCCCGCAAACAGCGTATGCAGGCCAAAATATTCCTTGTGCGCCTGCATATAGCTCACGCTGCAATTGCTCAGCAGAACCAGCACATACCCTTCCTGACGGAGCTGCTTTACCACTTCCATGGCGTGGGGGTACCACTGCGCTTTGCCCTCCTGCAAGCCCATATGCATATATTTTCCAATCAATCTGCTGTAATACTGCTGCTGTTCCCGGTCCAGCTGCGGCATGAACCCGCGCCACATATCCGCCGCGCTGTATCCCAGCCACCGGCTGATCTCCCGGTCTGAAAAAGTGCGCGGCGCGGCAAAGCCGTCTGCCACCAGTTGGTCATACACCTTTAAAAACGCGGTTTTATACACAATGGCACAATTGTGCAGGGTACCGTCGTAATCAAAAACAATGACTGTGTCAGCCAATTTGCTTTAACAGGTTTGCCATTTCAATGGCGGTGGAGGCGGCGTCAAAGCCCTTGTTGCCTGCCTTTGTGCCTGCACGCTCAATGGCCTGTTCAATGCTGTCTGTGGTAATGACGCCGAAAATCACGGGCACTTCGCTGTCCAGAGAAACATTGGCCACCCCTTTGGAGACCTCCGCGCACACATAGTCGAAATGCGGCGTGGAGCCCCTGATGACCGCACCGAGACAAATCACCGCGTCGTATTTTCCGCTTTTGGTCATTTTTTTGGCCGCCAGCGGCAGCTCGTACGCGCCCGGTACCCAGGCAAGGTCAATGTCTCCGTCTTTAACGCCGTGGCGTACAAGGCCGTCCTGCGCGCCGCTGACTAATTTTGAAACGATAAATTCGTTAAAACGCGCCGCGGCAATGCCTATTTTTAAGCCCTTTGCAACCAGATTGCCTTCCATGTAATTCATATGTGTTTCCTCCAAATCACGTAATTTGATATGACCGGCCGCTGCTTACAGCATATGGTCCATTTTTTCTTTTTTTGTCTGCAAATAAAACGCGTCGTTGGGATTTGCCTGCATTTTCAGCGGGACGCGCTCCACGATCTCCAGCCCATACCCGGACAGGCCGGCGATTTTTTTCGGGTTATTGGTCATCAGACGGATTTTCCTGACGCCCAGATCGCTCAGTATCTGCGCGCCGATGCCGTAGTCGCGCATATCTGCAGGGAAGCCCAGCTTTTCGTTGGCCTGCACCGTGTCCAGTCCCCGGTCCTGCAGGGCATACGCTTTGATTTTATTGATCAGCCCGATGCCGCGTCCCTCCTGACGCATATACACCAGCACGCCCCTGCCCTCTTTTGCAATCTGCTTCATCGCCGCGTCGTACTGTTCGCCGCAGTCGCAGCGCCGGGAGCCCAGCGCGTCCCCGGTCAGGCATTCGGAATGCACACGGGCCAGTACCGGGCTGCCGTCTGCAACGTCTCCCATAACCAGCGCAACGTGGTGCTCTCCCGTAACTTTATTTTCATAACCGTACATGATAAAATCGCCGTATCTGGTAGGCAGCTTGGCGCAGGCCTCCCGTTCCACGGAACACTCCGTTTTGCGGCGGTAGGCCACCAAATCTGCAATGGTAATGAATTTTAAATGGTGTTCCCGTGCAAATACCTGCAGCTGGGGCGTGCGCATCATGCTGCCGTCCTCGGCCATAATTTCACAGCACAGGCCGCATTCCTTCAAGCCCGCTAAGCGGCACAGATCCACCGTGGCCTCCGTATGGCCGGTACGCACCAGCACGCCCCCTGCCTTGGCCTCCAGCGGGAACATATGGCCGGGACGGCGGAAATCCTCCGGCTTTGCGCCGTCCTCCACGCATTTGAGCGCCGTCAGGGAACGCTCCTGCGCCGAGATTCCCGTGGTCGTATCCACATGGTCAATGGAAACGGTAAACGCCGTAGCATGATTATCCGTATTCTGCTCTACCATTTGGGGCAGACCCAGCTTTTGCGTAAACGCCCTGCTCATGGGCATACAAATCAGCCCTTTTGCCTGCGAGGCCATAAAATTCACGTTTTCCGCCGTGGCAAACTGGGCCGCGCAAATCAAATCGCCCTCATTTTCCCTGTCCTCATCATCTGTTACCAGAATGACCTCGCCGTTTCGCAGCGCCTGCAGGGCTTCCTCTATCGTATTATATTGAAACATAAAGGTAACTTCCTTTCTTACTGATTCCGTTTATAAAAATCCATGCTCCGCCAGGTAAGCGGCGGTGAGCTCCGCCTTTGCCGCCTGCGCCGGCGTGCTCCCGTGAAAATGCAGCAGCCGCTCCACATATTTTCCTATCATATCGCATTCCAAATTCACCGTATCTCCCGTCTTTTGAGTTAAAAGCGTAGTCTCCTGCGCTGTATGGGGGATAATGGATACCCGAAAGCAGCTGTCGTCCGCATACGCCACGGTCAGGCTGACGCCGTCGATGGCAACGGAGCCTTTTTCGATGATATATTTTAACAGCTCCGGTGCGGCTGTGACGGTAAGCCAGACTGCGTTGTCCTCCCGTTCCATGCGGGCAAGCACGCCGGTGCCGTCAATATGGCCGCTGACGATATGCCCCCCCAGCCTGGTTTGCAGGCTGAGCGCCCGTTCCAGGTTCACACGGCTGCCGGGCGTCAATGTGCCCAGCTTGCTGCGCCGCATGGTCTCTGCCATTACGTCCGCCTCAAAGTAATGTTTGCCCATGGCGGTCACGGTCAGGCATACCCCGCTGGTGCAAATGCTGTCCCCAATGCGGGTATCCTCCAGCACCTTGTCTGCGGCAATGGTCAAACGGGAAGAACGCGCCCCCTTGACCACCTGCTTTACAACGCCCGTTTCTTCTATGATACCCGTAAACATAAAGCGCCCCTCTCCTTTCCTGTTTTATACCGGCTGCGCGTTGGCTTTTTGCCGTATATAGGCGGACAATTTGATGTCCTGCCCTACCGGTTCGGCTCTCATACGCTCCAGCTGATACGCGTCCTGCAAGCGTGCTGTGCCGGCGCCCTCTACGGGCGTCAGCGCCTGTGCCCCGCCGATGATTTTAGGCGCGATATATGCAACGACCTCCTGCACTATGCCTTCTCTGAGCGCCGCGTCGTTCAAGGTAGCGCCGCCCTCCAGCAATACGCTGTCGATACCCAGTTCTCCCAGCCGGTCCATCAGGTCGCCCAAATCCACGCGGCCGTCCTTGCTGCGGCAGCGCAGCACCCTGGCGCCCAGCGCCTCCAGCTTTTGCACCGCCAGCGGGCTTGCCTGGCTGGTGGTTGCCAGTATGGTCTGGTTGCTTTCCTGCTCTTTGAGCACATTGGCGCTCAGGGGAATACGCAAACAGCTGTCCACCACAATGCGCACAGGATTTTTGCCCTGCTCCAAACGGCAGGTCAGGCGGGCGTTGTCATGGACGATAGTATTGACACCCACCATAATGCCCGTATATTTACAGCGCAGGTAATGGGCGTCCCTGCGGGACTCCTCCCCTGTGATCCATTGGGATTCCCCTGTCACAGTGGCAATCTTACCGTCCAGCGTCATGGCGGTTTTCATCACCACATAAGGCCGTTTGGCGGCAATATAGTGAAAAAACACACGGTTGAGCTCCCTGCACTGCGCTTCCAGTACGCCGACGGTCACCGGGATACCCGCGTCCCGCAGCTTTTGTACGCCCTTGCCCGCCACCAGCGGATTGGGGTCCAGGCTGCCCACCACTACCCTTGCCGGCTTTTTTTCCGCCAGCATATCCGCGCAGGGCGGGGTTTTGCCGTAATGGGCACAGGGCTCCAGGGTTACATATACGGTTGCGCCGGCTATGTCCTCCTTTGCCTCGGCAACGGCGTTGACCTCCGCGTGCGGGCCGCCGTACTGCCGGTGGTACCCGCTGCCGATCACACGGCCGTCTTTTACAATTACGGCGCCTACCATAGGATTGGGCGATACAAAGCCCTCCCCTTTTTTGGCAAGGCACAGCGCCTGCTCCATATATTGCCGGTCCCTGCTGTTTTCCATGGGAAGCCTCCTGATAAAAAAGCCCTGCGTCCAACGGACCCAGGGCTTTGATTTTTTCGTTACCGCGCAAGCCGCAAAGCGGCATTCGCGTCATAACATCTTCTACCATCCAGACTATACTGTCGGCTTTGGAATTTCACCAAATCAACCTTACGGCTCGTGGGCTGTACCACCGGTAGGGACTTGCACCCTGCCCTGAAGATTTTATTTTGTTTTATTATACTACACCTTTTTTCAGATTGCAATACAAACAATACAAAATCAGTATATTTTATGCTTTGTACAAACGCAGAGCATATATTCCTTTTGATAAAGCATATGCTCCGTTTTCCAATCCTTGGCGTCCTCTTCCTGCTTGTAGTGAAAACCGGTGCCCAAATATTTGCCCACGCTTTCCCGCTTTGTCCACATACGGTAAAAGGCTGTTTTGCCGCCGCCCTCACGCAAATAGCGCTCCTGCTCCTCCCGTGTAAAAAAACGCTTTGCAATCAAGTCAAAGCGGCAGGGCTTCATTTGCTGAATGTCGATACCCACAGGCGTATCGTCCACAACGCAAACGCATACGCTGCCGGAATGGCTGATATTAAAATGCACCTGCTCAAAGCCTATGGCATAAGGCTTGCCATGGGCGCTAAGGCCAAACCGGATATGCTGCGGAGGCAGCCCCCATTTTTGATGTATGGCGTATTTGGCAAGGAGCACACCCACAAGGCTGATATGTGCCGCCTGTTTTTTCATGGAGCGCAACTGCCTGTATTTTGCGCCGCCGGCAAAAGGCAGCCATCGTTCAAAATCCGCGTCTGTTAATTTGTCCGCGTTGGGAACCAGAAAAATTCTTCTTCCTCCGCCGTCATGTTGTCTCATAGTCGCCTCTTGATCTCCGTTTTTTTTATTATAGCATAAAGCAGGCCCCGGCGCAATTTTACAGCGGCGTTGCGGGTATTGAAGCGTCCTTATAAAATTTTTACATATTCTTTCCCCGGTTCCCTCTATGCTTTTC
The DNA here is from genome assembly GCA_944384795.1 of uncultured Clostridia bacterium. Lineage (GTDB taxonomy): Bacteria > Bacillota > Clostridia > Oscillospirales > Acutalibacteraceae > UMGS1071. Next base: position 4,556 of record CALWUX010000032.1, on the reverse strand, counting down.
CCAAAAAAGAATGGTATAATAAAAATAGTTTATTATTTACAAAAACACCGGTATCATCGGGGAAGCGTTGGCCGGCTATGCCCCGCACCGCCAAAAGCCTGCCGCTGTTTTTATCCGGCGCAGCCGCAAAGCGGAAAACGGAGGTATTTTTACACGCCTGCGGCAATGACGCGGGCCGCAGGTACAAGTTGGGAGGAACACCATTGATCACATTTACGGGAAAAGGCGCCTTTGGCGGGTACGCCATGGGGGAAATTTTATTTTACAACCATGTACAAACGGGCATTAAAGCCCATACGGTAGACGACCCCATTGCGGAGCTGGAACGTTTTTTTGCCGCCCAGAAAACCGCTGTGGCGCAATTGGGCGATCTTTATGAAAAGGCAGTGCTGGAGGTAGGCCGTTCCAGCGCTATGATTTTCCAAATCCATCAAATGATGCTGGAAGATGTGGACTATGTGGACTCCATTACCCATATGATACAGAACCAGGGTCAAAACGCGGAATACGCCGTCAGTGTAACGGCGGCCAAGTTTGCCAATATGTTCGCCGCCATGGACGACCCTTATATGCGGGAGCGCGCAGCCGACGTCAAGGATATTTCCCAGCGGCTCATCAATGCGCTGACCCATAACCACGACGGGGTCATCTCCTTTGAAAAGCCGGTCATTATCGCTGCCAACGATCTGGTGCCCAGTGAGATTATGCAGCTGGATAAGGACAAGGTGCTGGCCTTTGTTACCTGCCAAGGCTCCGTCAATTCCCATACGGCCATTCTTGCGCGCATTATGAATATTCCCGCTGTTGTGGGCCTGGGCACGGATTTTACAAAGGAATACGACGGCCGCCGGGCAATTGTAGACGGCTACAACGGCAAACTGATCATCAGTCCCAACCAGGAAACCACCGCCTACTACACAAAAAAGCAAATGCAGGAAAAAGCAAACCGCGCTCTGCTGCGGGAACAGCTCGGTAAAGACAACGTGACCCAGGACGGCAGGAAAATCCATATCGTAGCCAACATCGGCAGTACGGCGGACATTCCGGACGCGCTGGAAAACGACGCCGGCGGTATCGGGCTGTTCCGCAGTGAATTTTTGTACCTGGAAAGCTCCTATTTCCCCTCTGAGCAGGAACAGTTTGAGGCGTACAAAACCGTAGCCCAGTCCATGGATGGCAAAAAGGTGGTCATACGCACCATGGACATGGGTGCAGACAAGCAGGTGGAGTATTTTCGCCTGCCAAAGGAAGAAAACCCGGCTATGGGCTACCGCGCCATTCGCATCTGCCTGACCCAGCTGGATATTTTCCGTACACAGCTAAGGGCGCTGTACCGGGCTTCCGCCTTTGGCAATATTGCCATCATGTTTCCCATGATCGCCTCTGTGGAGGAGGTACAGCAGGTGAAAAAAATAGCGGCGCAGATACGCGCCGAGCTGGACAGCGAGGGGATTGCGTACGCGCCCCACGTGGAGCTGGGCATTATGATAGAGACCCCTGCTGCTGCCATTATCAGCGATTTGCTTGCCAGGGAGGTGGACTTTTTCAGTATAGGCACAAACGATTTGACCCAATACACCCTTGCCATTGACCGTCAAAACGCCATGCTGGACCAGTTTTACCAGCCTTACCATAAATCCGTGCTGCGGCTGATGAAATTTGTGGCGGACAACGCCCACCGCAACCACATTTGGTGCGGCATTTGCGGCGATTTGGGCGCGGACCTGGAAATGACCCCCCTGTTCCTTGCCATGGGCATTGACGAAATCTCCGTTCCTCCCGGCTCCATTTTGGCTGTCAGAAAAAAGGTGAGGGAAACCAATGTGAGCATGCTCCAAAACCAGCTGTTTGAAAAATGGCTTTAAAGCCTCTTTATAAAACGATACGCTTATTTTGAACCATAGGACCAACGTAAAAGACAGGCCGATTTGCCGTATCCGCTGTGCGCACTGACAGGGCGTGCCTTTTTCTGCGGCAGTATTGCGCCAAAACAGGATTTTACCTGTAAAATATGGGTTTTCCAAAAAACCATGCCGGGCATTTGCTTACCCGGCGGCAAACAGGCAGTCTATGCGGCTCATAAAAAAACAGGCCTTTTGCAAAGGCCTGTTTTTTTATGGCTGTGTTTCTTCCTCCCGCAGTATCACACGGATTTCAATGGCTCTGCGGTATTCCACCTTTGTGACCGTAACGACCCACTGGCCCGCATCAAAGGTATCTCCCTCCTCCGGCACCTTGCCCAGCTGGTGCATGACCCAGCCGTTTACGGTAGAAACATCTTCTATTCTGTCCAGCTTCAGCAACTCCAGCATATTGTCCAAATTGGCATTGCAGGAAATCAAAAAGGAACCGTCGCTCTGCTGTTTGAATTCCTCCTGCGCATCGTCGTGCTCGTCCCATATCTCGCCCACTAACTCTTCCAGAATATCCTCTAACGTTACAATGCCCACCGTACCGCCGAACTCGTCCAGCACCACGGCCATATGGGTTTTGCTGTGCTGCAGAATACGGAGCAGTTTGGAAATCTTTGTGCCCTCCGTTACCACAATGGGCGGCTTTGCAATATCCCGAATCGTTTTATCCCCGTTGAGCACACAGGCGTGAAAATCCTTTTCGTGTATAATGCCCGTAATATGGTCAATGGTCTCTTTGTAAACCGGCAGTCTGGAATAACCGTGCTCCTTGAACAAATCGTATACTTCCTCTTTGCTGTCGTTTTCTTCAATGGCCACCACGTCCACACGGGGCTTTAAAATATCCTCTACGTCCAAATCGTTAAACTCAATGGCAGAGCGTATCAGCGCACCCTCGTGCTTGTCCAGGCCGCCGTCGCTTTCCACCTCTTCCACAATGGTAATCAGCTCTTCCTCTGTGATTCCGCCGGACGGGTGCAGATGGAACACCTTTGTAAGCAGCTTTTTCCATTGCTTAAACAGCCAGTTGATGGGCCACAGAATAATCACGAAAAATTTTAAAACCGGCGCCATGGCCATGGAAATGCTCTCCGCTTTTTCTTTGGCAATGCTTTTGGGAGAAATTTCTCCGAACAGCAATACCAGGATTGTCATGATGATTGTTGCCATGGTAACGCCGTTATTACCAATCATATTGGTAAACAGCACCGTTGCCAAAGAGGAGGAAAGGATATTGGCAATATTGTTTCCCACTAAAATGGTGGACAGCAACTCATCGTAATCCTCGCTCATTTTCAGCGCGCGGGCGGCTTTTTTACTGCCGTTTGCCGCAAGGTTCTTCAGGCGTATTTTATTTACGCTGGAAAAAGCCGTCTCCGTAGCGGAGAAAAAGGCAGACAGGCAAATCAAAAATATAATGGCAATTATCAATATGACATCTATCGTATCCATGAAAAAACATCACTCCGTGTTTTTTATTTTACTATATCATAGATTGCCCCTGCGCACAACAATTTACAAGCTGTGCCTGCAAAACGATTGCTTTTTCCTCCGCCGTATGGTATATTAAACAAGAATGATAATTATTATTAAGGAGTATTGATTATGGACGTAAAAGAACAGGTACTGAAAACAATGAAAGAAGCAGGCAAACCCGTCAGTGCAGGAGAAGTGGAGAAGCTGTCCGGTTTGGACAGAAAAGACATTGACAAAGCATTCCAGGCATTAAAAAAGGACGGAAGCATTGTATCTCCCGTGCGCTGTAAATGGGAGCCCGCCAACAACGCATGACCGCTTTTGCACGCGGTTAAAACCATAAAAACAGAGCCCCCGCGGCAATGGTAGCATACCGCCGCAGGGGCTCTGTTTTTTTATTTCAAATCCTGCCCTGTCTCACACCAGCGCACTGATGATCAGGTACAGCATAACGGCCACAACGCCAATGCCGAACAGCAGCAGGCTGTAAGCCAATGACTTGGGAATGGCCCATTTCCGTTTGACAGGCGCCTCGTACGTACCAAAGCGGTTATCCTCGGGCGGTGTGAACACGTCCCTGGATTTTACAAACAACAGCTTTCTGCACAGCAGTACGACCGTGTCCCCCACTGCGTATACGCCTCTTGCAAGCAGTGCTCCTACAAAGGGCAGAAACCGCAGGAGCACAGGGCGGTATATGGTGCGTTCTATATCCAGCCAGCGCGGCCAAACGTCCGCATAGACCTTTACGCCGTTTTCGTCTTTTTTCATCAGGCACACGCGGATAAACAGGAAATACACAATCAGGCCGATGGCAATGGAAGCCGCCGCGCCCCGCAGATTGATCAGAGAGAAATAATTGACCGGCAAAGCGGGGTCATGGCCGTGCATAAAGCCCTGGGCGGTGTTGGCAAGAATGTCCTGCGTCCAGTAAGGCAGCATACCAATCACGGGCAGAATAGCCGCCGCAACGATCAGTACCGTCATGGTCAGCGGGGACATATATTTTTTCTTTCCGTCCAGCTTTTCCTGAGCTTCCGGATTTTTTTCAATGAAAATCGCTACAAACAGCTTGAGCATATACGCCAGCGTTAAACCGCCCGCAAAGGTAAACAGCGCCTCCACCGTTTGCAGTGTGCCTGCCAAAGCGGTTTGCACAGGCATCAT
>CALWUX010000031.1 GCA_944384795.1 uncultured Clostridia bacterium | reverse complement strand
GTGCGTTGATGTGTCGTACCTCCGCAAAGTCCGGCAGGGGAAGAGGCGGCCGGGCTGCGTTTTTTTGCGGCTGCTGCGGCGGTATGGTGCAAATGCCTGTTAAATGCGCTGTAAGCTGTTTGACATTGGATACGGGATAAACGGACAGGCCTTCTACGACAGCGGCCTCGGCGGCGTTTGCCGCGGGGACGAACAAACGGCGGCAGCCTGCTTCCTTTGCGTAGATGGCCATGGGCAGCGCGCCGCGGATGCTGTGGAGCTCTCCCGACAGGGACAATTCGCCGATCATGGCGCAGTCGGATAAATCACAGGACAGCTGGCCGGAGGCAGTGAGCACGGCCAGCAGTATGGGCAGGTCGTAAATGGGGCCTTCCTTTCGTTTGTCCGCAGGGGCCAGATTGATGGTGATGCGGCTCATGGGAAAGGTGAAGCCGCAGTTTTTCAGCGCGGAACGTACCCTGTCGCGGGATTCCTTGACGGCGGCGTCCGGCAGGCCGACGATGTCAAAGCCGGGCAGTCCGTTGGCAATATCCGCTTCTACTGCTACGCCGAATGCGTCCATGCCGTAAAGACCGATGCTGTTTAAATGGGCAAACATGGGCAGATCTCCTTTTTAGGGATTATGATTTGGAATTTATTTATTATAAAGCCTTGCGCCATGCTTTACAAGAAATTGTTTACAATTTTCAACAAGGACTTTACTTCTATGGATTTTTGATTTATAATAGAACAAATGTTCGATTATTTTCAGGACAGAAGGGGTATTATGGAACGGGCGGTACTGCATTGTGATTTGAATAATTTTTACGCCTCTGTGGAATGCAGGGATTTTCCCCATTTGCGGGGCAAGGCGGTGGCGGTGTGCGGCAGGCAGGAGGACCGGCACGGCATTGTGCTGGCGAAAAACGAGCTGGCAAAGCAGTATGGTGTAAGCACGGGGGAGCCGGTGTTCAAGGCCATGCAGAAATGTCCCCAGCTGGTGGTAACGCCGCCCCATTACGATCGGTATTTGTATTTTTCCAATTTGGCTAAGGAGATTTATTTGTCTTTTACCGACCGGATAGAGCCGTTTGGCATTGACGAATGCTGGCTGGACGTAACGGGGAGCCGGGCTTTGTTCGGCACGCCTTATGAAATTGCCGAGGCGATTCGTAAACAGTTTTGCAGCCGGCTGGGACTGACGGTTTCTGTGGGAGTCAGCTTTAATAAAATTTTTGCCAAGCTGGCCAGCGATTTAAAAAAGCCAAACGCTACCACTGTAATCACAAAAGCGGATTTTAAGGAAACATTGTGGAAGCTGCCGGTAGAATATATGCTGGGCGTAGGCAGGGCTACGCTGAAAAAGCTCCATGAGGCGGGTATATTTACCATAGGGGAGCTGGCGCAGAGCAACGAAAATTATCTTTACGCTATGTTTGGCAAGCATGGCAGCGAGCTTTGGAACAACGCCAACGGCAGGAATGACGCGCCCGTAGCCCATATACAGGACCGGGAGCCGCCCAAAAGCATTGGGAACAGCATGACCTGCCCAAGAGATTTGGAGCGGGAGGAGCAGGCCGAAAGGGTACTGCTGTATTTGTCCGAGAAGGTGGCGGGGCGTATGTACCGCGGCGGCGTTGTGGCTTGCGGGGTACACCTGATGATAAAGGACCGTCTGTTTGGGACAAAGCAGTACCAGCAGACCCTGGAAATGCCTACGCGCCGGGTAAAGGATATTTATGCCGCGGCCTGCCGTATGCTCAGGCAGCATTACAAATGGAAAGAGCCTATACGGGCCCTGGGGGTAAGCGGTTTTATGCTGGCGCCCCAGGCGCAAAGGGAACAGCTGTCTTTTTTTACGGATACGCAGGCGTGTATTCGGGAGGATAGGCTGGAGGAAAACATTGCAGGGCTTAAGGAAAAATACGGGAAGCATATTGTTACCTACGGTACTTTGCTGGGCGGGGATTTTGACCTGTACCAAAAAGATACGGGCAACCGGATACCGTACAGGCCGTTTCAAAAATAAGCAGAGGATTTTGCGTATTTTACGACGGTTTGCAGGGTTCAATATATAAACAATAATGGAAAAATAAGTAAATTATTTTCTTCGTAGCGTACAAGGATTGGGGAGAATAAATCGGTTTTTTTTAACATATTCCATAAATTTTTATTGACTTCACTACAAGAATAGAGTATGATATAGGCAGACAAAAGAGGGTGCAAGAGGTGTTTTGGGTTGCCTGAGCAAATGGAAAATTACACGGATAATCAGCTGGTATCTTTCATTCAGGCAGGCGATTCGGACGCCTTTGTGGAGCTGACCGCCAGGTATTTGTCCTTTATCCGCGCAAAGGCACACCCGTTCCGCAGTTCTGTTTTGGAGGCGGACGATCTTTGCCAGGAGGGCTTGCTTGGCCTGTTCAATGCCGCCAGAAGCTATGACCCCAAAAAGGACGCCGGCTTTAAAACGTATGCAGGTATTTGTATCCAGAACCGCATTGTGGCCGCTTACCGTGCCTGCGCGCGGAAGAAGAATATTCCCGTTGACCGGCTGGTGTCTTTGAACGATGAGGAAACGGCCCGCTTTCAGGTGCAGGGAGCGGACAGGGGGGCTTGCGACCCGGAGGCGCTGCTGATAGAGCGGGAAAATCTGGAGGCGGTGCGCCGGAAAATACGGCAGCGCCTGTCCGGGCTGGAACGGCAGGTTTTGTATTTTTATTTGAGCGGCCAGAGCTACGGTGAAATTGCCGCCCGATTGTCTGTTGAGCCCAAATCCGTAGACAACGCGATTCAGCGTGCGCGGAGAAAGCTGCAGTCCGGCAGCTGAACATATGCCCAGGTAGCTTAAGTAGAGCGTTGATCCGTCAAAGGCGGCGGTGCGAATCCGTCTAAGGGCAAAATATCTATAAATCCAAAGCGAGGTAAAATCACATGTACGAAGACAAAACTCTCATCTGTAAGGATTGCGGCTCTGAATTTGTATTCACTGCCGGCGAACAGGAATTTTATGCGTCCAAAGGCTTTGTGAACGAGCCCCAAAGATGCAAAGCTTGCCGCGATGCACGCAAAAACGCTGCAAGACCGGAGCGCGAAATGTTTACTGCACAATGCGCTGCCTGCGGATGTGAAGCGAAAGTGCCGTTTAAACCGCGTGAAGACCGTCCTGTATATTGCAGCGAGTGCTTTGCGAAGATGAGAGAAGAATAAGGGTTTCTTATTCGGCTGATTCTGAGGTTCACAAAAAGCGACGTTCCTGCCGGGAGCGCCGTTTTTTGTTTTTACGGTTTTTGCGCGGGCAGGCACATTTGCAAATACGTGTGCGTTTTGGTTGCAGAGCAGTGTAGTACGGAGATGTTTTGCACAATATTGAAAGTGCTTGACAGGAGTGTACAATTTTATTCCGGACAGACTTTGCCTTGCATAACCGCGGCGATGATGTTATAATTTTTCGTAAGAAAATCGATAAGGAGGAGGCTGTATGTTAGGGTTAAAGAAAGGGACCCTCTCTTTTATTGAGCGCAACGAGGAATGGGACAAAATCGCGCAGAGAGAGATAGAGCATTTAAAGGTTTTGTTCGGTTCTGCTGCCAAGGACATTCAGCAAATAGGAAGCGGCGCCATAAGCAACCCTTCGTTCCGGGTAAAATTCACCCCCGTGCTGGACATTGCGGTTGCTGTGTCGTCTTTTGATGATGTGGCCGATTTGGAGTACAAGCTCAAGGCGCACCATATTTACCATGTGTACCATAAAGATGACGATGAACAGCTGTTTTTTGAGTGCCGCGACATGGACGCGGGTGTTTGTACCGCTCATATCTATGTGGTTTTGGAAAACAGCGACAGGTGGAATCATTTTTTGCAGTTTAAAGATTACCTGTCTGTAAATACGGACAGGCTGAAAAAGTACAATACGCTGAAGCAGGAGCTGGCGGAACGGTACGCTACCGACCGGCGGGCGTATCACCAGGGAAAGACGAGGTTTATGCAAAACATTATGATAGAGGCTACGGATTATTTTACACTGGGCCGCGAGATCACCGTGGTGCTGGACGAGGAACAGAAAAGCGGTGCGTATTTGCGCGGATACAATAAAGATTATTTTGAAAAAACCGGTAAAAAGCAGGTGGTATATGTATTTGCCGCGGAATGTGCGGAAAAAGAATTCCACGGCATGGTGGCCGCCATGATAGAATATGAGAATTCCGGCGAGATGAAATTGATTGCCACACCCGCAGAGGCGGTGGTATATGAACCGCAGATTGCCCATGCGCTGGCAAAGGCGGAGGGCGGGCGGCACCCGATTTACAAATGCCTGTATGAAAAGTCCTGCGGTGCGGTCGTGTATAACGAGGATGACGGGCAGCGCAAATATTTGCTGATACGCAATCGTTCTCAGAATGTGGGTTTTCCCAAAGGGCATATTGAGTACGGCGAGACCGAGCTGCAAACGGTAGAAAGGGAGATTTTGGAGGAAACGGGCCTGCGTGTGGAGGTGTGCGAGGTCTTCCGACGGCTTTACGATTATAAAGTGAAATTTTCCGTAAATAAGCGGGCGGTTTATTACCTGGCAAAATATACGGGACAGCGGGTATTCCCGCAGGAAGGGGAAGTGCTGGAATACTGGGTCGTACCGTATAGTGAGGCCATTGATTTGCTGACTTTTGATGCCGACCGTGAGATTCTGGAGGACGCAGAGGCGTTTTTAAAACGGCAGTCATAAATCGATAGAAAGCGGGCGGCAGTGGCCGATGTAAAAAGGCAGGGTTTTTGTACAGCAAAATCCTGTCTTTGTTGTTTATAAAGCGATGGCGGTGATGAGAGCGTGTTAGAAAAACATTTGCTCTGCAAAAATTTTTATGCCGATGCCAATCAAAACGGCGCCGCCTAAAATACCGGCTTTATTGCGCAGCAGGCAGCCGCATTTTTTGCCTAAAAACACACCGGCAAGGCATAGCGAGAACGTAACGGCGGAGATAACGGCAACGGCGCAAAGCATTTGCCAAAGGCTTTGCGCGCCGGCCGCCGACGGCAGAATAACGCCGGCCGCAAGGGCGTCGATGCTGGTTGCCACGGCCATGGCAATTAGTGTTTTTGTTTGCAGCGTACTTTTGCAGGGAGATGTTTCTTCTTTTTTTCGAGCGTCCCAAATCATTTTGGCGCCAAGGAAGCAAAGCAGCAGCAATGCAATCCAGTGGTCCACTTTATGTATCAGCTGTTCTCCCGCTTTGCCCACAAGCCAGCCGGTAAACGGCATAATGCCCTGGAAAATACCGAAGCAGGCCGCGATTTTCAGCGCGGCAGACAGCTTTGCCTGTTTGAGCACGGCACCGTTGGTCACGGCAACGGCAAACGCGTCCATGGACAGGCCGATTGCTATGCACAGCAATGAAAGGTAATCCATACGATCCTCCTGCAGTTTTGGTAAAATGACAGGAATTGCCGCGCTGACGGCAATTCCTGCTGTGCTTATTTGATGTTATGGTCCACCCATTCTTTCTCGCGGATCACGTTTTCTTCCGAAGGAATGGCCGCCTGCGTTTTTGCCGAACGCCGGTCGGGGTACGTAATGGGAATGGTGATTTTTCCGGCGCTGTCTGATTCATGGGGCGCCGGAGGGATATTTTTTACATATCTTTTTGCTTTCATATGCGTTTTCATCTCCTTTTACAGATGGCTCTGTCAAATGGTTATGCCAAAGTTATTTTGCCTGCGCGGGGGAAAATCATACAAAAATATATTTGCCAACATTGGAGAAAAATGATAAAATGACAATATGCTTTATTGCAGATACGTTATTTTCAAAATGAAAAAGAAACGTTTGTTGATTTATATGGAAAAAATGAGGGAAATAGTAGTATGATTGCGTTGATCGATTACGGCGCCGGCAACCTGCACAGTGTGCGGAACGC
>CALWUX010000030.1 GCA_944384795.1 uncultured Clostridia bacterium | reverse complement strand
CAAGAGGATCACCCCCGCTACGCGGGGAAAACTACAGGAGAGTGGACTTTTGAAGATTACTTGTAGGATCACCCCCGCTACGCGGGGAAAACTGCGGATTTGGAGGATTTTTTATGACGGTGAAAGGATCACCCCCGCTACGCGGGGAAAACGTACTGCAATCAGATCTTTCCGCAGCTTTTGCAGGATCACCCCCGCTACGCGGGGAAAACTCTAAAAAGTTGCGCAAATACGTCCTGATTTTTGTAAATCTGTTATATTTCCTTTAACTTTTTATAGATCCCGTATGTTAAATAGCAATCGCTTAACGCTCTGTGCTGCTTGGCAATGTCCAAAGAAAAATAATTCGCAAGCGTGCCTAACTGATAATTATCCACATTCAGCACTTTTCGGCGGGCAATGGTCAAAGTATCAACACATGGATTGCGAAGCATAGACAGTCCCATTTGCCGACATGCTGTATGCAAAAAACCAAAATCAAACGCCGCATTATGACATATGATCTTTCTATTCCCTATGAATGAAATCAACTGCGACAGTGCTTTAGACAGTGGAATACCTTCCCGTCTCAGCTGCTCATCTGTGATTCCCGTAAGCCGGCATATGCTTTGGGGCAATGATTTGGAGCATTGCACTAACAATTCCAGTTCCGCTTCCACTGTGTTGCCGGCAACGGAAAGAGCTGCAATTTCTATGATTTTATCGTCAGTACAGGATAAACCGGTCGTCTCCAGGTCTAAAACTACATAATTGTCTTCCTGCAATGTCCGTCTACGCGCGCGTTGTGCATTTCTAACCTTTTGCTGTTTTGCCGCTTTGCTGAATCCTTTTGCTACATCTGCCGTAAAAGACTTTCCCGGAAACGGCAGTGGTCTGCGCATCAGTTTCAATCCCTCAAAATCTACCGGCTCCCATGTGGTATTGTGTACACAGAAATCCATACGCTGCTCTCCGGCCGCACTGAACACCATGGTCGCACGGCCGGTTTTTAAATTTTCACAAATACGCTGCCAAAGTGCTTCTCTGACACGCGCACTTATTTGTCCTACGTACACACCGGTATTGATCTCTATCAGCCATTTGGACAAATCGCCCCGCACTTTCGGCGGGCAGTCGGATAAAGTGATTACGATCATGTAACACCTTCTTCCCGGATACCGTAGGAAACACCGCTGGCTGCCAGGCCGTTTTGACTATCCCAAAGATATAAAATCTCTGCTGAAATATCCTCTGAGGTTTGCTCGTTAGAGGAAAACAGCATGTGGATATCATGAACCATGCGCTCCAAAATATGCGCCTCTGTCATCGCGTCCCGCACCCGCCGCCGTGTAGCTGCGGACAAATCTTCCGGCTGCTGCGCCGCAATTTCAAACGCAATGGGTATTGTGACCTCCGCCTTATAAAGATCAGCGATATCATATACAAATGAGCACTCGTGCCCCACGTGTACAAAACCCAGTCCCGGAGAACAGCCCAGCGCGGCAATGACCGCATGAGCCAGGCCGTACAAACATGCATGGCCCGCAGACAATGCCTGGTTGACCGCATCTCCTGAAGAAAAATTATGCGGGTCGTATTCCCGTCCGTTCCAGGGTACGTTCCATTGACGGGAAGCCTTTCGGTAAACAGTGCGTATGCGGCTGCCTTCCCGCCCCCTTAGCTGCTGTGTGGTCAAATGAGAAACATCTTCACCGGGAAAACGCATTTGGTACATTTTTCTGACCACAGCCAGATGCAGCCGCTGATTACTCACCATCTCCGCCTGACGCATCAGCATTTTAGAACGATGGGTCAGTGGCCGTCCTCCCGCATAATAGCGTACGCCGTGTTCTCCTATCCAAACAACGCTTACCCCTGCATCGCCAATCAGCTCCATAGCACGGTGGGTAATGGTTGTACCCGGCCCCAGCAACAGCACGGAAATGGATGCGGCGGGAACATAAACGATCCCACGCTCGTCCCGGACGGTTATCGCACTGTCCTCCCTGTTCAGCTGGCAATGCTCCAAATACAGAAACGTCATACGGCTGCCAATTTGAGGCAATGCCTGTAATTCGGGGCGCATCATGCCGGGCGGTTGGTTACGTTTCACGGGAACGTGACCCAGCTACCGTAAGCATACCCATACCGTACGCTTTACCGCGGCCTATGCCTTCTGTCAACGCTTTGCAGAAAAGCGTTTTATCCGTGATTGTTAAAACCCCTTCATAAGTCACCGCCAACAGGGAAAGGCGGAAATGTGACGGTGATTGTTTTGTAAAAAAGCGCCACCCGCTGTATACCACGGAAAAATCATCGTCCTGCAAAGAAAAGCCGTTGGCTTCTCCACGATGCTTTAACCATTCTTTTTGGTGATCCGGCGTAATATGCGCCATGACCTTTCCGCGCTTTCCCGGTTCTTTACAACAACTTCTGGTAGGGTTTGCCGTCAGACGGAAATGCCATGTATCTCCCGGTTGAATCCGCTCCAGCAAAGGCGTATAGTCTTTTGTTTCCCACGGACTGCTATCGTCCGGAAAACCAAACTGCTGGACAGCGGCGGTCAAATCCGGCGCCTCGGTACTGAGCAGCAGCAGATAAAGCTGGCCCTTCAGGGAATCGATGCGCCAGAGATTGCGCCTGCGCGCCCCTGGAAAACAACGCTCCACCGTCCCATGGAAAATATGTGGGGATGCCAGCGCCCTCATGGTTTTTTGATTTTTTTCATTGAGCCGCATTCTTGTCAAATACATAGCGTTTCACCTCAACTCTTCCATGGGATCGTGTTCTGTCAAAAAGTCTTTCTTCTGCCCGAAAGTGATTTGCAGCGGTCGATGCTCTTTTATCATGCGGTACCCGTATTTGCGGAACGACGGGTCAAAGGAGCGGGGCAAGTCCCTTTGGTATACGGGAAATTCCCCGTGTTCCGCGGTATCGGTCACAATACGCATGGTGTGGACATGGTTTTTGCGCCCTATTCGCTTCTGCTCCCATGCAGACACCTGCCACGGCTCTTCTTTCAGCGCCGTCAGCAAGTCTGTATTTCGTATACCCAGAGACAGTGGCAACGTAGGCGGGCAGGAGCGTCTGCCTAAAAACAAGGGAAACGCCGGCGCTTGCAGCGCTTGGTCAAGATTTGTTAAAAAAACCTCGTCCGGACTTTCCAGACCTACCAGGAACACAGCGTCTGCAAGATAATAGCGCACTGTAATATAAGATGTTTTTTCATTTTTGCACACCATATGAAAATCTTTTAAAAGCTCCCCTTCTTTATCGCTTCTGACACCGAATTTTAAAGCGTTCAAATCATCCACCGGCTCGTCTCTGCGCCGTCCCAGGGCAGCGGACAGCAAACCCACAACACCGCTTTTGGAAGGCTCCCGTTCCGTTTTGCGGATATCAAATTTGGAATTGATGCCCCATGTCTGCAGGGGTGCTGCCAGCCGCAGTAACAGCGTACTCATACCGCTTCACCGGAATCCGCCGCATACGCGGCCGCAAGGTTTTCCAGACGCTCCAGCAGCTGCTGCAAAGCCATTCCCTCTGCAATTTGGTCAAACACGCCCGGCGCGCCGATGGAAAAGGCAGCTTCCGGCGCATTGGCAAAATTTTGATATAAATTGGTCACATAAGCCACAAATTGCTCCTGTGATTGCGCAAGATAGCCGTCGGAACGGGCAATGACCGGCTTTTCAAACGCGCCGGCGCAGTTTACAGGCTGATCGCGGCGAATGGAAACGTAAACGGCGTCCGGCAGGGTGCGGTTGGCAAAGGAGTTCTGCTTGCCTGTAGGCATGGAGAGCAAAAACGCCTGGGCAAAGCCGCCGACAGCCTTTGCCGTATCCTTGCCCAAATGCCGTTTTAATTCCGCCACATTGACCGTAGCGTAACGGTAGAGCGTAGAGGAATTGAATTCCGTTGTACCAAGGTGCCCCGCTCCCTCAGTGTCCTCCGGTTTTTTGTCGTCCACGGCAGTAAAAAAGTCGTATTCGTTTTGAATTTTATGGGTGGAAATGCTGTGGGCGACCTGGGCGGCGGCATCATAATTCAAAGAAGGGTCATTTGCGGCCATACGACCGAACAATGCAATGTCTATGGCAGGAAACGCATTGAGCGCGTTTTGAAATTGCTTCTTGTCCGTTTCTTCCGAAGCAGCCAGACGCGCCAGTGCTTTTACCTGAGCGTCGCTGATGAAAAACAACGCTTCTGTGACAGTATCTTTATCTTTCAATTTAAAGCCTGCATTTTTCAGCGCGTTGACAGCCAGCTTTTCCGCTTTTTTTCCGTCAAGGCCGGTATTCTGTTTTAAAATTTCGGCGGCCACCATTTCCACTATCCGTTTGGTGCGTGTTCCCACCTCCTCTGGTTCAAATAAATCAGAAAACATTGCGCGCATGGCGTGTTTCCACGCCTGGCTGGATACCCTTGCTCTGGTAACACCGCCGTACACGGCTGTTTTCGGGCTTCCTGTATCATCGCGGTTGACACAGCTGGGCGGCACGGTTTGCAGTACGTGAAAATCAATGTAAAAATTATTTCTCTTCATTGGGCTCATCCTTTCCTGTTTCGGCCTCTTTCTTTCCTGTATAAGTATAAAAATCCTGTCCCCATTTTAATCGGACTGCTGCTCTGTAATCTTCATTTTGATACAAATATAAATCCTTTGCTAAAGCGGAGTAATCCAGCGGGATACTATCTGTGCGGAGTAACTGCACCATACCTCTGAGATGATGGGAAAGCTCCCGAATATCCGCAGATGTGGCCAGCACGTTGAACCGCCTTTGGATACGGTTCATATCCTCTTCTTTACATATCAAACGGGCTGCTGCTCTCCCCAGGCCAACACCCGGCTGATACATTGGCGCTTGTTTCAAATCATACCCCTGCTGGTGCAGTGCAAACAATGTCAGTGCAATGTAAACCGCCCACTGCCCGCGGGTGGACATGCCGTCTTTGCTCATCAGCTCCTCCGGCAAATCCTGCAACAGCAGTCCCCAAAGCTGCGGCAGTTCTCCCGGCGCCGTTCCCACACCCCGGCGCAGACCCGCAAGTACCGCTTTTGCCGCGTTTTCAGGCAATAAGTAAATCTGTTTTATGCGGTTTTCCACAAAACGGCTTACGGCTTCCGTTTTACCTGACATACTCATTCCTCCTGTCCCATAGTTTTCTTGAGATAATATAAAAACCGGTTATACGCTTTTGGCGCGCAATAGTAATTGATTACTTCTTTCCCTTTGATTTTTTCTTTTATGGCTCTGCCTGCAAACGCGTCTGTTCCAGCGTTTACCGTCAATTCTTCCGCCAAAGCGCGCGCGGTCTTTTTTACCGTCTTCTGCCATTGCTCCTGGAGGGTGATTTTTGACTCTACGTTATTTTTATCCGGAGATAAGGAAGCAAGCCATTTGCGAAAAGGGATATCCAGACGGAAATAAAATTCTTCCTTTGCGCTGCTGCTTGCAGCGTCTTTGTTTCCGCCCGCGGCTTTTGTCAGGTCTTTTGCCAGCCAACCGATATGGTTCGCTATGTTTTCACAACGGATGATTTCATCCAGCACAAGACGTCTGAGCGTATTGCCTGCTTCTGTCAATATTTCGGCATAAAGTGAAAGGGAATCGCTAAATACATCGGTTACAAAAAAATCCTTGTCTCCATATTGCACGGAGGCAATCTCAAAACAGACCATTTGGTTTTGCTCCAGGATACCCTTGTCTTCCAAGAGGGAAATCCAGGACACGATACCGGGCAAACGCTTGCCGGCGGCCTGCTCGGCAATAGAGGCAAAGTCCCGCCACATCTGCTTGCTGGGGTCATGGCGTTTTGGCTGGTACTGTCCCGTTTCCTTCCCTTTATTTTTTACGGGCTTCCAAACGGTCATCTGCTCGGCAAACGCATTTTCTTTTTCAAAAAAATCGCCTCCCAGCAAGCGAAAACCTGTTACATGGCCGTCCTGCCGCTCCAGCAGCAGCCTGCGCGACTGTAATGTAAGCAGTTCCGCGGGATTGTCGGGGAGAACGATTTCCACCCGTTCCGCCTCCCGTGCGTGCGGCAATTCCCAAACCGGTACGTTTTCTCCCCATACCTCTCCGCCTTCGCTGCTCTTCTGCAGCAATACAAGATTCAGCATAAGGGTTTCAAACAGATTTTTTCCCTTTGCAGTGATAAGCCCTAATTTTCCCAGCCAGCCTGCTCCGGGAGTCGGTAAATTTTTGCCCTTTGGCTTTGCGGAGGTATCGTCAAAGCCGTTGATATACAACAGCCATCGTGCGGCTTCTCCATAGGAGAGCTCCTCCTTTTCCCTGCCTGTACGGGGCGGAAACAGCCGTGTTTTATTGTTGCTTTCCGACAATTCCCCTATCAGCTTGGAAGCAGAATATTCCGTTCCCTTTGCAGCAGAAAGCGCCTGCCAGAAAGGGCGCTGGGGGTGGAACAGCCAGAATTTTTCTTTCTGGGTCTGTAAATAATGGGCAACAGGCTCTGCAGGAAAGCGTTTTTCTTTCCACAGCGCTTTCCAACAGTCCAGTGCGTCGTCCACATCTTTTACGGGCGCAGGCTCACCCTGTGTATCCACCCGGGAAAATACCGTATGGAGCACCGCAAGCAGCAGCCGCAGTACTGCTATATCCTGCGCCGGAAGCTCTCCTCCCAGATCCTTATATAAATGTGCCCGGGCAAACACATCTGTTAAAGATACCTCTTCTACGGTTCCGTCGTCTTTCATGACCCGTATCCACGGCTCGTCCAACAAATTGTATTCACATTCCCTGTTCTCCATCGTTTTCCTCCTTTCTGTATTGCAAGCCTTTTTCCTTTGTATATGTAATATGGAACCCGCACAGCTTTGTACTGAAGGCCTCGTCTAAAAACAGTACCAGCTCTCCGGCTAACCAGGCAGACTGCTGCCATTGGGGTATCCAGCGGCTGTTGTCGGTTTCCAATTCCTCTATGGTCCTGTCCAGATTCTTGCCTACACAAAATATTCGCGGCAGGCGCAGTCTTTGACGGGCAATCTCTCTGCTTTCTTCCTCCGACGGTACATGACTGGATAAAACTGCCGCGCCGCCGTTTTGCCAAGGCAAAAATGAGATTTGCCCATCTTCATGCCGCATCATGACCAAAACACTGACGGAAACATCACCGTCCCGCACAGACGCCCACAGAATTTCATCCTGACCATATTGGTTTTCTTTCTCCTCCGGCAAATCGGTACAGAGCAGGTCAGATATGATATTATGTTCGGGATATTTGGAAATCTTCGGCTCTTTGATACAGTAATCTTCCGCTTTTTTCTGTAATTTCTTCTTTTTAAAGCAGTGGTTTTCCCACGCCTGCCGCAAAACATCTGTCAGCTCTGTTTCTTCCCCGGGCGTTTGATACACCTTTTGCACCAGTACAGGAATATCCTGCGGTAATGTGATGCTGTCCGGGAGCTGTTGTTTTGTTTGCAGCAACAGCCAATCACCGTAAATATAGCTTGCGCCCGGCTCCAACGTTTCCGTATCCGCACCCAACACGGCACAGCGCGGTGCCGCAAGCAAAGAGGGCCGTTTGCGGATATGACGGTGCAGACGACCCAGCCGCTGCAGCAGCAAATCCACGGGACACAGG
>CALWUX010000029.1 GCA_944384795.1 uncultured Clostridia bacterium | reverse complement strand
GCACCTGCAATCTGAAATCGGTTCGGCACAAGCAGCGTTTCAGCGGGCTGTTATAAAAACAAAGCCTCCATCAGCATAGGCTCAATTTTGCCGTAAATTTCGTCAAATTGAGAAACAGGCAACGGGTTGACGCCTTTTCCCACTTCTATGGTAAACCCGGGTCTTTCAAAGCGGCAGAGGAACCAGTCCTTATACCCTCCGTAGGAAGCCAGACCCTCCGGCTGGGAAAGGGTATATCCGCTTGCCGCGGCCAGTTTTTTTGCCATAACCGCCCCGTTAGGGGGAACATACCCGTCAAACCCGTAATAAATTTCTTCTCCCTGGCTGTGGAAGGCCAGGGTGTAGTCAAACTCGTATTTGCGGGTCAAATCCGCCAGATACCTGCTTTCCGGCTCGCTTTCCGGACGGGCGCCGCCGTATCTGGTCATGGCAGGGCCGGTAATGCCGTCTGCCGTTTCCATTTGCCGCAGTCTGTGCCAGTAGGCGTTAAAATTGTGGTTGATGTCCACGCCCCGCGCGTTGGCCTGCCAGTGTGCCGTATCTCCCTTGCTTACGCTTTTTACCAGGTGAGAAAACACGCCGGCGGCCTGCGCGCCGTGTATTTGGATTTCCACACCGTCGGGATTTACGCAGGGAACCAGCACCAACCGGCGGCGGCGCAGGGCGGCGTAAGCGTTTCGGCCGTGCAGTGGTTCGTTTTGTTCGGCGGCTTTACAAAGCTGTCGGGAAAAGCGCAAAAGGATAGCAGAAGTGAGCCATTCCATACCATGAAAAGCAGCTGCAAACAGAACAGGTCGCCTGCCCGGCTCACTTTGGCAGGTAGATTCCAATGCAATCAAATTTCGGTTGCAGAGGCTTTTTCCGTAACAGAATTGTTTAAAATAAGGGTAAGCGGTCGTGATTTCATGTACGGTTTTGCAAACGCAATCATAATCGCAGGGCTGCCGGTTCCATTGTACCAAAGGAAATTCCCCCTTGCTATGTGGGCTGGAGTGCTATAAAATAATAAGTACGCTTACTTCAAATTATGTCAATACCGCAGTAAATGTACCTGCATTTATTTGTTTTACAGAAAGAAGGCTTTTTATGGACTTAACGGAAAAAACTTTAAAGCAGACATATCCATATCAGGGTAAAATTTTGCGTATGCGTGTAGACCAGGTAGAGCTGCCAAACGGCGCCGCCGCGGTAAGAGAGGTGGTGGAGCACCCGGGCGGCGTGACCATAGCCGCTCTGACGGAAAACAGGGAGCTGCTGTTTGTGCGGCAGTTTCGCTATCCGTATAAAAAGGTTTTGCTGGAGCTTCCCGCGGGTAAGCTGGATTTGGGAGAAACGGACCCTTTGGAGGCCGCCAAGCGGGAATTAAGGGAAGAAACAGGCGCTGTGGGCAGGGATTATATCTCTTTGGGCGAGTTTTACCCAAGCGCGGGCTTTTGCGATGAAGTGCTCCATTTGTACTTTTGCCGGGTGGCTTCTATTGGAAAAAACGCGCCTGATGCGGACGAGTTTATAGAACCGGTGCGGATTCCTTTGGAAAAGGCAGTGGAGATGGTGATGAACCATGAGATTCCGGACGGGAAAACACAAACGGCAGTGCTGAAAACAGCCATGCTGGTCAAACAGCAAAGCCTTTGATTTTTATAAAAAAGCGTCTTTTGGAGCGGCTGTAACGACCGGCTGCGGAAGGCGCTTTTTCAATTAAAAATGATAAAAAATCCATAGTACCGCGGGATAATATACAGAAAAAAACAAAAGATAAAATAAGAATCTTTGCCATAAAACACGGGGGAACAGGCCGGGTATATCTTAAAAAACAGCCAAAATGCGGCTTTTTATAAATTTTTTTGATTTTACTATTTACTTTCTTTATACATATGTTATAATAATGATGTATATACTGAATTATTGTGGTCAAGTATACTATTTTAGGGAAAGGAAGACAGACACATGAAAAGAATTTTGCTTTTAATGATAGCTGCAATCGGCGTGGCGGCCGTTTCCATTGGCTGCTCTTCACAGGATACACAAATATTGGCAGATAAGGTGTCTCAATTAGAGCAGCAGCTCAATTCGCAGATGAACGCAAGCAGTACGGCGCCGCAGGAGGAAACGGCAAGCTCTGCACCGCCGGCTTCTTCTGAGGCTCCGGCGCAAAGCTCCGCTCCGTCTCAGGAGACAAACAACAACCAGCAGACAACGGCAAACAATTATCAGGCGGCAACGGCTGCAAATACCCAAACCGCTGCAAATTTTGATTTGACCGCTTTGACGCAAAAGGTAGAGAATGTTGCGCAAGTTGCGGATTCCACACAGGCAAGGTCTACGTATGCCGAAAATTACAGCGCATATGCCCAGGTAAAAATGCAGCTGGAGCAGGTGGAATTTGAAATCGACACAATGGACGACCAAATTGAGTATGCCGCGCGCGCAGGTTCTTTGCCGTGGAATCAGTACTACGAATTGGAACGCAGCCTTGATATGCTGGATCACCGCTTGGATATGGCGGAGGATTCTTTACAATGGCGTTTGCGTGTAGATGACTGAAAAATATAATTATATTATTCAAAAACCGCGTTGTATGGGGATACAGCGCGGTTTTTTGTTCAAATAATATTTACAATCTGGTCACGGAACCTTAAGGAGCGTTTCTTTACGAACATAATGCCCCCGTGCTATAATAGAAGAAAGAAATGGTGTGGTTTTTGTCCATTACGGCAATAAAAGGAAAGGGCGGTTGCGGTGGATAAATTAACAAGAACGGTTGCAATTATGATTGCCGTTGCCATTGCGGCCTGTGCGGTACTGCTGGCTTTCTTTTTGACCAGGCCGAGCGCCCAACGGGATACGCCCGCCGTGCCGCTGGACACAGATGAAAAAGCGACGCTGCTGTCGCCCGGTATGGAGCACGTGCAGGCTATGCACATTACCAACCGGCACGGTGCGTATACGCTGGTGCCGGTGGACGACAAGGAGCAGGAAACGCTTTACTACACCGTGCAGGGAGTGGATTTTGCGCAGATAGATGTGCAGGCGGTGCAGGAAATTGTAAAATACGGCTGTAATCCCGTTTCTACGGGCAGTATAGGCTATGTAAACGACCTTTCTGCGTATGGACTGGACACACCTGCCGCTACGGTTTCGGTTTTATACGCAAACGGGGAAACCTATGATTACCATATTGGCAGGCAGGTAGCGGGCACAAGCGGCCGGTATTATATGTGCGCCAAGGGCTCCCGCAATGTATATATGGTCATGGCGGCGCCTGCCATGCTGGGCGCGGCGGAAAATTTGTATACGCAGACATCAAGCAGTATGTCCGGTGAAGATGGCGTGTCCGGTACGGCCGAGGCAGCGGGTATGCTTGCATAGGATAACAAAAAGACCGCCCCCGCTGTGGAAATTACTCCACGGCGGGGGCGGTTGTTTTTTACTTTAAATAATAGGAATTTTTGCAAAGTTACGGATTTGTAATTGACGAAACCGCCGTTTTTCGATAAAGTAATAAGTACAACTATAAACTGTATTTATTTCCATGGAAAATCCATTGGAGAGAGGAGAAAGTATGAATCGTTTTATAGAACCGTTGACAGATTTCAGTTTCAGGTACAACTACAGCTTTACAGATGAGGCCATGGGCTTTGCAATCGGTATTGTCATTTTGATTATATTCATTGCGATCACGGCTCTTCTGTCCAATATTTTTTTGGGGCTGGCGGTTTACCATGACGGTAAAGCAAAGGGTAATTCCAATGCGGGCATGTGGGGCGTGCTGTCCGGTATTTTTGGCTGGATACCCGCTGTGATTTATCTGTGTGTAAGACACAATGCGGCCAACCGGTTTATTCAGTGCTTTTCCTGCGGCTTTGCCATGCCTGCAAATGCACCGGGCTGCCCCAACTGTAACCAGGCCAACCCGTATGCTCAGCAATTTTACGGACCGCTTGTGGAGCAGCATAAAAAGAAAGCAAAGGGCTTTTTGATTGCCTTTATTTGCTGCTGTGCAGCGGCGATCCTGCTGGCGATTGCAGTTATTGTACTGGCTGTGCTGTTTGCCGGCGCTACTGGATACAGCTATTACTATTGATTACAGGATCGATACGGAAAGGATTCAAATATCGTTATGCTAGAAGTTTCGCATCTGACAAAAATTTATAAAAACCTGGTAGCAAACGGAGATTTGACCTTTACGGTCAATCCCGGTGAGATTGCCGTGTTGTTAGGTCCCAACGGCGCGGGCAAATCCACGGCGATCAAATGTATTTCGGGTCTGCTGCGCTTTCAGGGAGAAATCAGGATTTGCGGATATCCCAATAAGTCCATAGACGCAAAGCGCAATTTTGGGTATATTCCGGAGATACCCGCGCCGTACGAGAACCTGACGGTCATGGAGCATTTGGAGTTTATCGGCCGCGCCTACCGTGTGCAGGATTGGGAGCAAAGAGCTGGCTTTTTGCTGCGCAGAATGGAAATGGACGACAAAAAAGACAAGCTGGGAAAAGAGCTGTCGAAAGGTATGCAGCAGAAATTGAGCATTTGCTGTGCTTTGCTGCCTGAGCCCCGGGTGGTTTTGTTTGACGAGCCCTTTGTGGGGCTGGACCCCCATGCCATTAAAGAGCTGAAGGGAATGATGACGGAGCTGCGGGAAGGCGGAAGCGCTGTGTTGATCAGCACCCATATGCTGGACAGCGTGGCGGAATTCTGGGACAAGGCGCTGATTATGACCAACGGGCAGATTGCGGCGGTGCGGACCAGAAAAGAAATAGAGCAAAGCGGAGAGGATTTGGAGCAGTTGTTCTTTGAGATTACGGAAAGCAGAGGGAAAAGCCAATGAGCGCCTTATGCTACCTTTCCCGCAGACAGATTAAAAATTTTATCAGGGAGCTGGTGCATCACCCGGGAAAGCTGGTCATGTACCTGTTGATTATTGCAGGTATCAGCGTGTCTGTATTTTCCGCTGTTTTTTCCTCCGATGAGGCGGAAAAGCATATTACGGCGGATATTGGCTTTTTGCACGGCATTTACCTTGGAGCCATGCTGCTGATTGCACTGCCTGTTTTGTTCCGGGGATTAAAGTCGGGCGCTACGTTTTTTCGCATGAGCGACGTGCATTTTCTGTTTATTGCGCCCATATCTCCAAAGCGTATACTGTTTTACGGCCTGATAAAGCAATTGCTGGCCAGTATTTTTGTCATGCTGATTTTGATGGTCTATTCCTCTATGCTGATAGATTTGTTCGGGATAGCGGTTTGGCAGGTGGTGGTGCTGGCCGTAGGCGCGGCTGTTATGCTGTGTGCCATGCAGGCGCTTTCCATGATGCTTTACAGCCTGACCAATGGTAAAAAAAGGCCGGGACAAATTGCGCTGCTGTTGATTTTTGCGTGCGTGGCCGCGCAGCTTGCCATTTATGTTGCCGCGTTTTTTGCAAACGGCGCCGATGTTGACAGCGCGGTTTCTGCATTAAGCTCCCCTTACCTGGAGTATGTGCCGCTGATTGGCTGGATGAAAGGCGCTGTGTTTGGCTTTCTGTTTGGCAATTACCTGGCGGCAGGCATTTATACTGCGTTGTTTGCGGCGGCCATAGGCGCGGCTGTTGCTGTATTTGCAGTCAGGGATCTGGATTTTTATGAAGATGTGCTGCAATCTACCGCCAGGGCTGATGAGATTAGAAAAAACAAACGGGAAGGAAAAATGAGCTTTGGCACAGGCAAGGTGCGGGTCACCTCTACGGGCATTAAAAAGGGCTGGGGGCCTAATGTGCTGTTTTATAAGCATTTGCTGGAGGGAAAACGGAAGAACAGGTTCTTTATCAGCGCACAGGCAATTTTCCTGCTTTTGTTCAGCGTTTTATTTGTGGTGATTTTCCGTATTTCCACAGACGGAGCCATGCCGCCGGATTATGTGATTGCGGTATCCGCCATGTTCTGCTGTTATATTCAGTTTTTCTTTTCCGCCTCCGGCGACTGGTCTTTGGAGCTGGAGAAAACGCCCATATACCTGATTCCGGCCAGCCCGTTCCAAAAATTGCTTTGGGCCAGCATGACGACGGTGATACGGCCCTTTATGGAAGGAATCGTGATTTTTGCCGTTTTGTACGCGATTTTACAGTCGAACCCTTTGCTGGCGCTGGTCTGTGCGCTGCTTTACGGAACGACGGGTCTGCTGTATACCGCTTGCAATATTTTGTTCCAAAAGCTGTTTGGGAAAACCACCGCGAACCGCGGGCCGGTTATGTTTTTCTATATGCTGTGCGTATTGCTGGCGGCAGCGCCCGGCATCGTCTCCAGTATTCTTGTATGGGTATTTGTGCCGGGCATTCCCTCGTTTGTGGTGGGTCTGCCTTATATCGGCTGGACTGCGGGAGTTTCCGTGCTGATTATTTGTTTGTGCAAAAATATACTGGATCATGTAGAGTATAATAAATAAGTGTACAAAATATCGTAGTTTTCCACGGATTTCCTATTGCAATATTCGCACATATATGCTATGATATGAACAAGCAATTACATGAAAAATATGTTCGCGTGAAGCAGGTACCCAATAGGGTATCTGTTTTTTAATTTTTTAGAAAAACGTAAAAAAGTCCTTGCATTTTTGTTTTAGGTGTGGTAATATATAAAAGTCGCCGGAAACGGGACAAACAGCATAGTTGGTGTTGATGACGATGAGGGTCCACCTGTTCCCATACCGAACACAGAAGTTAAGCTCATTGGTGCCGAAGATACTTGGCTGGAGACGGCCCGGGAAAATAGGAAGATGCCAACACTGAAAGCAGATACCCAATAGGGTATCTGCTTTTTTTATATTTTTATAAAAATATAGGACTGCTGTTTAAAGTGTGATGTTTGAGTATTTGTATATTTAAACGCCTCGCCATAAAAAAGGAAATGGGTTTGGTATTGTTTTTTGGGATTTCTGCATTTTTTGCTTGCAATTTATCGCTTTAAAGTGTAAAATAGCCTTAAGCTACTTTGCAGAAAGGACGGGTTTTAGGCTATGGTTATTTTAATGAAGCAGAATTGTACCAAAGAAAATGTACAAAAAGTGGTGGAAACCTTAAAACAATGCGGATTGGGCGCAGATGTATCCGAAGGTACACGGGCGACGATCATTGGTATTTTGGGTGACAAAAGCAAGCTGGGCGGTTTGGATCTTACCCTGCTGGACGGGGTTGAAAACTGTGTGCCGATTATGCACTCCTACAAGCTGGCAAGCCGCGATATGTGTCCGGACGGCCGCCTTGTGCAGGTGGGGGACCAGGTCATAGGCGGTAAAAAGCTGGTCATGATGGGCGGCCCCTGCGCTGTGGAGAACGAAGAATGTATTATGAAAGCGGCCATTGGCGTAAAAGCGGCCGGCGCGGCATTTTTGCGCGGCGGCGCGTATAAACCCAGGACCTCTCCATATTCTTTTCAGGGGTTGGAGGAAGAAGGCCTGAAGCTGATGCGGAAGGCGGCGGACGCTACGGGCTTGAAAGTGGTCAGTGAGGTCATGGCCTCTGAGCAGATAGATATTGCGGCAAAGTATTGCGATATGTTCCAGATTGGGGCAAGGAATATGCAGAATTTCCGTTTGCTTAGGGATATTGGCAAATCGAAGGTGCCTGTTGTGCTTAAAAGAGGCATTGCCAATACCATTGAAGAATGGCTGGACGCGGCAGAATACATTATGAGCGAGGGCAACTATAATGTAGTGCTGTGCGAACGGGGGATTCGCACCTTTGAAACAGCCACCAGGAATACTTTAGACGTTTCTGCTGTTCCTGTGGTGAAGGAGCGCAGCAGTTTGCCCATTATTATAGACCCGTCCCACGCGGCCGGTAAGGAATGTTACGTTGCGCCGCTGGCACTGGCAGGCATAGCGGCCGGCGCGGACGGCCTGATTGTAGAGGTACACCCCAATGCAAAGCAGGCCATCAGCGATGCCGCGCAGCAGCTGAGCATAGAGGCGTTTGCGGATTTGATGAAAAAAGTAGGGGAAATGGCGGCGATTGTTGGCAGGGAGCTGTGATTTTCCGGAATCAGTATGAAAAAAGCGTGAGAATCTGGTTCTCACGCTTTTTTATGTGGTGCTTTGGGTGGTAGCAGAGCAAACCGCAGGGAACGGGCGCTGATTTTTTAGCTTACAGGTATTTTGCAAAGCGGTGGACAGTGGCTCCGCCTTATGGCAGATTCTTTTGCGGACATACTTTTTATATTGTAAGGTTTGTTACAGCAGGTTTTGCGGAAATGCAGAAATATGGGCGGCTTTCAAACCAAGTATGCAGTCAGGACAGTTTGCCCCAGCCGTCTATTTGCGCGCGCTGCAGTGCGCCCATGACCTTTTTGCGCAGATCCGGGAACTGCTTTTCCAAATTCCCAATCAGCTCCTGGGTGCTTTGGCGGCAGGTGTGTCCGTCCACGGGGCACTGGCTTTTTACTACGGGCAGGCGGTAACGGTACGCCGCGGCTTTGATTTTGCTCTCCTCACAAAATACCATGGGGCGTATCAGGTATAAATCTTTTCTGGAAAGGTAGGACATGGGGGAGAAACAGCCGATTTTTCCGCCGTAGAGCAGGTTCATGAAAAAGGTTTGCACCGCGTCGTCGAAATGGTGCCCCAGTGCAATTTTGTTGCAGTTGAGCTGTTTGCTCATGTCGTGGAGTATGCCGCGGCGCATACGGGCACACAGGCTGCAAGGGTTGCTTTCTTTTCTCTGCTCAAAAATGATATTGCCTAACTGGGAGCGGCGGATTTCGTATTTTATCTGCAGCCGGCGGCACAATTCCTCTACCTGGCGGAAATCTGTCTGCACATTATCAAAGCAGGGGTCCACGGTGATGGCCGCCAGGTCGTATTTTATCGGCAGGAACCGGCGCATATTTGCCAAAGCGCAAAGCAGCACCAGGGAATCCTTTCCGCCGGAGATACCTACCGCAATGCGGTCGTCGGGTTCAATCAGCCGGTAATCCTCAATAGCTGCCCGTATCTGGCTCATGATTTGCTGCATAAAAGACCTCCCTGTTCTGAGCGGCAGTGTGCTCAAAAATTTGAAATTACGCATATCATACCATATTTACCGTAAAAATAAAATAAAAATTTTAAAATGACAACCGAGTATATGTGAGATTACAAGAGAAAACAGAAGAAAACAAGAGAAATACATTTGGTAAATTAAAAAAATGAAAATCAGGGGTTGACACTGCAAACGGTGTGTGGTAATATCATAAATGCATGTTAACACTTATCGGTGTTTTAGACGATTATCCAATGAAACATTGGGCTGTCAATCATAAGAGAATCATAATGTTTGGAGGAAATGCAATGTCTACTTTTATGCAAAAACCAAGCCAGGTAGCGCGTAAATGGTATGTGATCGATGCAGCGGGCAAGCCGATGGGCCGCGTAGCTGCACAGGCTGCCGTTTTGCTGCGTGGCAAACACAAACCAACCTATACCCCCCATGTTGATGACGGCGACCATGTGATCATCATCAATTGCGCAGATGCGGTTTTGACCGGCAACAAGCTGCAAAATAAAAAATACTACCGTCATACAGGCTATATTGGCCATTTGAAAGAGGTAGGCTATGACAGGCTCATGGCCGAAAGACCGGAATTTGCCATGCAGCTGGCTGTAAAGGGTATGATTCCCAAAACCCACAACGGCCGTCAGCAATTGACAAGACTGCGCGTATACGCGGGTGCAGAGCATATCCACGCGGCGCAGAAACCAACCGTTTGGGATAAATAAGAGAGGAGGATTGGAATATGTATAACAAAGAGCCTTATTTTTATGGCACAGGCAGAAGAAAAAGCTCTGTTGCCCGTGTAAGACTGTACCAGGGAACAGGTAAAGTTACGATTAACGACAGGGATATTGACGATTATTTTGGTTTGGAAACATTAAAGCTGATTGTTCGCCAGCCGCTGAATTTAACAAAGACCGAAGGTAAGTTCGACATTGTTTGCCGCGTTGCAGGCGGCGGTGTTACAGGCCAGGCGGGTGCGATTCGCCATGGCGTTGCCAGAGCCTTGCTGCAATATGACTCTGACAATCTCCGTCCTGCTCTGAAAAAGGCCGGCTTCCTGACCCGTGACCCAAGAATGAAAGAGCGTAAAAAATACGGCCTCAAAGGCGCCCGCAGAGCTCCGCAGTTCTCAAAAAGATAATTGCATATTTTTATTTGGACACCGCCGGTTTGGCGGTGTTCTTTTTTTTATTTTTTGGGTTGACTATGGGGGGAACCGTTTGCGCTGCTTTACGGCGTCACGTTTGTGATAAGCTGACAGGCTGCCAAATGTTCTAAAACAGGGGGCTCCACTTCCGGGCTTGCTGACTGCGAAATGGAAGCCCTGAAACAGAATGGGCATTCTCCGGGGGCTGCCTGTAAAAAGAGAGCCTGCACTTGATTTTAGCGGTGTTTTATCCGCACCCTTACGGGATGTTAAAAAGCGATTTTTCTTATTATATATAATGAAAAAGAAAAAATTTTCTCAATAAGATGAAAACAACAGTTGAGAATATAGATTCTGCCGGTATTTTCATCGGTTGATTTATTCTCAAAACGGATATATCCAGTGGTCTATTGTTGATGCTACACTATATCCTGTATTAGATTGTAACGGAAGGTTACAATCTGTAACTTTTTTGGAAATTTGCCGCAGAGATATGGCACGCGTGAACGGCACCATATCTATGGATTTATAAAAAGTGGGAGCAAATGTTTGGTTATTGCCATAAAATTTAAGGGGAAAAGTTATCTTGTCCCATTTTATATGGATATTTACAACGGTGAAAAAATGTAACAGATGATTTACCATAGAATAAAAGCGGATTTTTACGTCGATTTATGAGAACTTTTTACGGGGAAAATTGCTGAAAATACCTGTTTTTATGCGGGTTTACGCAAAAAATGTAAAAATAAGTAAATTTTAAATCCATTACTATTTGTATAAATGACGAAAATAAAACACATATGTAATAGAGGTAACAATGCTGTAACGATTGATTTCTTGCAATCTGCACATAAAACGAAACATATTTATTAACTTTAATGTAAAAAAATGGAATAAATATGAAGTTAAAAATCGAATTTTGAAATTTATGGAAATTTAAATTGTGCACAATATACAAAACACAGTTCTTTTTTTATTTGACATATGGAAGAATAGTGAATATAATAGCAAACATCAATGGTAATCCGAAAACAAGCGGCAGTATACCGGTCTTTACAAACAGGAGTTTTTCCGCACTGCCGTAAGCATGAAGGAGAGCGAATGATGAGATACGTGATGAAACACGCGAAGAAAAAAGAACATAAGGTTCTGAAATTGTTCAACACACCGCTAAAGCGCATTGGTATTTTTGCACTGGCTACTGTAATTGGTGTGGGCTCTGTGGTAACGGTTATGGCCGCAACCAACAAGGCAACAATTTTGGATAACGGTGTGCCTTATCGTGTCAATCTTACCACGACGGATACAGACGAATTATTGGAGAAAGCCAATATTACCCTTGGCGCTGACGATATTGTAGAACGGGACGACACCAACGGCGTTGTTATTCAAGTAAGACGCGCGATGGAAACGACCGTAAAAGCGGACGGCGCGGAAACAGCCGTGAACGCAAACTACGGTGATAAAGTGGCAGATGTTATTGCCAAAGCCGGCGTTTCTTTAGATGACAACGATGTTGTCAATACGGATAAGGACAGCAAATTGACAGAAGATACGGACATTGTGGTTACCAGATATCACCGTATTACGCTGGTTGAGAACGGCACCTCCCAGACTTTAGAGGTACCGGAAGGAACCGTAGCGAACGCTTTGCAGACAGCGGGTATCGCTTTGGGCAAAGAGGACGTTTTGAGCATAGCTGAAAACGAGCCGGTTGCCGATGGTATGGAAATTACCGTACAGCGTGTTGCGTACGCGACGCAGACGGTAACAGAGACCGTTCCGTTTGAAACACAGGTAGTGGAAACGGAAGAGCTTTATCAGGGAGAAACAAAAATTCAAACAGCCGGCGTCAACGGTACGAAAACCGTTGTAAAAGAATGCAAATTTGTAAACGGTCAGTTAGCGGAGTCCACAGATGTGGCGGTGATTTCTGAAACGGCTCCTGTGGCCGAGGTACAGTTGGTGGGTACAAAAGCAAAACCGGCTGCAGCGAAGCCCGCCGCTTCTTCCGCAAATACGTCTGCCCCGAAAAAGGAAACGATTTCCGGCAATACCATTGTGGACGCAAGCGGTAAAGTGCTGAATGTGGCCCGCGTGCTTACCGGCCAGTGTACTGCGTATACCGGCGGCGGAATTACCGCTACCGGTGCGCCTGCGGCCGTAGGCCGTGTTGCGGTCAACCCCAATGTGATTCCTTATGGTACAAAGCTGTACATTGCTTCCCCGGACGGCAGCATTGTATATGGTTATGCCATTGCTTCCGATACCGGCGGCGCGTTGATGTCCGGTCAGGTTCTGGTGGATTTATATTATGACACCCTGGGTGAATGCATCAATTTTGGCCGTCGGCCGATGAATGTGTATATCCTGGCATGATAATCAGGTGCTCCGGCTAAATGCCGGGGCGCTTTTTGTTTTTTGGAAATATCTTTATATCTTTGCGCTGTGTTTCAGGTACAGCGGGTTTTGGGTGCAGTCTGCGGAATTACATGTAAAAGGTCTGTTTTCGCTTGAGATAGCTGTGTACAGGTGTTTTTGCTTATAGACGTTTGTTTTTGTCTCTATTATGGCTGTGCTTTGTGGGAAGCCGTGGGTATATGGACAAAATAAAAACGCTCCCGCTGCGGTACAAAGCCGAAATGGGAGCGTTTTTATTGTTTTAATGTAAAAATGATTATTCCAGCAGGGAAGTGATGTGCATGGGGATACCTTTTTTGTCGATTTTAAATTCGCAGTTTTCGTAAAAGCCTACGTTGTTGCCGTCGGCAATTAAGGAAATACGCAGATAGGACCGGTATTTTTTCCGTACGCGTGTCATCAACTCCCTGCCGATACCGTGATATTGGTAGTCAGGAGCGACCAGAAGATAGTGGACATAAGCTGTCATGACCCCGTCGTCCATTACGCTGACCAGGCCTGCCAGCTTCTCGCCGTCCCATGCGCTGAAAACCGTGCTGTAATTTTGCATGGCGGCGGCCAGTTTTTCAGGGTGGTGTCCTGACGACCAGCGCACCGATAAGAACAGTTCCTGCAAATCTTTTGGCTGAAATATTTTGGTGTCTTTATAAGTGATTGTCATATTAAAATGCTCCTTTTGTGCTATATTTTTATTCTATCACAAGAAGCGGCCGGGAACAAGGCAGCCCTTGTATGGAAGGTACTTTCTTTCCAAAACCTGTCCCAATAATAGGACAGGTTTTTTGTTTTTTTGCAAACATTTACTTGTAATTTTACCGTGATTATGGTAGAATAAAAATAAATCAAACGTATGTTTGGTTTGTTCGGTCGAATGAGGAGAGGAGATCAAATATGTTTCAAGCAATTATGGGAATAATCCTGCTGATTTTCACAGCGGGACTGTTAATAAAATATCGCCCCAAAGCCTTTTTGTCCTGGTATTTTTGCCTGCTTTGCGTATCCATGGCTATCATATCCATTGCGGCAGGCGGCGGCTGGTGGGGCCTGCAGCTGCTGCAAACGGTTTCGCAGCTGGTTATGGCAACGTGCAGCCTGTTTTATCTGCATCGTGAAAAAGTGTTTGCGGTGCGCAGGGCAAAGGCGCGCAAGGAACAGCAGCAGGCAAAAGCTGCGGCGCAGCAAGTGGGAAAACCGGCTGCAGCGCAGCAGGATATCATCGAAATCAAACACTGCGCCTAAAACGAACCTGCTGGCTTTATGCTGCATATATTGGAGTACGGGGCCGGCAAAGACCCCTTTTTATAAACAGGGTCCGCTGTAATGTGTTACGGCGGGCCTTTTGAATTTCTTGAAAAAAAGCGGATTCTAAGGTACAATATGCATACAACAAGTTGGAGGTATGATATATGCTGATCGCACCGTCGATACTGGCCTCGGATTTTTCCCGGCTGGGTGAGCAAGTGCAAATGATTACAAAAGGGGGAGCGGATTGGATCCATCTGGATGTGATGGACGGCCTGTTTGTGCCCAACATTACCTTTGGGGCGCCGGTTGTAAAAGCCATAAAGCCGTATTCAAGCCTGCCTTTTGACGTGCATTTGATGATACAGGAGCCGAAACGGTACATAGAAGATTTTTGCAAAGCCGGTGCGGATATTATCTCTTTCCATATTGAAGCGGAGCAGGACGTAATGGGAACCATACGGAAAATTGCGGATTGCGGCGCAAAGCCTGCTCTGGCGGTCAAGCCGGGTACACCGGTAGAAACGGTATTTCCTTATTTGAACCAGCTGTATATGGTGTTGGTCATGACGGTAGAGCCCGGCTTTGGCGGCCAGAAATATATGGCGGATATGCTGCCTAAGGTCAGGCTGTTAAAAGAAAAAGCGCCTGAACTGCTGGTGCAGGTAGACGGAGGCATTGGGCTGGATACCATTGCGTCCAGCGCACAAGCCGGTGTGGATATTTGCGTGGCCGGTACCAGCGTATTCGGCGCGCCGAACCCTGCGCAGATGATTGCCGATTTAAAAAAAGCGGCCGGAGCCGCTTAATGTTCTGCATGGGAGCAGGCGCTGAAAAATATGCCGAATAAATCGTCTGTAAGCAGCTGGCCGTGTTCCGCGGCGGCTGCGGCGGCAATGCGTCCTGTTCCCTTTAAGCTACCGTATTCCTGCAGCAGCGCTTTTGCGTGCCTGCTGGTTTTCCATCTGAAATGAAAAATAATACGATATTTGCCGCCAAAACGCAGCAGCGTTGTTTTTGGGCAGGCAATATCCATTTTATAGAGTCGCTCCACCGCGTCCATCATGTCTGTGCAATTTTGAAATTGGTAGACATATGGGCCGGTGGTTTCTTTTATTTTAAACACTTTTCTGCGTAAAGAAGCTGTTTTACGGGTCAAATTCGGCGTGTGCACACTAAATAGCAATACAAAAGTGCCGTCCCGTACGGCCAGTGTACGAATGGTGATGTTCTCGGCGTCTGCATAAGAAAAACCGGTGTGCTTACATCCTTCTAAAAATACTCTTGCCAGCGTCATTTTGGAAAATGTGGTGGGTCTGCAGGCAGAAAGGCAGTTTAGTCCCAGGCGATATGCTTCCTGCTCGCTTAGAATAATCAGCAGATGCGCGTCATCCATGATTTTGGCTTTCAAAATTACACCCCCTGCAAAAAGTGCGGTTACTCTATACTATTACAAAGGGAAAAAACTTGCTTTTGAAATCCTAAATATTTGAATAAAATATATTTTAAGGAAAATTATAGTGGGTGTGAATAATTTTCACGGTTATTTTTACAAAAAGGATTGCAGTAAAAAGGCGAAACGTTATACAACCATACGAAAATGAAAAAAATGGGTCACAGAGAGGGGAACTGTGGCCCATTTTTTGGTATTTGGAAAAGTATACTTTTACAAAAACCGTAAAAAGCGCGGAAACAGGCGGTTAGCGGTGGATTTGTGACAAAAGGTCACACTGTGGCGGTTTTGTGAAAAGTAAGGCTTTCTTTTAAACACTGTCCTTGTTTTAGGACACAGAAACAATCCTGGCGGATTGTTTCTGCTGAAAAACCGAGAAGAAAGGAAAAGATGAATCGTGAAAGAAGCAAGTATGAAAAGGAAACCGATACTGGCAGCGCTGTGCGCGCTGATGGCGGCCCTGTTTATCGGGCTGGAGGTAACGCCGGCGGT
>CALWUX010000028.1 GCA_944384795.1 uncultured Clostridia bacterium | reverse complement strand
TCCATTCCATAAACTGACAAAATTCCGTGCCCATAAATAACAGCTTTTTGCCCGGGTGCGCCATCATATAGCCCATAAAAGCGCGGATACCCGCCAGCTTTTGCTCGTTGTCGCCCGGCATTTTATTGATTAGGGAGCCTTTGCCGTGGACCACCTCGTCGTGAGAAATGGGCAGGATAAAATTTTCGGAAAACGCGTAAAAGAACGAGAAGGTCAGCTTGTCGTGGCTGCCTTTTCTGAACAGGGGGTCCAAAGACATATAGTCCAGCATATCGTTCATCCAGCCCATGTTCCATTTGTAATTAAAGCCCAGGCCGCCGCAGTAGGCCGGCCGTGATACCATGGGCCAGGCGGTGGATTCCTCGGCGATCATCATCACCGTTGGGAACAGGGAGAACACCACCTCGTTTAATTTTTGCAAAAAGGCCACCGCCTCCAGATTTTCCTTTCCGCCGTACTGGTTGGGCGCCCATTCTCCCTCTTTGCGGCTGTAATCCAGGTACAGCATGGAGGCAACGGCGTCTACGCGGAAGCCATCAATATGGAATTCCCTGAGCCAGAACACGGCGCTGGAAATCAAAAAATTCACGACCTCTGTTTTTCCGTAGTCAAACACCAGGGTGCCCCAGTCTTTGTGCTCGCCTTTTCTGGGGTCGGCATATTCATAGCAGGCGGTGCCGTCAAAACGGGCAAGGCCGCTTTCGTCCTTTGGAAAATGAGCAGGCACCCAGTCCATGATCACGCCGATGCCCGCGTTGTGGCACCGGTTTACAAATTCCATAAATGCCCTGGGCTCTCCATAGCGGGAGGTGGGGGCAAAATAGCCGGTCACCTGGTAGCCCCAGGAGCCGTCGTACGGATATTCCGTTAAGGGCATCAGCTCAATGTGGGTGTAGCCCATTTCCTTTACGTACGGAATCAGCTCGTCGGCCAGCTTTTCATAGGAGAAGACCTGACCGTCCTCATAGCGCTTCCAGGAGCCCAAATGCACCTCGTAGATATTGACCGGCCGGCTGTAATGGGGGTATTTTTCCTTTTCCCTGTACCAGTGGCCGTCGCTCCATGAAAAGCCGGAAATATCGTAATATTTAGAGGCGGTACCCGGCCTCGTTTCAAAATGACGGGCATAAGGGTCGCTTTTGTAAATCAAATTGCCGCTATGGTCCTTTATTACAAATTTATAAGCCGCAAATTGGGGCAGTACAAAGGGCAGGGTACATTCCCAAACGCCGCCGCCAATGTTTTCCATGGGACAGGCGCAGGGCTCCCAGCAGTTAAAATCGCCCGTTGCAAACACGGCCGCGGCGTTGGGCGCCCATACGCGGCAGACCGTTTTGGCCGTACCGTCTGTTACAGTTTTATGTACGCCCAGGAATTCATATGCATACGGATTTACCCCCCGGCAAAACGATTGCAGCGGGGTTTGCGTTTGTTCTTCATAGCTGAAATTTTTCACAGTCAACGGCCCCCTTCGGCATTCCGGATTTCTTTGATTTAATGATAGCATAAATCACGGAAAATTCAAGGATTTTGGTGCGATTACTCTAAAAATTATTTTTTGTATTTGGCAATGTTAAGAAAATATGCACAAAAAACAGAGATGCGCTTTTTTGCGGCGTTTTCCGCGGTAACCGCCGTTTATTTACAGGTATGTACACATAAAATGCGCCCTGCCCGCATACAAATGCAATCAGAATAACGGAAAGGCGGTTGGGCAGTTGCTGCGGGCAATAGAGACGATCACGCATTTTTTGCAGCCGGTGCTGTGGGGCTGGCCCGTGCTGCTCTGCATACTGTTTGCGGGCATACTGTTCACCGTTCGGCTGCACTTTTTTCAGTTTACGCGCATAGGGCTGTGGCTCAGGCTGACTGCGGGACAGCTGCTCCGCAGAAAACCCAGGGGCGGCGACGGCATTTCCCCCTTTCAGGCGCTGACAACGGCACTGGCCGGCTCCATCGGTACGGGGAATATCGTGGGCGTAGCCACGGCGCTGACCATTGGCGGACCGGGCGCCGTGTTCTGGATGTGGGTCTCGGCCATATTCGGCATGATGACGGTGTACGGGGAAACCGTGCTCGGCATGAAGTACCGGAAAAAGGATAAAAACGGGAAGTGGCTGGGTGGCGCCATGTATTACATTGCGTACGGCTTAAAATGCAAGCCCCTGGCGGCGGTGTTTGCCGTGGCCTGCGTGCTGGCCTCGTTTGGTATGGGCAACATGGCGCAGGCAAACGCCATCGGCGGTGCACTGCGGGACAGCTTCGGCGTGCCGGCCGCGGTCACAGGCGGAATTGCCGCGCCGGTGGTATTTCTCATTTTAAGCGGCGGCATTCAAAGAATCGCAAAGGTCACCGAAAAGGTCGTGCCGTTTATGGCGGGCATTTATCTGCTGGCAGGCCTGACTGTGATTGCCGTGCACGGCAATATGCTGCCATCTGTGTTCGGGCAGATTTTTTCCGGCGCGTTCAGCCTGCAAAGCGTGTCCGGCGGGGTTGGCGGCACCGTAATGATGACCGCGCTGCGCACCGGTGTTTCCCGCGGGATCTTTACCAATGAGGCGGGGCTGGGGTCTTCCGTCATGGCTCACACGGAGGCAGACTGCAAAGAACCAGCCGAGCAGGGGATGTGGGGTATTTTTCAGGTGTTTGCGGATACCATCGTTATGTGTACCGTAACGGCCCTTTGTATTTTGTGCAGCGGCGCCATGGAAACCGGCAAGGAGGGCGGCGCGCTCAGTACGGCGGCGTTTTGCACGGTATTCGGCGCCCTGGGGAACGGTGTGATTGCGGTTTCCATTGCGCTGTTTGCCTTTGCCACCATGCTGGGCTGGTCCCATTATGGGCAGTGCGGGCTGCGGTACTTATGCGGAGAAAAGCTGCTGGTGCCGTACCGCATTCTGTTTGCTTTTTTCACAGCGGCCGCCTGCGGCATGGATCTGACGCTGGTATGGGACGTCTGCGACATTCTGAACGGGTTCATGGCAATACCGAATTTAGTAGCTATTATATTATTATCAAATCAGGTAAAAAAAGAAACAAATCAATATTTATATAGGCATAAAAAGAAAAAACGACCGCGGCAAACGGAATAAATACGGCGCATTTGCAAACAAAAAGGACACTTGCTATAATAGCAAGTGTCCTTTTAATGCTCGTGCTTCTTTTTGATTCCCATTTTCTGCTCCACATTTTGGATCAGATTGAACAGGGAAGCGGCAAAGGAAGGATATTTTTTTGTAATGGCTTCGGGAGACAGGCTGGGCGCGTGTTCCTTTTCCAGTGGCTCCAGCTCGTCTACGGCTTCTCCGCTGATCAGGCAGGAGGCGTTTGCCTCAGACAGCTCCATGGAAGCATTGGCAAGGCCAAAATGCCGTTTATAGGGTGCGGCGAACAATCCCTGCGGATTTTTGGGGTTGGCGGAATACAGCAGGCGGAACACCTTGTAAATGCCCGCGGACAAAAAGGAAGAGACCTCCTGGGTCAGGGCATGGTTGTTGCATTCCTGCAAAACGCCGTAAATCACATTGACGGAATTCATAATCAGCTTTTTGTTCAGGGTCGCCATCACGCCTGTTTTGGGCTTTCCTTTTGTTTCCGCGTCCTCCGGCAAATCATCTATGGTAATGGTGGCGCCTGAACGGTTCGGTGACCTTCCCAGCAGATAATCACAGGAAACATTATAAAAATTTGCGATTTTCACTACAAATTCCAGGCCGCACTCTCGTATGCCCTTTTCATAATGGGACAGCAGTGCCTGAGAGACCTGCAGTTCCTGCGCGGCCTTTTTCTGGCTCAGTCCGCGCTCTTTACGCAGTAGTGTAATGATTCGTGGGAACGCGTCGTTCACGTAAGGTACCTCCCTTTATCTGATGTCATAGTTTTGAAAACTACTTAACCCACGGTAAAGTATACAATAAATACAACAATTTGTAAAGATATAAAATATCATGTTTTAAACAAAAAAGGAGCAACCTGTATGAAGTCTTATACCATCCATCTGATCCGCCACGGAATTTCGCAGGGCAACCTGCTGGGGCAGTATATCGGCATAACGGATTCCCCCCTGGCCGAAGAGGGAAAAGCGCAGCTGGAGCGCCTTGCCGGGCAGCACGCCTATCCGTGCGCGCAGGCTTATTACACCAGTCCCCTCAGCCGCTGTGTGGACAGCCTGAAGCTGCTTTATCCCCATGCGCAGCCTGTCGTCATAGAAGATTTTAAGGAGTGCGATTTCGGCAAATGGGAGGGCCGGTCCGCAAAGGAGCTGGAGCATGACCCGGACTTTGTCAAATGGATAGAAAGCGGCTCCGTCATGGCGCCGCCCGGCGGGGAGGACGGCGGCCGCTTTATGCAGCGCGTGTGCCTGGCTTTTGAAAAGCTGGTGGAGCATATGCTGCGCAGCGGCCAGACCTCTGCGGTCATCATGGCGCACGGGGGAACGATCATGTCCATACTGTCTGCCTACGGCCTGCCCAAAGCGCCGTTTTACGACTGGATGACCGAGCCGGGCCACGGCTACTCCCTGCGCATTACGCCGGGACTCTGGATGCGCTCCATGGTGGCGGAGGTATACGATACCATTCCCGCACAAACGCAGGACCGGAGCCGGGAGCATACCGTTATGGATTACGCGCGGGAAGCGGCAAGCCGCGTTTTTGGAGAAAAAGAGCAGACAGATAGCTGAATGCCCGCGTAAAACAGCCGGACAGCAGTTTTTTTGACCGGCTGTTTTTGTATGATGCGGCAGGTAAATTTTCACCCTTGACAAACAGTGCAAAGTGTGCGTATAATGGTGTTACAATTTCATTTGTCTGTTGATTTTACAGACAGCCCCAAAGACTTGGAAGGGAACAAGACAGCAGGAACGCAGTTGCAGAGAGCCGCCGGCCGGTGTAAGGCGGTACCGGGCCTGCCGTGTATAGCTCATCCCGGAGTCGCCGGCCTGATGACTGCGTCATAGGGTCGGACGTAAGGCTGCGTTACAAGCCGAATCTTGTTAGAGATGCCAAGGGTCTGCCGCGTGAGCGCAGGCCGAACGAGGGTGGTACCGCGGATTTGTAAATTCGCCCCGAACAGTGTGTTTTGTACACGGCTGTTCGGGGCTTTGTGTTTGTAACAGGCAACAGCAATATCAAAAAGGAGTGTAGGATGATGAAAAAAGGGTTTGAAAAATATATCCCGTTTGAACCTGTCAAATTACCGGACCGTACCTGGCCGGACAAAGTCATAGAAAAAGCGCCCATTTGGTGCAGTGTGGATTTGCGCGACGGCAACCAGGCGCTGGTCAACCCCATGAATCTGGAAGAAAAGCTGCTGTTTTTCAAAACATTGGTAGAAATCGGCTTTAAAGAGATCGAGGTGGGCTTCCCCTCCGCCTCCGAAACGGAATATGAAATTTTACGGGCATTGATCGACCGCGGCCTGATTCCGGATGATGTGACCATTCAGGTTTTGGTGCAGGCAAGACCCCATTTGATCAAAAAGACCTTTGAAGCCATCAGCGGCGCAAAAAATGTCATTGTGCATTTTTACAATTCCACCTCCACCCTCCAGCGCAAGGTGGTGTTCCACACGGATATGCAGGGTGTTATCGACATTGCCGTAGAAGGCGCAAAGCTGATCAAGGAGCTGACCGAACAGGAAATCGCAAAAACCGGAGCCAATATCCGCTTTGAGTATTCCCCGGAGAGCTTTTCGGGCACCGAAATGGACAACGCCGTGCTGGTTTGCGATAAGGTGCTGGAGACCCTGGGCGCAGCGCCGGACAAAAAAGTGATTTTGAACCTCCCCAATACGGTGGAGGGCATGATGCCCAACCAGCACGCCGACCAGATCGAATATTTCTGCCGCCATTTAAAGGGCAGGAACAGCGCCATCATCAGCCTGCATCCGCATAACGACCGGGGCACCGCCACCGCCGCTACCGAGCTGGGCATTTTAGCAGGGGCGGACAGGGTGGAGGGCACCCTGTTCGGCAACGGCGAGCGCACGGGCAACGCGGACATTATGAATGTAGCCATGAATATGTACTCCCAGGGTATCGACCCCCGCCTGGATTTTTCGGAAATCAACAAAATCAAAGAGGTATACGAGCAATGCACCGAAATGAAAGTCCATGAGCGCCACCCCTACGCGGGCGAGCTGGTGTTCACGGCTTTCTCCGGCTCCCATCAGGACGCTATCAACAAGGGCGTTGCGTATATGAAGGAGCACAATTCCGAATACTGGGAGGTGCCGTATCTGCCCATCGACCCTGCGGATCTGGGCCGGCAGTACGAGCCAATCATTCGTATCAACAGCCAGTCCGGCAAGGGCGGCGCCGCGTTTATCATGCAGCAGATTTTCGGCTACCAGCTGCCAAAGGCCATGCATCCGGAGTTCGGCAAAATCGTAAAGGCGGCGTGCGACAAAGCAGGCAGAGAAATTTTACCAAAAGAAATTCTGGCGTTGTTTGAGGAGGAGTATTTGGCCGTACACAAGCCCTATCATTTAAAAAGCTACAAAATCTACGAGGAAAACGACGTAGAAAACGAGACCGTGGTACATTTTGAAGGTAACCTGCGCTTTGAGCATACGGACCATGCGATTTCAGGGGTAGGCAACGGTCCCATCGACGCGTTTTTCAACGCGCTCAAAACCGTGGGCATCACAGATTATAAATTTGTGTCTTACAGCGAGCACGCCGTTTCCCAGGGCGCAAACTCCAAGGCCATTTCCTATATCCAGTTGGAGTGCCCCGGCGGCAATACCATTTTCGGCGTCGGGCTGGACTGCAACATCAGCCTGGCCTCCATCAAGGGCATCATCTGCGCCATCAACCGGGCGCAAAAATAAGCCGCGGGCAATGATTCATATAAAAAGGAAGGTACATTATGAAAGCATATCAAATCACCGTGTTAAAGGGAGACGGCATCGGTCCCGAAATTGTGGACCAGGCCATAAAGGTACTGGATAAAACCGCCGCACAGTTCGGTTTTCAGGTCAATTATACGGAAGAATACATCGGCGGCGCGGCTATCGACGCTGCGGGCGAGCCGCTGCCGCAAAAAACCGTGGATTCCTGCAAAGCCTCCGACGCTGTACTGCTGGGCGCCGTAGGCGGTCCCAAATGGGACGGCCTGTCCGGCGACCAACGGCCGGAGACGGGCCTGCTGGGCATTCGCGGCGCTTTGGGGCTGTATGCCAATTTGCGTCCCGCCGTTATTTTTGAGCCCCTGCGCAGCGCTTCCCCTCTGAAAGAGGAGATCATCGGCGATAAGTTGGACATTATGGTCGTACGCGAATTGACCGGCGGCATTTACTTTGGCAAACGGGGGCGCGACACAATCAACGGCGTGGAATCCGCGTTTGACACAGAGCGGTATTCCGTAACAGAGGTAGCGCGCATAGCGCGGGTCGGCTTTGAAATGGCGCAGAAAAGGAACAAGCGCCTGTGCAGCGTGGATAAGGCCAATGTGCTGGAATCCTCCCGTTTGTGGAGGGAGACCGTTGCCCGCGTGGCAAAGGACTATCCGGACGTTGCGCTGGATTATATGTACGTGGATAACTGCGCCATGCAGCTGGTGCGCAATCCAAAGCAGTTTGACGTGATTTTGACCTCCAACATTTTCGGCGACATCCTTTCCGACGAGGCTTCCATGATCAGCGGTTCCATCGGTATGCTGGCCTCGGCCAGCCTGGGCGAGAACCAGTTTGGCCTGTACGAGCCCATTCACGGCAGCGCGCCGGACATTGCGGGTACCGGCAAGGCCAATCCTCTGGCAACCATTTTGTCCGTTGCCATGATGCTCAAATATACCTTGGGCCAGCCGCAGGCGGCAAAGGCCATTGAAGACGCGGTCTCGCAGGCGCTGACCATGGCCCGCACGCCGGATATCCACACAGAAGGCATGAAGCAGGTCACCTGCTCCGAAATGGGAGACCTTGTGTGCCGGCTGCTTTAATGGTATAATACGGATAAAAAAGCTCCAAACGCTGGGGCTTTTCTTTATATTCAAGGGTGGTGATACGATATGTGTGATAAAGAGGAAAAACATACCGCAAAGCGTCCTTTGGCGCCATGCGGTTCTGACGAACATAAAAAGCCTGCGGAACATCATCCGGCGCCGGCGCAAAGCGGCCCGGAAGAGCCGTATCCGAATGCAGCTGCGGCGCCCGGACAGACGCGTCCCTCCAGTCCGGCTTCAGAGGAGGACGCCGCGGCGCAGGAGCGCTCCCATCTTACCTTCCGCAAAGGCTTGCGGGACGGCCTGCCCATTTGCCTGGGTTACCTGTCCGTAGCCTTTACCTTTGGTATGCTGGTAGCGCAGGGCGGGTTTCCTCCCTGGGTAGCCGTGCTGATTTCCATGACCTGCTTTACAGGCACGGGGCAGTTTGCGGGCATCGCGCTGATCGTATCCGGCGGTATGTACCTGGAGATGCTGGTGACGACCTTTGTCATCAATGTCCGCTACTTGCTCATGTCCCTGTCCCTTTCGCAAAAAATCGAAAAACGCATGAGCGGTCTCCAGCGGGCGCTGCTTTCCTTTGGCAATACGGACGAAATCTTTGCGGTAGCCATGCAGCAGGAGGGAAAGGTAGGGGCAAGGTACCTTTCCGGACTGATACTGACCCCGTACCTGGGCTGGACCCTGGGCACCCTGCTGGGCGCCACCGTTACCGGCTTTTTGCCGCTGGCCTTGCGCAGTGCATTGGGCATTGCCATTTACGGAATGTTTATTTCCATTATTATCCCGCCGGCGCGCAAACTGAAGTCCGTTGCCGTTGTACTGCTTATTGCGGTGGCCATCAGCTGTCTGTTTTACTGGACGCCTGTGCTCAACCGGCTGTCCAACGGCTGGGTGGTCATCATCTGCGCGGTCACGGCCTCGGCCTTCGGGGCGTGGAAATTCCCCGTAAAGGAGGACCGGCAGCCATGAATTACACCTATGTGCTCATCAGCATTTTGATTATGGCGCTGGTCACCTACCTGCCCAGAATGCTGCCGCTGGTGCTGTTCCGCAAAACTATTGAAAACCGGTTCATCAAATCCTTTTTGGCGTATGTACCTTATGCGGTGCTGGGCGCCATGACCTTTCCGGGCATTTTGTTTTCCACATCGCCGGACGGCGGTTTTTCCCCCGTTTATTTTTTAGGCGGTCTGGCAGGTATGCTGGTGGCCGTGGTACTGGC
The DNA here is from genome assembly GCA_944384795.1 of uncultured Clostridia bacterium. Lineage (GTDB taxonomy): Bacteria > Bacillota > Clostridia > Oscillospirales > Acutalibacteraceae > UMGS1071. The sequence goes on along the minus strand of CALWUX010000028.1, from coordinate 2,272 downwards.
GTTTTTCAAGCGGGGACTGCTGCTGGTTGCTGTCAGCTCCGTTGCCGCCGCGCTTATTGCCCAGGAGCTGCTGGGTCTTGTACTGTAAAACCCGTTGGTATATAATAACGATATTATCATAGAAATAGAAACGTATCCTTTTTGGGGAGGGCCTCCATGAACGAACTATCAGATATCCGTGTAATCAAAAGCCTGTTGTCCCGCTACGGGTTCCAATTTTCCAAAGCGCTGGGGCAGAATTTTCTGACCGACCCTGCGGTTTGTCCCAAAATGGCGCAGGAATGCGGCGCAGACAAAACCAAAGGGGTCATAGAGGTAGGTCCGGGTTTCGGCGTGCTGACCAGAGAGCTGGCCGCAAGGGCCGGTAAAGTGGTCGCCATCGAGCTGGATAAACGGTTGCCGGCCGTATTGGAGGAGACCCTGCGCGGCTTTGACAACGTAAAGGTCGTGCAGGCGGACATTATGGAAGTAGACCTGCACCGCCTGATCCGGGAAGAATTTGCGGGAATGGAGGTACTGGTATGCGCCAATCTGCCGTATTATATCACCTCGCCGGTCATTATGAAGCTGCTGGAGGAAAAGCTGCCTGTGGAATCGCTGACGGTGATGGTGCAAAAGGAAGCGGCGCTGCGTATTTGCGCCGTGCCGGGCACGCGGGCCTGCGGCGCGGTCAGTGCGGCGGTGCAGTATTACAGCCGGCCGCAAATATTGTTCGACGTACCCAGGGACTGCTTTTTCCCCGTGCCCAAGGTAGATTCCGCCGTAATACGGCTGCATATCCGCAAGGAGCCCCCCATCGCGCTGAAAACGGAAGAAAAACAGTTTTTCAGGCTGGTAAAAGCGGCGTTCAGCCAGCGCAGAAAAACGGCGTTGAATGCGCTGAGCACCGGTCTTAACATACCCAAAGAACCATTGGCCCTGGCGCTGCAGCAGGCCGGCGCGGCGCCCAATGCCAGGGCGGAGCAGCTGACCATGGAACAGCTTGGCGCCCTGTGCAATCTTTTATTCGGCAGTCAAACACAGCATACCGGTCGGTAACGTGCAAAACGGCGGTACGGCGCCGGGCCAATTTGCAGACAGCCGGCTGTCTGTATAAATCCTGCCGCGGCGGGGAATCGTTTGTAAAAAAGGAAGTATGGATATGGCAGAAAAAATCGCATGGGTCTTATGCGGCATTGCGCTTTTGTGCGCCGTTGCCGCGGCGCTGACAAGTCCGTTCCGGTTGGAAACGGTGTCCGTTTCCTGCGGGGGCGCTTCCATAGGAGCAGGACTGTTGGGCATACTCATTGCCGTAAAAAGCTGGAAAGAAAAATAACAGAACCAAACCGAAGGAGGCTGCGGAATGAATATCAGGGCCAAAGTGGTGAGCCCATTGCTTTTGCTGGTAACGTCCGTGTTGTTTTTTGGCATTGGTATTTTTATTTTAATCGACCATGACATGGCTTCCCGCGTGGTAATGCTGGGCATTGCGGCCGCCGTCGGGGCAGCCGGCGTTGCCCACGCGGCCGGTGTGATAATCCATAAACACCCGGTACAGGGCGTTTTCATCGGTCTGGCGTATTTGGCGGTCGCGGCAAGCCTGTTTCTTTTGTCCTGGTTTTATGTCATATCCGTTACATGGATATTCGCCCTCTGGTTTTTATGCACAGGCATTATCCGCGGCGCGATTTGCATACAGGCAATCATAAAACGGTCCCAGGGCCGTTTGCTCGGCGCCGTGGTTTCCCTTTTGTCCCTGGCGTTTGCCGTCGCGCTGTTTATCAACCCGTTTATGAGAAGCACCACGGTGCTGCGCATGGCGGGTATTTATATGCTGCTGTACGGGGTAACGCTGCTTCTGGACTTTTTATCGGAGATTTTCAAATGGAATATCAGCGACAGCAATACAGCCAGACGCTTCCGCATTCCTTTGCCGCTGTTTATTACGGCGTTTATCCCCTCCCGGCTAATGAGCCGTTTCAACAAATATTTCAGGGAGCACAATGTCAAAGAGCATAAGCTCCGGGCAATCAACGCGCCGGAGGGCAAGGAACGGGTGGACCTGGAGGTCTTTATCCATTTGTGCGGCGAAAATCTCAATGAGTTCGGGCATGCGGATTTTTGCTATGGAGACACCGTATACTCCTACGGGGCGTACGATGAAACGGAGCACCGGTTTTTCGGCTTGTTTAGCCAGGGCACCATTGTCAAAGCGCCCAGAGAAGCGTATATCCGCCACTGCCTTTCCTTTGAAAAGAAAATTTTAGTCGGCTTTGGCCTGTGCCTTTCCCAT
>CALWUX010000027.1 GCA_944384795.1 uncultured Clostridia bacterium | reverse complement strand
GGTACAATTATAACAAAAAATCTGCTCAAAATTTGTAGTAAATTTACGGAAAAGGAAGGATCATAGATGAAACAATTTTTCAAAGATTTTAAAGATTTTGCCATGCGCGGCAACGTGGTAGACATGGCCATCGGCGTTGTCATCGGTACTGCGTTCGGCAAAATCGTCTCCTCGCTGGTCAGCGACATCATCATGCCCGCCCTGTCCCTGATCACAGGACAGGTAAGCCTGCAGGATTTGAGCTTTACCCTGCCCACCGGCGAAGGCATGGAGCCAATCATTTTAAAATACGGCGTCTTCCTGCAGTCCGTTCTGGACTTCCTGCTGATAGCGTTCTCCATTTTCCTTGCCATCAAGCTGATTGGCAAGCTGCACAGAAAGAAAAAGGAAGAAGCGCCCAAAGAGCCTCCCGCTCCCTCAAAGGAAGAAGTCCTTCTTACGGAAATCAGAGATTTGCTTGCCGCGCAAAAACAGCTTGAAGCAAACACCACCCCTGCGCTGGAAGCAGAAAAAAAAGAACCCTAAACCGCCTGTACAAAACATCCTGTCACGTACAGCATAAAGAGCTGCCGTTTGAAACGGCGGCTCTTTTTTACGGCTGTCTGCCGTCGCGGCTCAAAACCCCATTGTAAATAACCCATAAAAAAGCGCGCACAAAACGTCCGCCAAAAGTACGTATCTAAAAAATGCCTTTGGGTGCACCGTCTGCCCCCCGCTTATACCAATGTTGCAAATCATACGCAGCAAAAACACACCTGCCGCGCCGTTTTTCATGCCGACTCCCCTGCCCGCCGCTGCACGTAAAAACACCCGCTGTACAGCAAAACAGTACAGCGGGTGTTGTTTTACAACCATTCCCTTTTATAAATCCACACGGGACACACGTCTGGGTCGGCCCTTGATAGGGCGTGTCTGCAATGCCTTTAATACAATGTCTCCCTTGCTGTTCAAAATATCCACAAAGGTAGAAATATTCTGCACATCAATAATACCAATATCATTGGACGTAATGCCTCTGATACTGCAAATGGTCCCCACTACATCCACCGGGCGCATTTTTGTTTTTCTGCCGGCATTGATATGGATTTTCGTAATGGAATCGCTGAAAGCGGCGCCTTTTTCCGGTTTAAAATCCGGCTTGCGGGCCAGTGTTTTTTCAAACGCGGAACGGTACCGCTCCACCAGCTCCCGGGACGGCGGCAGCACATAAAACCAGCGGGAATTCGTATACTCCTGCAAATCCCAAGCATCCTGGGTCTCCGCTTTTGTGTAAAAGGTAACGGCCGTCCCCTTTCTGCCGTTTCTGCCCGTACGGCCAATGCGGTGCACATAATGCTCCTTGGCGCGGGGCATATCATAATTGACCACATGGGTCACATGGTCAATATCAATGCCCCTGGCCGCCACGTCCGTTGCCACCAAATAGCGGAACGCACCCCTGCGGAACTGGTTCATAACGGCAATACGGTCGTCCTGCTCCATACCGCCGTGTATCTTCCCGCAGGGAATACCGCTGCCTGTCAGCCCCTGGTGTACCGTATCCACCTTTTCCTGGGTATTGCAAAATACAATACAGCTGTCCGGGTTCTGCAGCACCAGCACCTCCTGCAGCCGCCGGAGCTTTTCCGCCTCCTCAGTACAAAAGCAGGTCTGCTTGATCCTGTCCACCGTAATGGTCTTTGCCTTGATCTCCACCCGTACAGGATTTCGCAGGTATGTTTTTGCCAAACGCTCAATTTCCTTTGGCATCGTAGCGGAAAACAGCAAAGTCACCGGGTGGCCGGGCAAATGGGCAATAATCGCCTTGACCTGCTCCAAAAAGCCCATGTTCAGCATTTCGTCCGCTTCATCTATCACCAGGTATTTGATGGCAGAGGTATCCAGTGTTTTGCGCTCCATATGGTCCAGCACCCGGCCCGGCGTGCCCACCACAATGTGGGTCTTCTGCCTTAAAGCGTGCGCCTGCTGGTAAAAGGGAGAACGCCCGAACAGCACGGGCACATTGATTCGCTTATAGCGCCCAATATGGAAAATATCCTCTTTTACCTGTATGGCCAGCTCCCGGGTGGGGGCAAGCACCAGCGCCTGCGGCTTATTTTCGTCCCATTGCACCAGCTGGCACAAAGGTATCCCAAAGGAAGCCGTTTTTCCGCTTCCTGTCTGGGACTTTGCCAGCACGTCCCTGCCCGCTAAAATCTCAGGGATCACTTTTTCCTGCACAGGGGTCGGCGCGCGGTAATCCAGCTGCCGCAGCGCGGACAATATTTCTTTGCTAAGTGGGTATTTATCAAAACTTGACGGCATAAATCTAACTCTCTTTCCTGTTCCATCGCTTCATACATAAACATATGAAACACCCGCGCACCGCACAGGTATCCCATATGTCATGCTTTTTATATTTGTTTTTTATCATTTCGTAAATACGTCAAAATATGCGCTTTGGCTCCCGCGGCTTTTACAGCGCAAGGCCTTTCCTTACAAAAGCGCATTATATTTATAATACAGAGGATTTTCCTATTTGTCAATGAATCTTTTCACAGCGGACCTGTACAGCCGTATCCGCCGGTACAGAAAAATCAACCTTTCTTTGCCGTACGCATAGTATGGTTTGAGCTTGCAGCAGAAAAAATCCAAAAACCGCCGCCCAAAAGGATTTCTTTTTGTACAAGCCAAATCATACAAACGAGAAAAGAGGTATGCAAAAATGGCAAATCAAGTCGTAGACGTAAGCACCTACCAGCAGGCCATCGACTGGTCTGCCGTCAAGCAGAGCGGTATCGCAGGGGCCATGATCCGTTCCGGCTATGGATTCAGCACTGTGGACGACCGCTTCCGCGCCAATACAGCAGGGTGCGAAAAAAACGGCCTCCCCTACGGTATGTACCATTACAGCTACGCTGCCAATATAGAGGACGCCAAAAAGGAGGCGGACTTTTTCATCCGCTGCGCAAAAAGCGCCTCCCCTTCCTATCCCCTGGCCATGGACGTAGAAGAAGCAAACCAGGCGGCTATGGAAAAATCAGCCCTTACCGCCATGATCCTTGCTTTCTGCGGCCGAGTCAAAGCGGCAGGCTACCGTCCCATGCTGTATACAAACCTGAACTGGGCAACCAACTATATCGACATGGACCAAATCTACCAGGCAGGCATATTGGTCTGGATCGCCCAATACAACACTACGCTGGACTACCGGCGTCCGTATTTCCTCTGGCAGTATACCAGCCGCGGCAGAGTCGCCGGCATTTCCGTAAACGTAGACTTAAACTACCTGGGCAGCGACGGGGAAGAAATCCCGCCCGTACAGCCGCCCGCGCCGGCAGAGGACACCTACACGGTAAAAGCAGGCGACACCCTCTGGGACATTGCCCAAAGCCTGCTGGGCAGCGGCAGCCGCTACAAGGAGATCATGGCCCTCAACGGCCTGACAAGCGACGTCATTCACCCCGGCCAGGTGTTAAAGCTGCCTCAAAGCGACGCCGGCAGCGCCCCGTCCGGCACAGAGCGCACCTACACGGTAAAGGCAGGCGACACCCTCTGGGACATTGCCCAAAGCCTGCTGGGCAGCGGCGCACGCTACAAGGAGATCGCGGCGCTGAACCAACTGCAAAGCAATGTAATCTATCCCGGCCAGATTTTAAAAATACCGGCCCGGTAAACCAACCAACACGACCCACATCCGGCGGCAGGCGCAAAAGCCTGCCGCTTTCTGTTTATCCCCGCCGCGGCCGTGCGCTCCGCCATGGGGTTGTCCCGCCGCAGAATCCACGGTCATATTTTTGTAAATAACGAAACCGTATGGACTTCCCCGCTGTCATCTTCCACCGGCAAATCCTGAAACGCCCGGTAATTCCGCTTTACCCCGTCGTCTGTACATAAACAGGACAACGCTTCCATAGAAGCCCGCAGCGCACGGCGGTACAAAACCATTTCCTTTTCCTGTTCCCGCAGCCGGTCCGCCGTTTTGTCTCCGCAGTCTTCCGCTGTCATCTGCGCCCGCAGGTGCGCCGTATAAGCCTCTGTCTGTGCCAAAACCATATGCAGCCCCTCCAAATGAACCCGGTGCATATACATCAGCGCCTTGTATCCGCTTGCGCTGTTGAACTGCCAGTATATGGGGTGCTTTTGGTACAGGCGTACATGATCCTTATAAAAATCCCGCCACAAATACGTGCGGATGGTCTGCCGTGCGTCCTTGCCGCCCCCGTCCAAAGCGCCCGCAATAAACGCAAGATTTTTCTCCAGCAAAGCGTTGCCGAACAGACGCTCTACCAGCGCAAACAGCCGCGCCACCAAATCCTCCTGCGCAAAAAGAGAGGTTTCCTTTTCCGCCAGCACAAGGCAATTCTCCTTCACGGCATACGCATGGGCCTTTTGGCTGTCCCATGTACCGCCCGCATACCAAAGGCCCTCCCGCAGAGGGTGGTACCTGCCGAACAAACAGCCAATCAAATAAGAAAGAAACAGCTTCACATCCCGTTTCAAATCCGCTCTGCGCACTGCAATATCCCTGTCCGCCGCTTCCGGCGTCAGGCTGTCCTCCAGGCAGTACAGCCTGATCAAAACGCGGTTGATGGCCTCCTCATTCCTTTTCAGGGTACCATACCGCTTTTCCGCCTGCTGCTGCCAAACCGCAAAGCAGGCCTGCAAGTCCCGTTCCCCCTGTGCCCAATGGATTTGCATAAACGGATGTCCCAAAAACTCCCAGCTGGTCTCAAAGCTGTCCCAATCCTCTTTGGAGATCCGGCAGTTTTCCTCCACCATGCGCCTGAAATCCTCTTTGCCCTCCGTCAGCGGCAGTATGGGAAGGTCGCCCACATTGCCCGCCTGAAAATTCACGGTAGGCGCCAGCAGAGACAACAGGTAAAACGCCGGCTTACTGCACAAAAAACCTAAAATCTCCGCCGTCTGCTCCTCCTGCGGAAACATGGAGGAACCGGATACATCAAACAAAAATCCCGCCCTTTTATAGCGCACGGCAAAATTTTCAAATCCAAACAGGGACCAGGTAATGCCCGCTTTAAAATAATCCTGCTCGTTGCGCAAAACGGCTTTGGAAAACCGCCGCAGCCGCTCCCCGCCGTTTTCCCAGTCCACCACATATTCGTTCATACCGTACCATTTTCTAAAACTGCCGCCTTTATTGTACGGGAACCACCTGGCGCCCGAAGCGGCCGCCTCCGGCAGGCTTTCCGCCTTATCGCAGAACTTCGTAAAATCCACCTCATGCCAGTACCGCACAAAGGCGCTGTTGTCCCCCGTCTGCATACCCACCCGCGGCGCGGCAATGGCGGACAGGGGCGTCCCCCTTTCAAACACCCGGACCGCGCTGTCACGGGCCCAATAAACAAAGGGCGTGCCCGGCACGGCGTAAAAAGCGGACTGCTCCAGCATATAATGATTTTCTTCCTGAAAATACCCTGTTATTTTTTCTTCCGTTGTCAAATACTCCGTTAAGCGGATAAAACGGGACAGCGCCCGCTCCGTTTTCCCTTTGCAGATAACAAATGCCGCGGCCAGTACATTAAAGGAATTGAGCTCCTCAAAGGTCGCCGCGCCCGCGTGGACCAAGGACTCGATCTGATCCTGCTGTAAAATTTCCTGCCGCAGCTTTTGGAACGAGGTCAAGAACATCCAGGTATGCATGGTGACCATGCCAAAACAGCCAAAATCCTTTGTAAAAGCCTTACAGCGCAGAATAAACGCCGCGTACAGCTCAGACTTTCCCTTTGGATACTGCTTTTCCAAAAAAGCGCTTATTTTTTGATTCAGGCTCTTTTTCCCCATATAGGGCGGGTTGGTCACGGTAACCAGATACGTTTTTGCCAGCAGCGCCGCCTGCTCCAGCAGCTCCGTCAACAGCGGGAGCCACCGGTTTATCACCGCCCACTGCTCCATTTGCAGGCCGCACGCGCCCTGCCTTACAAGCGCCCGCAGCTTCTCCGCCGTCTGCGTATAAAATCCCGGCAAAAACCGTTTGCTCATCTGCAGGCAAGAGCCGTACGTTTTCGCATCGCGGAACGCTTCTATCACCAGGTTCACCGCCAGCCTTTCCTCCGGCCTGAGCATGGAAAGCGCCTGCCAAATCACATCGCGCGTTTCCTCCGAAATACAGTTGCTTTCCTGTATACTGCGCAGGTGCATAAAACGGAAGCTATCCACAGACGTACCGTCCAAAGTCGTACCGCCTAAAGCCGTACCGTCCACAGCCGTACCGTGCAAATCCGGAGCATCCAAAGCGGTTTCGTCATAGTACCGCACCTTCATCATAAGCAAAAAATGCGCCAGCCCGCTCACGGCGTCGTCTATTTCCAAACCGAATAAATTATGCGCCGTAATTTGCCTTGCCGCCTCTTTTTCCGTATAGCCCTCAGCCGTATAAATATCCATCAGCACATCAAAAGCGTAAAGCAGTATGTGGCCGCTGCCCATGCATGGGTCCAGCACGGTAATATCCTGCGGACGCAGCGCAGCTTCCCGAACCGGCGGCGCCCCGTTTTTGGGCAAAAGGCAGTATTTCCATTTTTCCGCCAGCGCCTTGTCCGGGTGGTGCTCCAGCCACAATTTCCCCACCGTATTCTCCACCAGATACCCCACGACCCAGTCGGGAGTAAACAGCTGGGTGGCCGCAGGCAGCCTCTCCTTTGTGATTTTCACATTCTGCTGCAGCAGGGCAAAGGTCTCCTCCTTGCGCTCTGTATGAAAATACTGGTACAGCCAGCCCACCGCTTCCGCCTGTCCGCCGCGGCGCAAATCAAAATCCTCCCTGGGCAGGGTCAAAAAATCATGCACAACGCTGTCCCTGCCAAATGCCGGCGCTAAAAAATCCACAGGGTCAGGACCGCAGGAAAACAACGCGGGGAATATCCGTCCCAAACCGCGGCAAAGCTCTGTAAAGGCAATATGCGCTTCGGTTTCCCGCTCCGTACAGCCGCAGTCCTTTAAAAACACCCGGCTCTGCCGTATGTGTTCCGTGTCCTCCGCATAAAACCTGCCGCTGTTTTCGGTAAAAACCGAAAAAAAAGGCGCGCCCGGCAAATAGCCGTTTACCTCCATGAACCAAACCGCAAGCAAGCGGTTGAACCAAACGCCGGCGGCCTGCTCCGCGGCAGCAGACGCACCTGCTTCTGCTATCTGCTTTTGCAATTGCAAAAAGCATTCTTTTTGCTTTACATCCCGCGGCACCGGGTAAGGACCCTCCTCTTCCCCCAGCACCGCCTGCGCCTTGCGCAAAGCCTGTCCCATCAGCTTTTTACGTGCCGTTGCCGCAAACGCTTTCATCACAGATTTATTCAAAACCAACGCCCCTTTTGACCGTAAACTGCTATAAGGGTATTATACCTGCTTTTGCGGAAATTTGCTATTTTTTTCAAAGGGTATTATAATAAAAATGTTATTTTTACGCACGCTAAAACAAAATCCAACAATCTTCAGGAGGAACATCTATGATCATCGAACCCAAGGTGCGCGGATTTATCTGCACCACCGCCCACCCCGCAGGCTGCAGGGAAAACGTGAAAAAACAAATCGCGTATATCAAAAGCCGTCCAAAATGCAGCGGCCCTAAAAAAGTGCTGGTCATCGGCGCAAGCACAGGCTACGGCCTTGCCTCCCGCATTGCCGCCGCCTTTGGGTGCGGCGCCGCTACCATCGGCGTTATTTTAGACAAACCCGCCAGCGGCTCCCGCACCGCCACGGCAGGCTGGTACAATACCGCCGCCTTTGAGGAATTTGCCGCGCAGGATGGGCTTTATGCCAAAACCGTCAACGGCGACGCCTTTTCCGCACAGGTAAAACAGCAGGTCATCGATTTGATCAAACAGGATTTGGGACAGGTCGATTTTGTGGTATACAGCCTGGCCGCGCCAAAGCGCACCGCCGCAGACGGAACCACATACAGCTCCGTGCTCAAATGCACAGGGGAGGATTTTGTCAATACCACCGTCGATCTGAACTCGCGGAAAATCGTGGACGTGACCGTACCCAAGGCCACAGAGCAGGAACTGCACGACACCGTCAAGGTCATGGGCGGCGAGGACTGGAAGGACTGGATCACCGCTTTAAGCAGCGCCGGCGTCCTGGCAGAAAACACCGTAACGGTAGCTTATTCCTACATCGGCCCCACGCTCACCTACCCCATGTACCACAAGGGCACCCTGGGCGCGGCAAAAGCCCATTTGCTGAAAACCGCACAGGAAATGACCCGCCAGTTCCCCAATGTAAACGCGTACGTATCCGTCAACAAGGCGCTGGTGACCCAGGCCAGCGCGGCCATTCCCGTGGTACCCTTGTACATTGCCGTTTTATACCGCGTCATGGAGAAAAAGAATATCCACGAAAACGCAATCCAGCAAATCGAGCGTATGTACCGTGAAAAGCTGTTTGTCTCCCCGCCCGCTTTGGACGAAACAGGACAGATCCGCATGGACGACTGGGAGCTGCGGGACGACGTACAGGCGGAGATCACCGCATTTTGGAACAAGCTGTACGCGCACGCCCTTCCCGACCACTCCTATATCGACCAATACTGGCAGGAATTCCGGCAGTTATTCGGGTTCGATCTGCCCAATGTGGATTACACCAGGGATACGGACCCGGACGTAAAAATCCCTTCCATCCACAATTGACGCCGCCTGTCCGAGCGGCACAAAACGGGTTGCCCGCGGCATATTATGCCCGTCATGACCGCACAGCGGCGGAAGCTATAAGCATTTTCACAGAGCGTCCGGTCCCGGCTCTCCCCTGTAATATGTCGCCGCGGCTTTTTTCCAAAAGTCTTTGCCATATCCGCAGCGTCCGTTTTTTTAGCCGCCGCACTTTTGCTTCTTCCGGCCCGTTTGCACCGTACGGAGCTTTCCTGCCCGGACTTTTCCCGCAAATTTGCCGTACTGCAACCGCCGGCGTACCGTCCCCCGGAACGGCCGAGCCATCATGCTCAGCACCGCTCTCCACAGCCGCCGGCATTGCCGTAAAAACAAAGACGCAACCGGCAGGGACGCAAAGAAAGGGCTGTTCTCCACAGAGACAGCCCTTTTTCCTTTCCCGGCACAACCGAGTGCAAGCCATTCCTTTTTTTGCAAAATTGGCTTTGCCATACGTACCGCCGCAGCCCGCGCACAGCCGTACCGCGCAACATACAGGCTTTCCCAAACAGCCAACACGACCGCCGAACAGCATTCGTAAACAATCGTACGCCTGTCAGCCGTCTCCGGCCTTTAAAAGCAAACTGTTATCCATCTCCCGGCATAGCCGAAACCTGCGTCCTTTACCGCGTAAAGTCCCGGCAAACCTGCCGTGACACACAGCCGTACCGCGCAACGGACAGACTTTCCCAAACAGCCAACACGGCCGCCTCCAAACAGCATTCGTAAACAATCATGCGCCTGCCGGCCATCTCCGGCCTTTAAAAGCAGGCTGTTACCAAAGCCCTAAACCTGCTCAAAACCAACAGCCTGGACAGAGCAGACCCGGTATCAAATCTTACACAAAAGGAGCCATACCATGGAACATACCCTTTCTCATATGACAGCGCCGCTGTTAAACTGGTACAAAACGCACGCCCGCGCCCTGCCCTGGCGGCAGTCTCCCAGCGCATACCATGTATGGGTCTCCGAGATCATGCTGCAGCAAACCCGTGTAGAAGCGGTCAAAGCCTATTATCTCCGCTTTATTGCCGCACTGCCTTCCATCAGGGATTTGGCCGCCTGCAACGAAGAAAAGCTGCTCAAGCTCTGGGAGGGGCTGGGCTATTATAACCGGGTCAGAAATATGCAGAAAGCCGCCGTACAAATCATGACCCGCTTCCAGGGGGAAATGCCCCGCTCCTATGAAGAATTACTGCGATTGCCGGGCATTGGCGCCTATACGGCCGGTGCGGTGGCTTCCATTGCTTACGGCATTCCCGTACCTGCGGTAGACGGCAATGTGCTGCGGGTCATGACCCGCATGACCGCCAATTACGGGGACATTGCCCGGCAGTCCACCAAAGCGGAAATCACCGGGCAGCTGCAGCGTATCATACCGCAAAACCACCCGGGAGACTTTAATCAGGCGTTAATGGAGCTGGGCGCTGTCGTCTGTGTTCCAAACGGGGAGCCCCAATGCCTGCTTTGTCCCGTGCAGGCCTGCTGTCAGGCTTTCCGGCAGGGCACAGCGGCAGAACTGCCCGTAAAATCCCCTAAAAAGCCGCGGCGCATAGAAGAAAAAACCGTACTGCTGCTGGCTGCGGAAAACGCCGTAGCCCTGCAAAAACGGGAGGCCGGGCAGGTACTGGCCGGACTATGGCAATTCCCCAATTTGCCGGGCCGCCTTTCCCACTGCGACGTGCAGGCGCAGCTGGCGGAATGGAATATTCCGGTAAGGGAAATACGGAAAGGCAAACAGGCAAAGCATATTTTTACCCATGTGGAATGGCATATGGACAGCTGTCTTGTGCTTTGCGATCCGTCTGCCATGGACGCCGGCGACCAGTTTGTGTGGGTCACCAAAGAGGAGCTGGAGCAGCTTGCGATTCCGTCCGCTTTCCAGCCGTTTTTGTCCGTTATACGGCCGTTTCTGTACGCTACGTAAAATGGGCGAACATTTCGAACTTTTGCCCGGCAAACCGCCGTTTTTAAGACGATAAATGGTTGTGCACGCAGTCGTACATATGATACAGGCAGTCGGCGCTGCGTATCATTTTTCCGTTGACATACACGTCGTCGTAGACCTGGCTGTAATCCAGCTTCGGGTGGCTGACCGCCACTTTTTTATTGGCAAGCATTTCTTTCATGGACCTAATTGCCTTTTTCAAATCTAAAATCAGCGTCTCCATGGCCTTAGGGTCTATGCGTTCCTTCTGCTGCATGGACATCAGGGTGTAAATATGGGCAATGTCCGTTACAAATTGATTATTGAGCATGATAAAGCGTTTGACATACCCCTGGTTCTTGCTGGATTTGGACATGATGCAGTGGTTCTCTATTTTACCGCTGACCAAATAAGAGGTCAGAACCAATTCCCTTTTGATATATTGCTTTGGATTGCCCTGGGCCATTTGCAGCAGTGTATCCAGCAAAAAGTCGTCCATGTCCAGCAAACGCCGCATCATGTTTTTCAGCTCGCCCGCATTATTGGTGGGAAAAATGCAGTAGCTGGCAAATACCGCTATCAGCGCCGCGCCGATGGTGAAAATAAAGCGCAGGGTAAATAAATGGGTGGTGTCGTGCATGGCGATATTGACCGCAAAGGACGAGCAGGTGATAAATACGGCGGTCACCGCGTAGCGTTTTGTGGTGTAAATCAAAAAGTTGATGACAATCATAATGATAAACTGCGCCTGGGAAGACGGGAAAAAGTAATACAGCACGGCATATACGGCAATTCCGCACAGGGTGCCGATGACCCGGTCGATGATTTTGCGCAGGGAATTTTCCCAATAAGGCAAAATCAGCACCAGCAGGGTCATGGGCAGCCAGAAGCCGTGGGGCAAGTGGAAATAATACACCAAAGCCGCCGCTGGAGACACCACGATGCTCAGCCGGAGCGCAAACCGCATTTTAAAGGAATGTATGTTGAAATTGGACTTTAACTGGTACCGGATACGGGAAGCCAGGTGGGAAAACTGGAAGGAAAAGCCTTTTTTCCTGTTGGAAATGTCCAGCAAAGCCGTGGAAAGATAATTTAAAATATACACGATATTGTAGTTGATGTCGATTTGGTCGATTTCTATTTCGCCGGAAAATGCAATCAGTTTGGCCGCCGCCTCACGCATTTGGTTGGCGGCCACCGCTTTTTGCGTCTGCGCCAGCACGTCCCGCAGTTTTTCTATGTAAAGCAGCGTATCCTGGGTCAGTACGGACGGCTTTTCGCAAATATCGCCCACCAAATGGTTCATATGCTGGAACACGATAACAAACGGAAAATAGGCCTGTCCGTTGGAGCTGTGCATGAAGTTGTTGTGCGAGCCGTATATGGAGCGGCTGAGCGACCTGTTGATCTCGAACAGCCGTTCCTGGTGGAGCTTGACCTGTTTGAAATCCTTTTGCAGAACGGCGTCCAGCTGGCAGACCATTTCCTGCAGGCCGTCCGCAGTAAACCGCTGTACATTGCTGTTGGGCTTTTGCTTTGCTGCCAGCCGGTACAGCAGCACCGCGATATACGTAACAGCGCAGGAGGCCACCACGGCGGCAATGCGTATGGGCAGAGCCGGCAGCGTGACGGGGATCATCTGGAAAAATGCCAGCGCCAGCACATACGGGATATGGTTGGTCGGGTCGAATTCATCTAAAAACAGATATACAATGCCAAACGGCGTGATAAAATTGACCGCCGCGCACAAATACACATTGAGGCTTGCCACATAGGTAAGCAGTGCGATGGCGATATAAATCAGCGTGGATTTGATGATTGTGCTCTCTACGAATTCGTCGGTTTTTAACCGCATAAATTCCAGGGTCACAAACAGGGCAATCAGGGAATCCTGGATTCCGCAGATGGCAAAGGTAGAAAAAAACAGCACCAAAAACAGTGCCGTAGGCGGTATTGCACCCAATACCCGTTCTTTTATGATTTGCAGCATGAAATAACCTCGCTTTTCGGCCAAAGCATGGGACCGAAACTGTTGTTTTATTTATTATACCATATGGAGCCGGATAAAACAAATCTTCCGTTGTCAAAACCGCAAAACAGCCTCCTGACGCGCAACGGCGCCGGGAGGCTGTTTTTGGTCCTATATGGCGGACAGGTATTTTTTTGATTTTATTTTAAGGCCGCAATCAGTTCTCCGGATTTGACCTGCTGTGCCTCATTGACATAAATTTTGTCGATTTCTCCGCTGACAGGCGCAAGAATGTTGGTTTCCATTTTCATGGCTTCAATAACGGCGATGGGCTGGTTGGCTTCTACCTTGTCGCCCTCTTTGACCAGTACCTTTAAAATGGTGCCCGGAATGTTCGCGCCGATTTCTTTTTCGTTGTCCGGGTCGGCCATGACAACGGAAGCGGCCGCGACCTGCGCTTTGGCACCCTGGTCCTTGACAGACACCGTGCGGCGGTTGCCGTTGACCTCGAACACTACCTCGCGGAAGCCTTCCTCGTCCAGCTCCCGGACTTCAATGAGCTTTACGGTGAGAATTTTACCCTCGGCGATTTTCACATCGCTGGTTTCGCCCACGCGCAGGCCGTAGAAGAATGTGTCGCTGCCCATAAAGCGGAAATTGCCGTCTTTTTTCAGGCCTTTGTGGTAATCCTCAAACACCTTGGGATACAGCGCGTAGCTCAAAGCCTCTTTGTCATTGCCCTCAATGCCGTAGGTGTCCCGCAGATAGGTTTTGATTTTATCAAAGTCCTCATCGGGCAGCAGCTCGCCGGGGCGGCAGGTAATGGGCTTTTTGTCCTTTAAGACCAGCTTTTGCAGCTTTTCGGGGAAGCCGCCCTCCGGCTGGCCCATCATGCCCTCAAAATAGGCTACGATGGAATCCGGGAAGTCGATGTCCTTGGCTTTTTCGTAAATATTTTCCGGCGTCAGGTTGTTCTGCACCATAAAGATTGCCATATCGCCCACGGCTTTGGAGGACGGGGTGACCTTTACGATGTCGCCCAGCATTTCGTTAACGGTTTTGTACATTTCCTTGACGTCTTCAAACTGCTGGCCAAGGCCGAAGCTTTCTACCTGGGGCTTGAGGTTGGAATACTGGCCGCCGGGGATTTCGTATTTATAAATCTCGGTGGTGCCCGCGTTCAGGCCGGATTCAAACTGGCCGTAAACAGGACGGACGTCCTCCCAGTAGTTGGAGATTTTTTGGATGTCGTCCAGATTGATGCTGGATTCCCTGTCTGTTCTCTGGATAGCGGCGACCACAGAGCTCAGGGCCGGCTGGCTTGTCAGGCCCGCCATGCTGTTGACGGCGGTATCCACAATGTCAACGCCTGCCTGGGCGGCCATGAGCAGAGAAGCAACGCCGTTGCCGCTGGTGTCGTGGGTATGCAGGTGGATGGGCAGGCCGACGCTGTTTTTCAATTCCTTGATGAGCTTATAGGCGGCCGCCGGCTTGAGCAGGCCGGACATATCCTTGATGGCGATGATGTGCGCGCCGCGTTTTTCCAGCTCTTTTGCCATGTTGATGTAATATTTCAGGCTGTATTTGGTACGGCTTTCGTCCAAAATGTCGCCTGTGTAGCACATGCATGCCTCGGCAACCTTGCCCTGCTTGAGCACCTCTTCCAGCGCGACCTCCATGCCCTGCAGCCAGTTCAGGGAGTCGAACACACGGAACACGTCGATGCCCGCGTCAGCGGCAACGGAAATAAAATTGCGGATCACATTATCCGGGTAATTTTTGTAGCCCACCGCGTTGGCGCCGCGGAACAGCATCTGCATTAAAATGTTGGGCATTTTTTCCCGCAGGGTAGCCAGACGCTCCCACGGGTCTTCCTTCAGGAAGCGGTAAGCCACGTCAAAGGTAGCGCCGCCCCACATTTCTATGGAGAACAAATCTTTGGCAAGTACGGAAACAGCCGGCGCGATGCGCTCCATGTCCAC
>CALWUX010000026.1 GCA_944384795.1 uncultured Clostridia bacterium | reverse complement strand
AGCATACCGCCGCGCTGGACCCGAAATCTGCGGACAATGTGATGCGCTTGACGGACCGGTTTGTAAAGGAAAAGCATTTGACCGCTTTAATGGTTACCCATAATTTGAAATTTGCCATTGAATACGGCAATCGTTTGATTATGCTGCACAAAGGCAATATGGTGATAGACGCAGCCTATGAGGAAAAGGATGCGTTGGATGTGGACGATTTATTGAACCAGTTCAATCAAATCAGCATTGAGGTAGGAAACTGAAAACAGGCGCCCGCAAAACGCGGGCGCCTGTTTTTGATAAAGGGAAAATCATGCGGCGGTGATAGAAAAGGCCGGGGAATGCTTTGCGGGGCGGTGTGAAAGCATAGCCGGTCGGTTATGCAAAATCCAGCAGGAGGCTATGGCGCTGCAACCGCTTATATCAATGAAAAAGCGCGGCCGGAGTGATGATTATAAACCGGCGCAAAAATTGGAGTCGTCCCGTTTGCGGAAAGTTTCCTTCATTTCTCCCAGGGTCATTTGTTTCAGGGCGTTCTCTATGCTTTTGTCAACGGCGTCCCAGACCTCCTGCCGCAGGAAAGCGCGCAGCTCTGTTTCCTGCTCCGGCGCTTCGTCGCCGGTCATGGACAGCTGGCCCTCCAATACCTTTAAAATATCGTACAGGCTCATTTCCAATGCGGTTTTGGAAAGGGTGTAGCCGCCCAGCGCGCCCGCTGTGCCAATCACGATCCCTGCGCGGCGCAGATAAGAGAAGATGCCTTCCAGATAATGAAAGGAAATATCCTGCCTGGCGGCGATTTCTCCCAGGGAAACACAGCTTTTATTTTCCTGCATGGCAAGGTCTATGATGGCGCGCAGTCCGTACCTGCCTCTGGTGGATATTTTCATGCTCCGGCTCCTTTACGATTGAGATAGCTTGTTTTTAAATCCTCCAGCGTGATATTGTCCACCGTGCTCTCAATGGCGTCGGTCAGACGCATCCAAATCTGGCGGCTGACGCAGCCGGAACGGACCTTGCTGGTGCAGGCCTGCAGGTCATGGACGCATTTTACGGGGGCAAGGTCGTGCTCAATGGTCCGCAGGACCATGCCGACGGTAATGTCTTTGGGACTTTGCGCCAGCAGAAAACCACCTTTGGCGCCCCGTACCGTCAGCAGCAGCCCCGCCTTTTTTAACAGGAAAAAGATTTGCTCCAGATATGCTACGGTAATGCCTGTGTCCTGGGCGATCTGTCTGATGCGTATGGCCTCGTTGGGACTGTTGACTGCGATGTAAACCAGGCCTTCCAGCGCGTATCTGCTTTTGGTGGAAAGCTTCATATGGATCAATTCCTCCTGTTGCTCTTGCGGTTTTATATACTACTATAATACTATGTTTTGTGTCGGGAATCAACTGTTATTTGTGCAAAAGGGATGGAAAAACCGTGTTTTGGGCAAAAGCGGCGGCGTTTTACAGGCGCGGCGGGTATATTGCGGGTTTGCGCGGGGATTTTCTTTGTGCTATAATTTTTATAATCATCACGGAATCTTCACAAATACGCGTTAAAATATACGGCATGAAAATGTTGGACAAGGAAAGAGGAAATAAATATGTATCATCTTTTGGTTGTGGATGATGAAGAAAAAATCCGTCAGCTTATCCGCAAATACGCCGAATTTGAGGGCCATACCGTGACCGAGGCCTCCGACGGTATGGAGGCGGTCATGCTTTGCCGCCGGAATCCCGGCTTATATTCCATGATCATCATGGATGTGATGATGCCGGAGCTGGACGGGTTTTCTGCTGTCAGGGAAATCAGGAAAAGCTGTGATACCCCTGTGATCATGCTTTCTGCCCGGGGGGAGGAGTATGACAAAATACACGGCTTTGAGCTGGGGATAGACGATTATGTGGTAAAGCCCTTTTCGCCCAAGGAGCTGATGATGCGTATCCATGCGGTCATCAAGCGTTCGTCCGCCCGCACGCAGACCAATGACAGGGTCACCTTTGAGGGGCTTACCATTGACTATACGGCGCGTATTGTGACGGTGGACGGAGAAAAAATCGATTTGTCGCCCAAGGAATATGATTTGCTGTTTTATATGTCGGAAAATAAAAATATAGCCCTTACCCGCGAGATGCTGATTACCAATGTGTGGGGGTATGATTTTTACGGCGATGACAGGACGCTGGATACCCATATCAAGCTGCTGCGAAAAAGCCTTGGGAAATACAGTAAGTTTATCGTTACGCTCAGAGGGGTAGGCTACCGGTTTGAAGTGGATTAAGCGGTTGGGACAAAAACAGAAAGGCAAAGAAAGGGTAAGTATTTTTTGGAAAATATTTGCCATTTTTGTCGCGTTTATCGCCGTTGTGCTTAGCCTGCTGTGGGTGTTTCAAATCGGCCTGCTCAACACATTTTACCGTTCCATTAAAATCAGTGATATTGAAAATGCATTAAAGGACATCAGCGACCATATTGATTCTGATGATTTGGGCTCCGTTTTAAGGAGCGTGGCCAATGACAAGCAGATATGCGTTACCATTTGCGCGCCGGACGGCTCGATTTTATACGCCATTGACGTACTGCCCAACTGCGTGATACATGAAATGTCCTCTTACCGCCTGGCAAGGGCCTACGAGCTGACAAAGCAAAACGGGGGCACGCTGGTGGAGCGCACCATGTTCAATGAAAGGAAAAACCAGTTTTTTTTAGGGGAAGAGGACGACCCGAACCAGATAGAAAGCCTGGTTTACGCCAAAGCGGCGCCCTTGCAAAACGGGGGCGAGGTGCTGGTTTTGCTCAATACCTCTATTTCTCCGGTGGTCTCTACGGTGCAGACCTTAAAGGTGCAGCTGTTATGGATTACGGTGATCATGGTGGTGCTGGCGGTGATTATGGCGCTGCTGCTTGCCAAAAACCTGTCGTCGCCGATTGTGCATATCAATCAGTCTGCAAAGGTGCTGGCGCAGGGCAAATACGACGTGGAATTTAAAGCCGGCGGCTACCGTGAAATAGCCGAGCTTGCCGACACTTTGAATTATGCCGCCAGGGAGCTTTCCAAGGTGGAGGCGCTGCAGCGGGAGCTGATTGCGAATATTTCCCATGATTTGCGCACGCCGCTGACGATGATTACCGGGTACGCGGAGGTCATGCGGGATATTCCCAACGAAAACACGCCGGAAAATGTGCAGATCATTATAGATGAAGCCAAGCGGCTGACCACGCTGGTCAATGATGTGCTGGATATTTCCAAATTGCAGTCCGGCACGCTTCCGTTTAACGGTGAGATATTGAACCTGACGGCACAGATACGGGAGATATTGACAAGGTATACCAAATTGACGGAATATACCATTGTGTTCCACGGGCAGGAGGACGTTTACGTGTACGGGGACGCTTTGAAACTGTCCCAGGTGGTGTATAATCTCATCAACAATGCGCTTACGTATATAGGGGAAGATAAAACGGTGACGATAAAGCAGATACTGACGGCCAGAGAGGACGGCAGGCAGCGTGTGCGCATTGAAGTGACAGATACAGGCGAGGGTATAGAGCAGAGCAAGCTGAATGATATTTGGGACCGTTATTATAAAGTGGACAAGAACCATAAGCGCGCGGCCGTAGGGACCGGCTTGGGGTTGAACATTGTCAAAACGATTTTGGATATGCACCCTGGGGCGTCTTACGGGGTAAAAAGCCAGGTAGGGCACGGAAGCACGTTCTGGTTTGAATTGAATGCGGACCATGTGGCTCATATGCCGTGTATAGAGGATAACAGCGGCGAAGCATAAAATACGATTGCGGCGGACATCAAAGGTCTGCCGCTTTTTGCTGTTCTGATTCTATACAAGCGCCTGAAAATGTGGTAGAATCAATATCGATGAAAAACCAAAACAGAAAGGAAATTACCATGAAGCTGCTGCATATTGCCGCAAGCCCAAAGCCAAAGGCGCAGTCTTGCGGAAAAAGGGTCGCCGATGCGTTTGTAAACGCTTATTTGCAGGAACACCCGCAGGCTCAGTGCGGTTATATTGACCTGAACGATTTGCAAATACCCCCTATGACGCGGGATTTGCTGGAGGCCTTTGAAGGCGGTGTTCCCAAGGGAGAGACAGAGGCGCGGGCGCTGGACAGATACAACGCCCTTTGCGAGGAATTTATGACTGCCGACCGGTATGTGGTTTCGTTTCCCAACTGGAACCTGACCGCGCCGCCTGTGCTGGTTTCCTATATGCTGGCAGCAGCCAGAGCGGGAAAGGCGTTTCGCTACACGGCGCATGGGGTGCAGGGGCTGCTGCGGGACAAAAAGGCGGCCATTGTGGTCTCCAGCGGCGGTATTATTTCTGAAAACCGGCCTAAAGAGATGTGCACCGCTGTTACATGGCTGCAAAATCTGTTTTTGCTGTGCGGGGTCAGTGATGTGCAGGTCCTTTACTGTGAGGGTATGGAGCAAATGCCGCAAAAGGCGGAGGAAATCGTTGCGGCGGCAATAGAAAATGCTGGACGGCAGGGCGCTGTCTGGGACGAAAAGACGGGGGAAGCATGATGGATATTTCAGTTATAGGCTGCGGACGCTGGGGCAGCTTTCTTGCATGGTATTTGGACCGTGCAAGCCATAACGTGACGCTGTACGGAAGAAAAGGCTCCGGACATTTGGAGCAGTTCCGGAAAACACGCTCCAACGGCCTGCTTACACTGCCTGAGCGCATTGCGCTGACGGACGATTTGGAAGAAGCCGTCCACACCGCGCAGGTGCTTGTGGTTTCCATTTCGGCGCAGAGCTTTCGCGGTTTTATGGAAGTGCTTGCACAGCAGAACCTTACGGGAAAATGCTTTGTTCTGTGCATGAAGGGGATAGAAGCGGATACGGGAAAGCGTCTGACAGAAATCTTAAAGGAGTATACAAATGCGCCTGCCGCCATATGGGTAGGTCCGGGACACGTGCAGGATTTTACAAAAGGGATACCCAACTGCATGGTGATAGACAGTGAAGACGATGCGCTGAAAGAACGCCTGGTGCAGGCCTTTTCCGGCCCGCTGATCCGTTTTTATTACGGAGACGATTTGCTGGGTAATGAAATCGGCGCCGCTTCTAAAAATGTGATAGGCATTGCGGCGGGTATGCTGGATGGCAAAGGGAAAACGGCCCTGAAGGGTGCACTGATGTCCAGGGGTACAAGGGAAATTGCCCGCTTGATAAAGGCAATGGGCGGCAAGGAAATGACCGCGTACGGGCTGGGTCATTTGGGAGATTACCAGGCAACGGTGTTTTCGGAATTCAGCCATAACCGCAGGTTTGGGGAGCTGTTTGTGCAGGGGCTGGATTATGGCGAGCTGGCCGAGGGTGTGACGACGGTCAAAGCGCTGCTGCGCCTTGGCGGACAGTATTGCGTGGAGCTGCCTATTTGCCGGGCTGTGTACGATATTGTGTATGAGAAAAAAGATCCGGAACGGGTGTTGTCCGATTTGTTTTTGAGAAGCATTAAACGGGAATTTTGATTTTGCCTTTTCGTTGACAAATACATGATTTTAAGGTAATATTTAAATATACTAAAAAGGTATACAATAAGAAAGGATGAATGTCATGAGTGAACAAAATTGTACGCATGACTGTGGGTCGTGCGGTGTAGAATGCAGCTCCAGAACAGCGCCTATGAAAGAGCCTGCTCATGAGCTGAGCAATATAAAAAAAGTAATTGCCGTTGTCAGTGGCAAGGGCGGGGTGGGAAAATCCCTGGTGACGTCTTTGATGGCTGTGACCATGAACCGCCGCGGCTATAAAACCGCTGTGCTGGACGCGGACGTGACGGGGCCGTCTATCCCCAAGGTGTTCGGCATCCAGGAGCGGGCCTCGGGTATAGAGGGCGGCATTATACCCTGCAAAAGCAAAACGGGCATTGAGGTCATGTCTGTCAATTTGCTGCTGGAGGACGTGACGGCTCCCGTTGTGTGGCGGGGACCCATTATTGCAGGTACGGTAAAGCAGTTCTGGACCGAAGTGATTTGGGGAGATGTGGATTATATGTTTGTGGATATGCCGCCGGGTACGGGCGACGTGCCGCTGACGGTGTTCCAGTCTCTGCCGCTGGACGGTATCATCATCGTGACCTCTCCGCAGGAGCTGGTCTCCATGATTGTGGAAAAAGCGGTGAATATGGCGGGTATGATGCATATTCCCATTTTGGGGCTGGTAGAAAACATGAGTTACCTGTCCTGTCCGGACTGCGGAAAGGAAATCAAGGTGTTCGGCGAGAGCCACGTGGAAGAAATTGCCCAAAAGCACGGACTGCGTGTGCTGGCAAAGCTGCCTATTGACCCGTCTATTGCCAAAAGCTGCGACAGCGGTCAGGTGGAATCCATTCAGGGGCACTGGCTGGACGAGGCTGCCAAAGCCATTGAAAATTTATCCTGACAAATCAGGCCGGCGGTGGAAGGCACTGTCGGTTTTTGTGTATCAGCGGCGGTTTGTGCCGGAGCGCCGGGAGAAGCGTCCGCGGGGATTGCGGTTGTACGCGGCGCCGGGCAAAAGACAGGCTGCTTACGCGTTGATGACCGTGCTGTTTGCGCTTTGGCCTTTTGCGCCGGACCGGTGCATGGAAAAGGGTTATTTTTCCAGATAGAATTTGTTGCGGCCCCTCTATTGAAAATAAGGGGAAAATGGTTTATGATAAGTATATATCCATTTGCTGTTTGCTCTATTTGGAAATAAGCCTTTACAACACCGCTGGAATATGCTATGATTAACATAAAAACAATAACTATTATCATTTTGGTAAGGTGAGGGCAGATGATTAGGAAACAGAATTTCAGCCGGAAAAGACAGGCGATTTTAGAAACGCTCCGCAGTACGGAGATACACCCTACGGCGGAATGGATACACCAGACCTTAAAAAACGAATATCCTGATTTGAGCCTTGGTACAGTTTACCGCAACCTTGCGCAGTTCAAGGAAGAAGGCGTCATTTTGAGCATGGGCGTGATGAACGGCCAGGAGCGGTTCGACGCCAAAACGGCGCCGCACTCCCATTTTATATGCAATTGCTGCGGCGCGGTGTTTGATATTGACGAAACCTTTGAAAACGCTGAGGCTGCAAAACAGGTAGGCCAAAAATACGGCTTTGACGTACAGGAGCAGAAAACCACTTTTTACGGTATGTGCAACCAATGCAAGGTTAGGCATTAGGCCTTGACTATATTAAATTCCATTTTGGAGGGTTTACCAATGAAAAAGTATGTATGCAGTGTATGCGGTTATGTCCATGTAGGGGATCAGGCGCCGGAGTTTTGCCCCATTTGCAAAGCGCCCAGAGACAAATTTTATGAGCAGACAGAAGAAACGGGCTATGCAACAGAGCACGTGATCGGCGTCGGCGCTGCGGACAAAATTGAAAAAGACGTTTACGAAGGTCTGGTAGCGCATTTTAACGGCGAGTGCTGCGAGGTGGGTATGTACCTTGCCATGAGCCGTCAGGCAGACCGCGAGGGTTACCCCGAGATTGCGGACGCTTTTAGAAAATACGCGTTTGAGGAAGCGGAGCACGCTGCCAAATTTGCAGAGCTGCTGGGCGAAGTGGTGACGACTTCCACTAAAAAGAATCTGGAGCTGCGTGCTGCCGCGGAGGCCGGCGCCTGCGAGGGTAAATTTGAAATTGCAAAACGCGCAAAGCAGCTGAATTATGACGCGATCCATGATACAGTGCACGAAATGGCGAAGGACGAGGCACGCCACGGTGCAGGTTTTGCAGGTTTGCTGAAAAGATATTTTTAAAATTTGCTTACGGCTTATCATAATCTCTGATTACGACGTTTTCATATTTTCACAGGAACAGGGCGGTTTTTCCGGCCCTGTTCCTGTTTTTACGGCATACAATATTTATGGCTTTGTATAAAATGATACACAATATGTATTGATTTTTTAAGAATTGCCGCTATAATAAGAGATAGACGAAATTTTGAATATGTAAGGAGAACGCAATGGAGATCATAAAAAGGGACGGCCGTGTTGAGCCTTACCAAAGCGACAAAATCAAAGCGGCGGTTGCGGCGGCGTTTCAAAGCATCAACACAGAGATTGACGAAGCGGTACTGGATAGCATTACGGCAGATGTACAGCGGCAGCTGGAGGATATGCAGCAGCAAAACGAATCCTTGCAGGTAGAGACCATTCAGGACATTGTGGAGAAAACGCTGGTCACCCGTAATTATTACAATGAAGTGAAAAGCTTTATCCTGTATCGTGACAGCCAGGCAAAAAAAAGAACAGCAAGGCTGCATATTGCTTCTTTGTTTGAGAATACGGCCATGATAGATGTACTCAAGGGCATTCAAAAGGATTACGACAGCGATGAGTACCATCTGGATTTGCTGTACCACAAGTTTTTTTCCTTTCAAAAGGAGCAGATGACCGAAACGGAAAAGCTGTCCATGCTGATAAAAGCGGCAGTGGAGCTGACCTCCCAGGAGTCTCCCAAATGGGAATATATTGCGGCGCGCCTGCTGATGCTGCGCTTTAAGCTGCAGCTGCAGGCGGAGCTGGACAAACAGCAGATAAGCAGCTTTTATGAAAAAATCTGTTACCTGACCAACCAAAACCTATACGGTTCCTATATATTGCAGGCGTATACAAAGGCGGAGATCGACGAATTTGAAACATGGATCACAGAGGAGCGCAACCATTTGTTTACATACAGCAGTCTGGACGTTCTGCTTAAGCGTTATGTGATCCATACCCATCAGCTTCTTCCTTACGAGACGCCCCAGGAGATGTTTATGGGTATTGCCATGCACCTGGCTATGCACGAAACAAAGGACCGCTCCCAATGGGTCAAACGGTTTTATGATATGCTCAGCCGGCTGCAGGTCACCATGGCGACCCCTACGCTTTCCAACGCAAGGAAGCCGTTCCACCAGCTTTCCAGCTGCTTTATTGATACAGTGCCCGATTCCCTGACGGGAATTTACCGCAGTATTACCAATTTTGCGCAGGTTTCCAAATTCGGCGGCGGCATGGGTATGTATTTTGGCAAGGTGCGTGCGTCCGGCTCGCCCATACGCGGCTTTCAGGGCGCGGCCGGCGGTGTCATACGCTGGATCAAGCTGGCCAACGACACGGCTGTGGCGGTAGACCAGCTGGGCGTGCGCCAGGGCGCTGTGGCGGTGTATCTGGATATATGGCACAAGGATATTCCGGAATTTTTGCAGCTGCGCACCAACAACGGCGATGACCGCATGAAGGCCCACGACGTATTTCCCGCCATATGCTACCCGGATTTGTTCTGGAAAATGGCCCGCGATAAAATTGAAGAGGACTGGTATTTGATGTGTCCTCATGAGATTTTGTCCGTAAAGGGCTATGCGCTGGAGGATTATTACGGGGAGGAATGGGAAAAACGGTATTTTGACTGCGTGGCGGATCATAGAATTTCCAAACGGGTCATTCCCATTAAGGAGCTGATTCGGCTGATCATCAAGTCTGCGGTGGAAACAGGCACGCCGTTCACCTTTAACCGGGATCATGTAAACCGTATGAACCCCAACGGGCACAAGGGTATGATCTACTGCTCCAATTTGTGTACGGAGATTGCGCAGAATATGAGCCCGATTTCCACCATTGGACAGGAAACAGCTACCGTAGACGGCGAGACGGTGGTGGTAAGCACCGCAAAGCCCGGCGAATTTGTAGTGTGCAATCTGGCATCCTTGTCCCTTGGCAATATCGACGTGGAAAACCGGGAGGAGCTGCGGGATATTATCCATACCACGGTGCGTGCGCTGGATAATGTGATCGATTTGAATTTTTATCCATTGCCGTATGCAAAGCTGACCAACCAGAAATACCGCTCCATCGGCCTTGGCGTCAGCGGCTATCACCATATGCTGGCAAAGCATAAGATACAGTGGGAGTCCCAGGAACATTTGGAGTTTGTGGACAGGGTGTTTGAGGATATCAGCTACTATGCCGTGGAAGCCAGTATGCAGGTGGCAAAGGAAAAGGACAGCTACAGCCTGTTTGAGGGCTCAGACTGGCAGACGGGCGCTTATTTTGAGAAACGCGGCTATACCTCGCCGCGCTGGAACGGGTTAAAGGAGGCGGTAGCGCAAAACGGAGTGCGCAACGCTTATCTGATGGCCGTAGCGCCGACCAGCACTACCTCCATTATTGCGGGCACCACTGCCGGACTGGACCCGGTTATGCACCGTTATTTTTTAGAGGAAAAGAAAAACAGCATTGTGCCAAGGGTAGCGCCGGATTTATCTATGGATACTTTTTGGTATTACAAAAACGCCCATACCATTGACCAGACATGGACGGTCAAATCCTGCGGCGTGCGTCAGCGTCATGTGGACCAGGCGCAGTCCCTGAACCTGTATATTACAAACGACTATACCTTCCGCCAGATTTTACAGCTGTATATTCTGGCGTGGGAGCAGCAGGTAAAAACCATTTATTATATCCGCAGCAAGGCGCTGGAAGTGGAAGAATGCGAAGTATGTTCATCTTGAGTATGAGGAGAGTAAGCAGTAATGGCAATGTTAAAGAAAAAACCTTTGTTTAACCCCGACGGGGACATAGAGGTGCTCAAACGCCGCATGATTGGCGGCAATACCACCAATTTAAACGACTTTAACAATATGAAATACGCATGGGTCAGCGACTGGTACCGTCAGGCCATGAATAATTTCTGGATACCGGAGGAAATCAACTTAAATACGGACGTTCAGAATTATAACCAGCTGACAAAGGCGGAGCGTACCGCTTATGACAAGATTTTGTCCTTTTTGATTTTTCTGGACAGCGTGCAGACGGCCAACCTGCCCAATGTAGGCGAATATATTACCGCAAATGAGGTCAATTTATGCCTGACGATCCAGGCGTTTCAGGAGGCGGTCCATTCCCAGAGCTACGGCTATATGCTGGATACCATCTGCTCGCCGGTGGAGCGCAACGAGATTTTGTACCAGTGGCGTAAGGACGAGCATTTGCTGCGCAGAAACGAGTTTATCGGCAATTTGTACAACGAGTTCCAGGAGAAAAAAGACGACCATACGCTGGTGCGCACCATGATTGCCAATTATATTTTGGAGGGCGTATATTTTTATTCCGGCTTTATGTTCTTTTATAATTTGGGCCGCAACAATAAAATGCCCGGTTCGGTGCAGGAGATACGGTATATCAACCGTGACGAGAATACCCATTTGTGGCTGTTCCGCTCTATTATTCTGGAGCTGAAAAAGGAAGAGCCCCATTTGTTTACGGACGAGCTGGTGGAAGAGTACCGCGCTATGATCAAAGAAGGCGTAGAGCAGGAAATCGCGTGGGGACATTATGTAATAGGCGATGACATTGCAGGTCTGAACCGTCAGATGATCACCGATTATATCCGTTACCTGGGCAATTTGCGCTGTATGAATTTAGGTTTTGCGCCCTTGTACCCGGGCTACGAAAAAGAGCCGGATTCCATGTCGTGGATCAGCCAGTACAGCAACGCCAATTTGATCAAAACGGATTTCTTTGAGGGACGTTCCACAGCATATGCCAAAAGCACGGCTTTGGTGGACGATTTGTAATACAGCCGTTTGGCGGTTTACTTCCGGTATAAAGGGGCTTTTATGTATTATTCTGATATGGAGCGGGGCATATTTCTTTTGCGGCCCAACCGTTTTGTGGCCCATGTGCTGGTAAACGGCAAAGAAACCGTGTGCCATGTAAAAAATACGGGGCGCTGCCGGGAGCTTTTGGTCCCCGGCTGTACCGTTTATTTACAGCACCATGACGCGCCCGGCAGAAAAACAGCCTATTCCCTGATTGCGGTGCAAAAAGGGGACAGGCTGGTAAATATGGATTCGCAGGCGCCCAACCGGGCGGTAAAGGAATGGCTGGAGCGCCAGCGGGCAGTGTGGGACATTACAGATATTTACCCGGAAAGGAAATACGGCGCCTCCAGGTTTGACTTTTATTTGCAGGGCAAAGAGCGCTGTGCTTATATGGAAGTAAAGGGCGTGACTCTGGAGGAAAACGGCGCAGCGCTGTTTCCAGACGCGCCTACGCAGCGCGGCGTAAAGCATGTGTACGAGCTGTGTGAATGCATCAAAGACGGGTTTGACGCTTATCTTGTTTTTGTGATCCAAATGAAAGGGGTGCGGTATTTTTCTCCTAACACCAAAACGCACCCTGCCTTTGGAGAGGCGCTGCGGTACGCAGAGGCCTGCGGCGTACAAATTCTGGCGTTTGACTGCGACGTAACGCCGGATACCATGTCCATTGCTTCTCCGGTGCAGGTATGCCTGCCGTAACGTAAAAGGGCGGCGTACAAAATTCCGGGACATACAGCGGTTGGTTTTGCACTGCAGGCTATTCCCTACGACGGATAACATACCTTTTTGTGTATAGGCGGTTTTGCCTTTGGCAATAAAAACAGCGGCTGCATTGCAGCCGCTGTTTTTATGTGATCAAAGTTTGTCCACTTTGATAAAGCTTTGCTTGTCGTCTGCCATTTTGTAGAAGTGGTGTTTGCCGCAGTCCCAGCATACCATTTCAAAGCTGGTGAAATTCTCTCTGTCTTTAAAAGCGTTCATTGCGCGGCCGCCGCATACAGGGCAGGTTTTTGGGGTGAACTCGGGCGGCTCTTTTCTTCCATACATAATAAAATCCTCACTTTCATGCTCCTTATGATATTTCTATTATAATATATCCCTTATATCTTTTGCAATATATTATGGGGTAATTGATAAACTTTAGGCAAAAGCGCCGCATATACTGCCTGTATGGACACAGGGAGGGCTCATATGCAAAATTGTAAATAATTTATGAAATTTACGTTTTCTCTGAAAATCCCCTTGATTTTTTCTGATAAAGACGCTACAATAGTTTTAGCACTCAAAGTTAGCGAGTGCTAAAACTATGATGTGACCAATGTATTTACTTGAAGGAGGAAATATTTATGACGATCAAACCATTACTGGACAGAGTGCTGATTCAACTGACGGAAGCGGAGGAGACTACCAAAAGCGGCATTGTGCTGGCAAGCGCTTCTCAGGAAAAACCGCAGATTGCAAAGGTGCTGGCGGTAGGCCCCGGCGGTATTGTGGACGGCAAAGAGGTGGAAATGTACATCAAACCCGGAGATAAGGTCATTGCAAGCAAATACGCGGGCACAGAGGTAAAGGTGGACGGAGAGGAATACACCATTGTCCGCCAGAGCGATATTTTGGCGATTGTGGAATAAGCTACTGATTTTTGAATGAATACACATATTTTTAGGAGGAAAACACTCTATGGCTAAAGAAATCATTTACGGTGAAGAAGCAAGAAAAGCACTGATGAACGGTATCAACCAGCTGGCGGATACCGTAAAAATCACCCTTGGCCCAAAAGGCTGCAACGTGGTTCTGGATAAAAAATTCGGCGCGCCGCTGGTGACCAACGACGGCGTGACCATTGCAAAGGAAGTGGAGCTGGACGACCCGTTTGAGAATATGGGCGCACAGCTGGTAAAAGAGGTTTCCATTAAAACCAACGACGTGGCGGGCGACGGTACCACCACTGCTACCTTGCTGGCGCAGGCGCTGATCCGCGAAGGTATGAAAAATGTTACGGCGGGCGCAAATCCGATGATTTTGAAAAAAGGCATTCAGAACGCGGTCAACACCGCTGTGAATACTTTGACGGAGAATTCCAAAAAAGTGACCTGCTCTGAGGATATTGCCCGCGTAGCGACCATTTCCGCTGCTGACGAGGTGATCGGCAATCTGATTTCCGAAGCCATGGATAAAGTGACTGCCGACGGCGTTATCACAGTAGAGGAGTCCAAAACAGCGGAGACCTATTCCGAAGTGGTAGAAGGCATGATGTTTGACCGCGGCTATGTGACCCCTTACATGGTGACGGATACAGATAAAATGGTTGCCGATTTGGACGATGCCTATGTGCTTATCACAGATAAGAAAATTTCCAATATCCAGGAGCTTTTGCCGATTTTGGAGCAAATCGTACAGTCCGGCAAAAAACTGCTGATCATTGCCGAGGACGTGGAGGGCGAAGCGCTGACCACGCTGATTTTGAACAAGCTGCGCGGCACCTTTACCTGCGTTGCCGTAAAGGCTCCCGGCTTTGGCGACAGAAGAAAAGAAATGCTCCGTGATATTGCCGTGCTGACAGGCGGACAGGTGATTACGGAAGAGCTTGGCCTGGATTTGAAAGAGACCACAATGGATCAGCTGGGCCGTGCACGCCAAATCAAGGTGGACAAGGACAACACCATTATTGTAGACGGCGCGGGCGATTCCGGCGAAATCAAAGCAAGGGTCAACCAAATCCGTGCGCAGTTAGAGGCAACGACCTCCGAATATGACCGTGAGAAGCTGCAGGAGCGTTTGGCAAAGCTGGCAGGCGGCGTAGCGGTCATCAAGGTAGGCGCTGCTACCGAAGTGGAAATGAAAGAGAAAAAGCTCCGCATTGAGGACGCGCTTTCCGCAACAAAGGCTGCTGTGGAAGAAGGCATCGTTGCAGGCGGCGGCACCGCGCTGATGAACGCGATCCCCGCGGTGGCAAAGCTGGCGGAAACCGCTGAGGGCGATGAAAAAACAGGTGTGCAGATCGTATTGAAGGCTTTGGAAGAGCCGGTTCGCCAGATTGCTGCCAATGCCGGCTTGGAGGGCTCTGTAATCGTTTCTGCCATTAAGGAAGCGAATAAAGTCGGTTATGGCTTTGACGCTTTGAAAGAAACGTATACGGATATGATCTCCGCAGGTATTGTAGACCCCACAAAGGTTACGCGCTCCGCATTGCAGAACGCGGCTTCCATTGCCGCTATGGTGCTGACTACGGAATCTTTGGTAGCGGATAAAAAAGAGCCGGCTGCGGCAGCTCCGGCTATGCCTATGGACCCGGGTATGGGCGGTATGTACTAATTATAAAAATCGTCATATATTTTCTTTTTGCAATATGGAAAAAGCGCTGCGTTTGCGGCGCTTTTTTGTTTTGCCTGCAGCAGGCAAATTGTGACAATATATACAGATTGCAGATTGTTTTTTGGATTATCCCTACAAAAAAAATCTATCTATAAACCCCTATTGAATTTGCTGTGAAAATGAAATATAATACTATATATAATGTTTTATCAGGGAGGAAAATGAAAGATGCTGTCTACTGCAACAGGTACGTTTCATTGGGCTTCCCGCCGGTTGGCACACATGGCATAGAAAGGCTACGCTGCATTTTTTGGCTCCGTAGCCTGTTTTTGTGTGCGGGTAAAATAAACATGAACAAAATCAATGCTGAGGTGGTTGTGACTATGTCGAAAAAAGTTGCGGTAATTATGGGCAGCGACAGCGATTTTCCCGTTGTTTCTGCCGCGGTGAAAAAGTTAAAAGCGTTTGGCATTCCTTGTGAGGTCCACGTGATGTCTGCCCACAGAACGCCCCATGAGGCCGCGGCGTTTTCTCAGCACGCGGCGGAAAACGGTTTTGGCGTAATCATTGCCGCGGCGGGAAAAGCCGCGCACCTGGCAGGCGTGCTGGCGGCGCACACTACGCTGCCTGTTATCGGTCTTCCAATCAAGTCCTCCACGCTGGACGGGCTGGACGCACTGCTGGCCACAGTGCAAATGCCAAGCGGTATCCCTGTGGCGACCGTAGCCATTGACGGCGCGGCCAACGCGGCGATTCTTGCGGCGCAGATACTGGCGGTGGGCGATGAGGCTCTGGCAAAAAAATTAGAGGAAATGAAAACGGAAATGGCAGAGGGCGTCCGGAAAAAAGACGCGGCTTTGCAGGCGGAGGTCAACGCGCTGTAACGGTACGCCGCGCGGGATTTTAACAATTTGAGGAGAACGTAACACCATGAAAAATTTTAGTGACAGCTATAAAGAAGCGGGCGTAGACGTAACCGCCGGCTACAAAGCCGTTGAGCTGATGAAACGGCACGTTGCGCGCACCAATATTCCGGGAGTCGTTTCTGACATAGGCAGCTTTGGCGGGCTGTTCCAGCCGGATTTTGGCGCAATGGAGGCGCCTGTGCTGGTTTCGGGCACGGACGGCGTAGGTACCAAGCTGCGTCTTGCGTTTTTGATGGACAAGCACGATACCATTGGCATTGACTGCGTAGCCATGTGCGTCAACGACGTTATTTGCTGCGGCGCGCGGCCGCTGTTCTTTTTGGATTATTTGGCCGTGGGCAAGAATGTTCCGGAAAAAATTGAAAAAATCGTTTCCGGGGTAGCGGACGGCTGTGTGCAGGCAGGCTGTGCGCTGATAGGCGGAGAAACCGCTGAAATGCCCGGCTTTTATCCTGTGGACGAATATGATTTAGCCGGTTTTTGCGTAGGCATGGTGGACCGCGCAAAGGTCATTGACGGTTCTGCCATGGAGGAGGGGGACGTGATTGTTGGGATTCAATCCTCCGGTGTGCATTCCAACGGTTTTTCCCTGGTGCGGAAAGTGTTTGACGTGAACAGGGAAAATTTAAAGCAGTATTATGAGGAATTGGGCACCACGTTAGGGGACGCACTGCTGATGCCTACGAAAATTTATGTCCGTCCTCTGCTGTCTTTGATAAAAACCTGTACTGTAAAAGCAGTCTCTCATGTAACGGGCGGCGGCTTTTATGAAAACCTGCCCCGCATGATGAAAAAAGGCTATACGGCCAAAATCGAAACCAGTGCGTTTCCTACCCTGCCGATTTTTGATTTGATACAGAAAATAGGCAATATTCCCACACAGGATATGTACAGTACCTTTAACATGGGCATTGGTATGTGTGTGGTCGTGCCTGCCTCCCAGGGAGAAAAGGCAGTTGAAGCTTTGAAAAAGAACGGGGAAGAGGCTTTCCTGATAGGTACCGTGGTAAAAGGCGAAGAGGGTGTCGTGTTATGCTGAACATAGCGGTTTTGGTATCCGGCGGCGGAACCAACCTGCAGGCCTTGATCGACTCAGAAAAGCGGGGAGAGATCATCAACGGGACGATTTCGCTGGTGATTTCCAGCAAGCCGGACGCTTACGCGTTGGAACGCGCCAAAAACGCGGGGATACCCTCCCGGGTGCTGCTGCGGAAGCAATACGCCGCTTCGGAGGATTACGACTGCGCCCTGATTAACCTGCTGCGGGAATATCAAATTGATTTGGTGGTGCTGGCGGGCTTTATGACCATTATCAGCGACCGGGTAATCGCATCTTACCGCAACAGGATCATCAATGTACACCCGTCTTTGATACCTGCTTTTTGCGGCGAGGGCTTTTACGGCCTGCGCGTCCATGAAGCGGCGCTGGAGCGCGGCGTGAAAATAACGGGCGCTACCGTACATTTTGTCAATGAGGTTTGCGACGGCGGACCAATCATTTTACAAAAGGCGGTCCATGTGGCCGGTGACGACACGGCTCAGACTCTGCAAAAGCGTGTGATGGAGGAAGCCGAATGGCAGCTGCTGCCCCGTGCGGTTTCGCTATTTTGCCAGGGGAAATTGAACATAACCAACGACCGTGTAAGCATAAATGAGCAGTGATTTTGAAATTGGAGTAAAGAACATGGAATTGAGAAATTTTGCGGAACTTTTACAAAGCAACGCCTATCCCGGCCGCGGCATTATGGTGGGAAAAAGCAAGGACGGGCTTTATGTGGTGATTGCCTATTTTATTATGGGCCGAAGCGAGAACAGCCGTAACCGTGTATTTGAACAGGACGGTCTGGGGATTCGCACAAAGGCGTTTGATGAATCCAAGCTGACGGATCCGTCGCTGATTATTTACGCCCCTGTACGTGTAACAGGCAGCACCACCATTGTAACAAACGGCGACCAGACGGACACCATTTACGAAGCGCTGGAGCAGGGACGCACCTTTGAGGACGCACTGCGTACCCGTACTTTTGAGCCGGATGCGCCCAATTTTACTCCCCGTATTTCTGCGGAAGTGGTTGTGGACAACGGGCTGCGGTATAAGCTGTCTATTTTAAAAAGCAACCAGGGCAATCCGGACAGCGCGCTGCGCTTTTTTTATGAATATCCGGAGCCGGTCAGCGGAGAAGGACGGTTTATCCATACGTACCGCTGCGACAGCAGTCCGATCCCCTCTTTTGAGGGAGAGCCTGTTCCCGTGGCGGTGGAGGGGGATATTGAGTCCTTTACCAATACTGTTTGGAACAGTCTGCATGAGGAAAATAAGGTGTCTTTGTTTACCTGCTTTATTCATTTGGAAAGCGGGAAAAGAGAGACAAGGATCGTGAATAAAAACAAGTAAAGGAGGTTGTTTCCATGTCACAGGAACTGATGTTAAAATACGGGTGCAATCCAAACCAGAAGCCGTCCCGCATTTTTATGAAAAACGGCGGTGCACTGCCTATCACGGTATTAAACGGCAAGCCGGGCTATATCAATTTTATGGACGCGTTCAACAGCTGGCAGCTGGTAAAAGAGCTCAAAGAGGCAACAGGGCTGCCTGCGGCGGCTTCCTTTAAGCATGTAAGCCCCGCGGGCGCCGCTGTGGCTGTGCCCATGAGCGATACCCTGAAAAAAATCTACTTTGTGGACGATTTGGAGCTGTCGCCCATGGCGACCGCCTATGCAAGGGCCCGCGGTGCAGACAGAATGTCCTCCTACGGAGATTTTGTGGCGCTGTCCGACACTTGTGATGCGCAGACGGCGGCACTGCTTGCCAGAGAGGTGTCCGACGGTGTGATTGCCCCGGCCTACACGCCGGAAGCGCTGGAGATTTTAAAAACAAAGCGCAAGGGCAGCTATAATGTGATCCAGATCGATGAAAGCTATCGGCCCGCGCCCATTGAGCATAAGGACGTTTATGGCATTACCTTTGAACAGGGCAGAAATGAAATACAAATCAATGAAGAACTGCTGAAAAATATTGTCAGTGAACAAAAAGAACTGCCTGCCGAGGCAAAACGGGATCTGCTGATTGCACTGATCACGCTGAAATATACCCAGTCCAATTCTGTCTGCTACGCAAAGGAGGGACAGGCAATCGGTATTGGAGCGGGCCAGCAGTCCCGTATCCATTGTACGAGATTGGCGGGCAACAAGGCGGACATCTGGTTTTTGCGCCAGCACCCCAAGGTGATGGGACTGCCGTTTAAAGCGGATATTCGCCGTCCCGACCGTGACAATACCATTGACGTGTATATTTCGGACGATGACATGGACGTACTGGCCGATGGTACGTGGGAGCAGTTCTTTACAGAAAAGCCGGAACGGCTGACCAGAGAAGAAAAACGCGCCTGGCTGGATAAACAGACCGGTGTTTCCCTTGGTTCTGACGCGTTTTTCCCTTTTGGGGACAATATTGAACGGGCTCACCGCAGCGGTGTGCAGTATATTGCAGAGGCCGGCGGTTCCATTCGCGACGACCATGTAATCGATACCTGTAATAAATACGGGATTTGCCTGGCCTTTACAGGCGTCCGGTTATTCCACCATTGATGGTGGTTTTCATGTGAGAAAGGAACGGTAGCTTTTATGAAACTGCTTGTAATTGGCGGCGGCGGCCGAGAGCACGCCATTATCCGCAAATTGTCAGAAAGCCCGAAAGCGGAAAAAATTTATTGCGCCCCCGGCAACGGCGGTATTTCCTGTGACGCCCAGTGCGTACCCATAGATGCTATGGATAAGGAAGCCATGGTGGCGTTTGCCAAAGCGCATCATATCGATTTTGCCGTGGTGGCGCCGGACGACCCGCTGGCGGCCGGCATGGTGGACGCTATGGAGGAGGCGGGTATTCCCGCTTTTGGCCCAACGGCCGCCGCAGCTGTGATTGAAAGCAGCAAGGTGTTTTCAAAAAATTTAATGAAGCGGTACGGTATTCCAACAGCCGGTTATGAGGTATTCGAGGATTCCGGCGCCGCAATTGCTTACATCGAGAAGAACAATACCTTTCCCGTGGTTGTCAAGGCCGACGGGCTTGCTTTGGGCAAGGGTGTGATCATCGCAGAGGACTTACAGGCGGCAAAATCGGCAGTACAGTCCATTATGGAGGATAAAATTTTCGGGCAGTCCGGCAATAAAATCGTTGTGGAAGAGTTTATTACAGGCCCGGAGGTTTCTGTGCTGGCGTTTACAGACGGCAAAACCTTAAAACCAATGGTATCCTCCAAGGACCATAAGCGGGCGCTGGACAATGACAAGGGATTGAATACGGGAGGCATGGGAACGGTCAGCCCGAATCCCTATTACACGGACGAAATTGCCAGGGAATGTATGGAGACTATTTTCCTGCCAACCGTTGCCGCCATGAACAAAGAGGGGCGGCCGTTTAAGGGCTGCCTGTATTTCGGCCTGATGCTGACAGAGAGCGGACCGAAGGTGATTGAATACAACTGCCGCTTTGGCGACCCGGAGACCCAGGTGGTATTGCCGCGGCTGAAATCTGATTTGCTGGAGATTATGCTGGCGGTACGCAATGAACGGCTGGCGGAAACGGATATTGTGTGGTCAAACGAGGCTGCTGCCTGTGTGGTCATGGCTTCCGGCGGTTATCCTGCCAAATACGAAAAAGGACTTGAGATAACCGGTCTTGATGAAAATGGACAAACCGGCGGGGCGACGGTTTATCACGCGGGTACAAAAAAGGAAAACGGTAAATTTTACACCAGCGGCGGCAGGGTGCTGGGCGTTACCGCCACAGACGCTACGCTGGAGGGCGCGTTGAAAAAAGCATATTCCGCCGTGTCCGGTATCCATTTTGAGGGCGCCCATTACAGAACGGATATTGGCAAATAAATCAGGCGGAAACCGGCTTTTGTGTTTATCAAAGGAAGAGAGTGACACAGTATGGTATTTGAAGCGAAACCGGCGGATCTGCAAACCGTAAAAAATATGGTGCACCGCACAATCAAGGAATGTTTTCCGGAATATTTTTCAGAAAATATCGTCCGCTTTTTTTTGGAGCATCATTCGGAAGAAGCCATTAAGCGGGATTTACAGGAAGCGAACGTTTATTTAATGGAAAGCGACGGCTATCTGGTAGGAACTGGCACCATTGACGACAACCTGATCAAGCTTCTGTTTATTCTGCCCCAGTACCAGCGCCATCAATTTGGGACGGAGCTTTTGCAGTGCTTGGAGGACGAGCTGGCTGTCAATAAAATTTTTACGGCCAGGGTAGAGGCGCATGAAAAAGCGCGCGGCTGGTACCAGGCAATGGGGTACAGGCTGGTTTCAGAGGAATCCATTGATGTAAATGGGGAAAAGCTGCCCTATTACTGCATGGAAAAAGAAGTAAGCGAAATGAATATGGATCATATGGAGCAGGGCTTTATGTTTTAGTCATGGGGCAACGGTTATTACCTGCGGTATTTTTGTAAAAAGAAAACGGCACAGTGTTGGGGAAATCTAACGTCTGTGCCGTTTTTTATTTATGAAGCTGGCTGTGTTTTATAAAATTTTGTGATGCATAAGGCTGTGCCGCAGGAGTAAAAAACCATAAAAATGCAAAAGGCGGTGAACGCTTGCTGTGTTTTCCGGAGCAAAGAGACGATGTGCTGAGGTTTTCGCAATCGGAGTTTTTTAACGCGGTGTAAATTTGACTTACCGGACATTTTCTTTGCAATAAACAGGCTATTTGCTAACGTCTTTGCAAAAACAAAAGGCAGCTATTTAACATGATACAAAAAACGGACGCTCACCAAAAATGTGAGTGTCCGTTTTGATTATTCCTCGTTGTTTGCCAAAGCGCGTTCCAGCCATGCTTCGGAAATATCCATTGCCAGGTATAATCCGTTTTTTTTGCTGGTTTTGATGATCTGCTTTTTTGTGCTGATGGTACTGTCTGTACGCATCAGCTGTATGGTGATCTCATCTGCAATATCCTGATCCGCCATTTTTTTGGTCGATTTGATATCCATTTTGATTACGTAAGGGTCTTTCATATCACCGTAATAAATCGTATCTCCGCATCTGACAAGGGGCTTGCCTTTATAAGCCGGAAATTTTGACGCATTCGCTTTTTTGATTTTCACTTCAACATACCTCCTTATCCGTCACTTTGAAATTATATTATATCATAATTATATTCATAAGTAAAGAAAATAAAAACTGCCATCGCAGTCGGCCAATGGCAGTTTGTTTATCAGTTTAAATAGGCTTTGAGCAATGCCTGCAGCAATTCGTCTCGGTCTACCTTGCGAATCAGGCTGCGGGCGTTGTTATGCGTCGTAATATAAGTCGGATCCTCTGACAGGATATATCCTACAATTTGATTGATGGGGTTATAACCTTTTTCCTGCAATGCGTTATATACCGTTGTCAAAATTGCTTTGATATCATCGTCACGGTTGTCGTTGAAAGAAAACGTCATAGTTCTGTCCAGCATTGTCATTATCCCTCCATTACAAGACCATCATACAACAAATTACAAATAATTACAAGTAAAAACAAATAAAATTATTACGTCCGCAGGGCCGCGCCTACCTGTTCAAGCTCTTTCATTACCTTTTTCATAATGCTGTTTACCTGTTCCTCGGACAATGTGCTTTCGGCGGAACGCAGCGTCATATTGAACGCGGCGCTCTTTTTGCCTTTTTCTATCTGCTCGCCCTGGTAAACGTCAAACAGCTGTATGGATTCCAGCAGTTTGCCGGCACCTTTTATAATGGCTTTTTCCAGTACGCGAACGGGAATGGATTCGTCGCAAATCAGCGCAAGGTCGCGGGTAACGGCGGGGAATTTAGGCAAAGGCGTGTACATATGGGTCGTTTGCGCGTGTGCAAACAGTAAGTCCACGTCAAGAGCAAAGCAGAAAACCCTTTCGTTGATACTGTAATTTTCTGCTGCCTTTGGGTGAATCTCTCCAATCACGCCGATGATCGTGCCGCCGATGGTGATGTGCGCGCAGCGGCCGGGGTGGTAGGCGTATTCCTGTGACGCAGCCTCAAATTCGTAGCCGGAGATGAACAGGGCGTCCAGCAGCTGTTCCGCCATACCTTTTGCCGTAAAGAAATCAGCACCGCCGCCATACATACCGGCCATTAGTGTTCTTTTCTCGTCGGGCAGCTCCTGTCCGTTTACCGGGTGGTATTCCGAAGCCAGCTCGAACAGGGTTACAGCGCCGTTGCGGTTGTTGTAATTGCGGGACAGTGTTTCCAGCATGGAAGGCAGTGCGGTGGTGCGCATAATACTCGTATCTTCGCCCAGCGGGTTGGAAATCGTGACGGAATTCCTCAGCTTATGGTCTTTTGGCATATTGATTTTGTCGTACGCCTTGGGGCTGAGAAAGGAATAGGTCATAATTTCGCTTGCGCCCAAAGCCAGCATGGTGCCGGAGATTTTATCCTCAAATTTTTGCCTTGGGGTGTATTTTCCCTGCGCGTCGCCCCGCAAAGGCGTGCTTGGGATTTTATTATAGCCGTAGAAACGCGCAATCTCCTCTGCAATGTCAGCCTTATGCACAAGGTCAGGGCGGAATGAGGGAATCAGGATCGTGTCTCCGTCAAACCGGCAGCCGATTTTTGTCAGGATCGCTTTCATTTCCTCCGGAGAGAGATGGATATGCAAAAAGTCGTTGATCCACCGGGTCTCCAGCGGGATACGCTTTTGTTCATGGGCGCTGCGGTTGTCAATCAGTATATCGTCCAGCACATCGCCTGCGTCCAGCAGTTCTACCAGCTCGCAGGCACGTTCCAGGGCTGGCAGGCAGTTGTTGGGGTCAAGGCCTTTTTCGTAGCGGGAGGACGCGTCTGTACGCATACCCTGGTCGCGGGCTGTGGTGCGCACAGAGGCGCCGTCAAAGCAGGCGGATTCAAACACAATGGTAGTGGTGTCGTCCATAATCCCGCTGTATTCTCCGCCCATTACGCCGGCGATGGCTACGGGCTTTTTGCCGTCGGCAATCACCAGATTATTTTGGGTCAGGGTGCGGTCAACGCCGTCCAGGGTGGTGATGGTCTCACCGTCTTTGGCGCGCCGGACACGGATTTTCCTGTCCTCGATAAAGCGCAGGTCGAATGCGTGCATGGGCTGTCCGTATTCCAGCATCACATAGTTTGTAATGTCTACAATAT
>CALWUX010000025.1 GCA_944384795.1 uncultured Clostridia bacterium | reverse complement strand
GGCCCTGCCGTGCCAGTCCCATTGCTCGTACTGGTTGGTGCTGCTGTTGTAGTCCAGCACCAGCCCCGAGTTGACATTCGTCAGCCGTATGGTGCCGTCGCTCTGGTCTTCCAGATACCACTTCTGATTCCTGCCCCCGGTGGCTTCCCATTGGGTCACAATGCTTCCGCCCAACACACCGGCGCCGTATATCTCTAATTTTTTACAGCTGGTAGCCGATTGGATTTCATAATAGCCGTTGGGTAGTACCTGAGTTTGGTCCGGGTCTGTTTTGATGAACTGCCACTGCTGGTTCACGCCGCCGTTGAAGTCATAGTGCGTTACGTACTGTCCGTCGTTCATATTGCCGTACAGTACGTCCATGGCACGGCCATCGGACATATTCCGGATAAAGTAATTCCCCTGCGTTCCACTTGCAATGATGCTCCATCTCTGGTTGGCTCTGCCGTGCCAGCCCCATTGCTCGTACTGGTTGGCGGTTCCGTTGTAATCCAGTACCAGGCCGGAGTTTACGTTGGTGATTCGTACCGTGCCGTCGCTCTGGTTTTCTACTTTCCATTTCTGGTTCTTACCGCCTGTGGCATACCATTGGGTTACAGCCGCGCCCCCTGCCGTACTGACGCCGTATACCTCCAGGTTCTTGCCGCTGACTGCCGAGCGTATCTCATAATACCCGTCCGCAATGACAGCGCTGCTGTTTTTCTGCGCAGCGTCTTCATTTGCCGCATAAGAAGCGGTCTCTTCCTCGCTGTTATCATGCTGCTCTAACTGCACGGCAGTTTCAACCGCTTCAAACACAATGCTTTCCGCCGGCAAAGCGCCGGACAGCTGTGCTGCGCCGTCCTCACCGGAAACAAGCATGGCGCCCGCATAGGATTTTAACAGCACAACGCCGTTTTCCGCAGTCTCCGGCGTCCAGTACTGGGTCTGTTCCCCGCTCCAGTCGGACAGCACAACGGTGCCGTCCTGTGCCGTTAACGCTTTTTGTGTGCTTTGATGTATGACGGTATAGCCGCCCTGCTCCGTTTTTGTAACAGAAAAGGCCTGCGCATCGGCGTCCTGCGCCTCTGCAAACACCGGCGACAGGCTGCCGTCCGCCCCTTTTACCGCCGTAAGGACCTGATTCTGGTACTGTACACGGTAAACTCCTTCCTGCAAATCATACGCAGTCGTCTGCGGTTGTGCCGCTGCGCTGTTTTCTTCCTGTGCTTCTTCGGCTGCCGCCGTATAAGCCGTATTTGCGGCAAAAACAGTTGCAACTGACGGTACACATAACAAAACCGCCATAAAAACCGCGATAAATCCAGTAAATTTTTTCATATACGCCCCTGACTTTCCTAAAATAGTTTAGATAAAGTCATTTTAGCACAAATAATCCCGCAATTGCAATCATATGGAAAAAATTTCACATTCTTTTGCATTCCCTTTCATTTTATAAAAAAGCGGGAAAAATGCGGTGCGGG
The DNA here is from genome assembly GCA_944384795.1 of uncultured Clostridia bacterium. Taxonomy (GTDB): domain Bacteria; phylum Bacillota; class Clostridia; order Oscillospirales; family Acutalibacteraceae; genus UMGS1071. Next base: position 13,557 of record CALWUX010000025.1, on the reverse strand, counting down.
AACGCCGGAAAAATCCGGACAAAAATGATTTGCAGGCGCGTTTTTTGTTTCTTGTAAAATCCCTCTAAATGGATTGGCATAAATTTCGGCAAACTGCTTAAAATATTTGAAAATTGTAAAAACTTAAAAAAATATATTGACATTTCCAAAAATATAAACTATACTAAATTTGTACACAATAAGTACGTGAAAAACGACAAAAAAACAACAACTATGAAAGGGGATTTTTTATGAAACATTTGATCGGTCATAAAGTAGAAGATTTTAAAGTACAAGCTTATCATCAAGGTGATTTTAAAGACGTTACATTGCAGGACACAAAAGGCCACTGGTCCATTTTCTTTTTCTATCCGGCAGACTTTACCTTTGTTTGCCCCACAGAGTTAGGCGACCTTGCCGACCACTATGAGGAATTCAAAAAGGAAAAATGTGAGATCTATTCCGTATCTACCGATACGCACTTTACACATAAAGCATGGGCAGACGCTTCCGAAACCATTGGCAAAATCAAATTCCCAATGCTGGGCGACCCCACCTGGGCGCTGTCCAAAGACTTTGGCGTACTGATTGAGGACGCCGGCCAGGCTCTGCGCGGCACCTTTATTGTAAACCCGCAGGGCGAGATTGTTGCCTATGAAGTACATGACCTGGGTATTGGCAGAAATGCAGAAGAGCTGCTGCGTAAATTGCAGGCTGCACAATTTGTTGCAGAACACGGCGACCAAGTTTGCCCTGCTAAATGGAAACCAGGCAGTGAGACCTTAACACCAAGCTTAGACCTTGTAGGTAAGCTGTAAGCCTTACCTCAGGTCAGCTGCTAAGAAAACGCTTTGGAGATGTCGTCGGCCCTGCCGCCGGCATTTTTTTATAGGAGGATGCATATGGAAACGATTTATGATTTGGTCATCATCGGCGGCGGTTCCGCAGGGCTTTCCGCCGGATTGTACGCGGGCCGCGCCATGCTCAATACCCTGATTATTGAAAAAAAACAGGCCGGCGGCCAGATTATCAATACCGCGGAAGTGGTCAATTATCCCGGCGTACGTAAAACCTCCGGCCCGGCTTTGATGGAGGTCATGCATACCCAGGCAAAAGATTTCGGCGTATCCTTTGTGACAGATGAAATCAGGCAGGTGGATTTTTCCGGCGATGTAAAGCGTTTGATTTCGGATAAAGGGGAATATTTGTGCCGTGCCGTGATTATTGCCACCGGCGCGCAGCCCCGCAAGCTGGGCTTTCCCGGTGAAAAGGAATACACCGGGCGCGGCATTGCCTACTGCGCTACCTGCGACGGCGAATTTTTCTCCGGACTGGACATTTTTGTCATAGGCGGCGGCTATGCGGCGGCGGAGGAGGCCATGTACCTGACCCGCTACGGCAAGCACGTGACCATGATCATCCGCGAGCCGGACTTTACCTGTGCCAAAAGCATTGCCGACAAAGCAAAGGCGCACCCGAATATTTCCATTCATTATCATACGGAAATCAAAAAGGCCGAGGGCGACGATTTGCTGCGCAGCGCCACGTTTGTCAACAACCAGACCGGGGAGGAGTTTACGTATACCGCCTCTGAGGAGAACCAGACCTTTGGTATATTCGTATTTGCCGGCTACGAGCCCGCTACCGCGCTGTTCAAAGAGCAAATCAAGCTGGACGAGTACGGTTATATTCCCACCGACGACGATATGCGCACCAATGTGCCGGGCATTTTTGCCGCAGGCGATTTGCGCCCCAAGGCACTGCGGCAAATCGTAACGGCCGTTGCAGACGGCGCCATTGCGGCCACCGCCGCCGAGCATTATGTGGCCCAGGAAAAGGAACGCCTTGGCATCCAAGACGAAAAAGCCGCCAAGCCAAAGGCCGCAGAAGCAGAAGCGCCCGCGCCGGCCGCGGCTGCTGCTTCTCCGCAGCAGTCCTCCCCGGAGCATCCCTTATGGCCGGCGGAGCTGAAGGAGCAGGTACGGGGTATTTTGAACGCGCTGACGAAAAACGTCACGCTGGTGACCATTGTCGATGCCGCAAACGAGCATTCCGTCAAGCTGAAAGACTGGCTGGAGGTTCTGCCCGCTTTGAGCCCCCGTATTCAGCTAAGTGCGTATGACGCAGGCAGCAACCCGGATATGGAAGAGCAAATTGGCGCTGATTTACTGCCTGTTGTGGCGTTTTTAGATGAAAACGGCGATTACACCGGCGTTAAATTCTGCGGTATTCCCGGCGGACACGAGATGAATTCGTTTATTTTGGCGCTGTACAATCTGGCAGGACCGGGACAGGCCCTGGACGACGGCACGCGCAAACGCATACAGGCCATTGACAAGCCTGTAAAGCTGAATATGTGCGTATCCCTGTCCTGCACATTCTGTCCTGACGTTGTAGCTGCGTGTCACCGCATTGCCATGCTCAGTCCTCATGTGGAGGCCAATATGATGGACATTGCACTGTTCCCTCATTTGAAAACGGAATACAAAATCATGAGCGTTCCCGCTGTGATAAAGAATGACGATAAGATTCTGTTCGGCTCTAAAACCATAGATGAGATTCTGGATTTTATAGAAGCATAAAAAAACAGCTCCGCACCGCAAGGTGTGGAGCTGTTTTTTGCCGAACGGTACAAAGTTCCGCCGGTGACTGCGGCTGTAAAATCCCCGCGTGCCAGTTTATGCGGGAGCTTGCAGCGTCTCTCCCGCCCAACCACAAACTTCCATTTCCTGCGCGCTGGGGGCGGGGAGCGTCTGCAGGTTCAACCTGCCCTGCCGGGTTCAGCCCGCCGGGGCTGTGTTCCTCCCTGTCCGGCCTGTATGCTCCCGGTGTAAAACATAAATTGCGTGAAAAAGCGCCGTGCAAGCGCACGGCGTTCGGGGAACCCCTTGATAGGGTTCCCCGCGCCCCGACAGTTCACCGGACTGTCGCGGCTCCCCTCCTGATCTTTTTTACGTATAAAGGGTTTCGCGCTCTGCGGAGCGCGACAGGGGCGCCGCCCCTTGACCCCGCAATTTTTGAAAAAATTGACTAAACTTTTACGTTTTACTCACAACTACCGTTGTGCTTTTCGGGAGCTTACAACTTCACTCCCGCCTGACCACAAGCTGCCATTTCCTGCGCACTGGGGGCGGGGCAGTGTGATCAGCCTGCCTTTGTTTTGTGCCAGCGGCACAAGGATTGCATACAGCATTGCTCGCATTTTGGTTTGCGTGCGTCGCACACGGCGCGGCCGTGCAGTACGATGCGGTGGCAGAAATCACCGGATTCTTCCGGCGGCAGCAGCTTGCGTAAATCATTTTCTACTTTTACGGGTACTTTGCTGTCTGTTAGTCCCAGCTTGCCGCAGATACGAATGCAGTGGGTGTCTGTTACTATGGAAGGCTTGCCGTATACGTCCCCTAAAATCAGGTTGGCGGTTTTTCTGCCTACGCCGGGCAGTGACAGCAGGTCTTCCATATTGTCAGGTACTTTTCCGCCAAAGTCTGTTTTGATTTTTTTGCACATGGCAAAAATGTCGCGGGCTTTGGTTTTAAACAGTCCGCAGGTGCGTATGTATTCCGCGATTTCTTCTTCGGAGCCGTTTATGTAGTCTTCTAAGGTGGGGAACCGCGCAAACAGCGCGGGCGTTACCAGGTTTACCCTTGCGTCGGTGCATTGGGCGGAAAGTCTGGTAGCAATCAGCAGCTCCAGCGGGTTGCTGTGGACCAGCGCACATTCTGCGTCGGGGTATTCCTGTTTGAGCGCTTCCACCGCGGCCAGCGCTTTTTGCTTTTTCGTCATGACGTATCCTCCTTACAATGCGGTAAACAGAAAATAGAAATCAATCTTATTTTATCGCAATTTGGGACAAAGAACAAGGGAAAGTCCTTTGAATTTACAAAAACAGGTGATGGATTTGAGTGGATTTCAATTAAAGCTGATTGCGTCGGTGAGTATGCTGGCTGACCATATTGGCGCTGTTTGCTTTCCGGATGTGCAGGTGCTGCGTATGATTGGGCGGCTGGCACTGCCGATTTACTGTTTTTTACTGGCGCAGGGGTTTATTTATACAAAGCATTTGAAAAAATATATGGCGCGGGTAGGGGGCTTTGCGCTTTTGTCGGAGGTTCCGTTTGATTTGGCGCGTACGGGACAATGGCTGGAATTTGGACGGCAAAATATATTTTTTACGCTGTTTTTGGGGCTGTGCTGTATGGCTGTATGCAAATGGGCGGAGGAAAAACGCTGGTATGTATTAGAAGCGGCGGCGGTGATTCCGTTTTGTTTATTGGGGTATTTTTTGCGCACGGACTACGACTGGTACGGCGTACTGCTGATTATGATTTTTTATACTCTGCGCAATATGCGGGAGGTATGTTATATGGGAATCATAGCGGCGACGGGGCTGTACTGTGTATTGCAATGGTACTGGCCGCAGCTGTTGTGTCTGGCGGCGCTGGTAATGATTTATTTTTACAATGGGCAGCGGGGGAAATTTCGGCTGCGGTATGGGTTTTATGCGTTTTACCCCGCGCATTTACTGGCGTTGTATGGTCTTTCTCTTATTATAGGCAGTACGGCAGGTTGAGCCTGGCGGGTTGAACCCTTCAGAATGAAATTGTTAAATTTCATTCTGTGGACACTGACCCGCCCCCCAGTGCGGGGGAAATGGTAGCTGGTGGTCAGGCGGGAGAGAGGTTGCAAGCTTCCGAAAAGCACAAGGGTGGTTACGTGTGAAAAAGATTAGGAAGGGTGGGAACGTTCTGTTAAGGGGTTCCCCGAACGCTGTGCGGAGGCACGGCGCTTTTTTACGCAGGCGGCCTTTTGCGGCGCGGGCGGAAGCGGCAAAAATACCCGGCAGGTGCATACTGCCGGGGTGTGCAATGCTTGAATTTCCCTTGGTTTTGTGGTATAATCATAGCTATAAAGCAGGGATTTCCAAATTGTTTGACTGTTTATGGAAACGACTGCGTTGTGTTTATAACATACGGGGTTCCGTTTTTTGTTTTAGTATACTTTTTCAAAATTGTAAGATTTTGTGAAATACAACATGAATATACCATATTTTAGGGGATTTTTCAAGGAAAATCCCCCTAAAATTGCGTTTTGAAAAAGTATACTTGATAAAACGGAGATTTTTTTCTGAGACATTGATAAAATCTTGACAATCCCGTTGTGCAGTTCTATACTTTGTTTTATTACTATTTGAAAAATTGGCAGAAACAGCCTGCGTTTTTTATGTTTTTTGTTTGTTTACCAATCCGGTCAAATCGCTTTTGGGCTGTTGGTCTTTTTTTATTTTTTAACAGGAAAGAGGAGAATTTTATGCGTTTTAAAACGTCTTGTGAAAGTGAAAAAGGGGCTTGCCGTTATGGTGGCTACGGCCTTTACGCTGACGGCTGTGGCGATTCCCTGTTATGTCAGCGCGGCTTCGGCAAAGGCGGAGTCTGCTCATGTGCAGGAGGCCGATTTGTCTGCCGGCACGCGCGCGTCTGATACAGGCGCCCAGACTTCTGCCCAGACTGCAAGCGAGGTTTCTTCTGCGCCGGAGGACGATAGGGAGTCCGACGGGCAGGACGTACAGCAGACGGAACATGATACGCAAGTTTCTTCCGGCGCTTTGGAGGAGGACACTGCGCTGACCCTGCAGACGGACGATTTGCCGGCACAGACTTATGCGGCGAATCCGGACAAAGCGGCGCAGGTACAGCAAATGAAAGAGGAAGCCACTGCCAAAATCAACGCGTTGGAATATTTGACGGCGGTGGCAAAGCAGAATTATATCAGGCAATTGGGTACGCTGACCGAGCAATATGAATTTGATAATATAGTGAACAAGGCGACGGCCGCCAATAATGAAGAAAAGGCCAAGGTGGAGGAAGCCCGGAAAACGGCCATTGAAGCGATACAATCGCTGACCCATTTGAGTGAAGAAGTGAAACAGGAGTTTATCACTCAGGTTAACGGAGCGTTTTTTGTGACGGCGATTGAACAAATTGTAAAAGACGCAAGCGCGCAGAATGTGGCTGCCGGCGGCATTGATGAAAGCTTGCCTTTGGATACCCTGAAGCAGCAGGTGGTAGATTACCTTTACAGCTTGGACGGTTTTTCGGAAGATTATTTAAACGATTATAGAAGAAAAGTAGAAAGTGCGAAAGACACTGCCGCGCTGAAAGGTGTGTTGGAAGCAATCAAGGCGGCCCATGACAGCCTGCTTTCAGTGGACAGTGTGGATTGGAAGCCCCAATATGACCTGGATTATTTATGGGGTACGGACATTTTGGACCAGACGGTGGCGCAAGAAACCCGTATTGAGAACTATACAAACGAAAAGTTCAGCCAAATCATGGATCTTTTCTCGCAGTACTGGGTCTCCTGGGATATTGGCTATAAAAACCTGATTTTGGAAGTGGACCCCACGGTGCAAAAAGCGCTCTCCGGTACAGAGGATACCCTTATGGCCGGTTATTTTTGGAATATGTATGTAAGCCGCGCCTATGATGAGATGTATGAACGATACAAGGCATTTGACGATAAATTTTGGAGTTATGCTTGTATTGCCCACGGCGGCCGCACCGTGAAGGTACAATGTCTTGCACCGAATTCTGCCGCAAATTTAGGCAACAATAACTGGAAAATCCAGGTCGAATTTCGGATAGATGCGAAAAACTATGACGATGCAACGCGGGAGAGAGTGGAGAAAAAGGTACGCCTGAAGGTAAAAGAAATGTTCAGCCCGGGCGGCGAGCTGGGCGAGTACGGCGCATGGAACGACATGAAGACCGACTATGAGAAAATATGCGCTGTTTACCGCTACCTGCTGCGCGTTGAATACGGCGGCCCGCACAATTCCTACGGCGCGTTGTTCCAAAATTGGGCGGTTTGCGACGGGTATTCCGCCGCTTCGGGCATTATGTTTCACGAGGCGGGCATTACCTCCCGCTGTATTTACGGCCTTTCGCTTTCTGCGGTCCCCCCAAAAAACCACGCGTGGAACTGGGTGCTGCTGGGCGACCAATGGTACCCTTATGACAGCACGGCGGGCGGCATTATGCTGATGAGCTTTTCTCCGGATGGTACTTATTCAAAAAGTTATGAGATTTGGGACGAATTTGATGTAACAGGCGATACGTTTAAAGGTTACCCGCTTGCTATGCAGCGCTACAAATATGATGGCTCCAATACCGCCACAGAACCGGCTACATGGGAGCAGAAGGAAAACACCGACAGCGGTATTATTGGCGATAACCTGAGATGGTGCCTGCGCGACGGTGTGCTGAAAATTACGGGTACGGGCGAAATGCGCAACTTTACCAGCCCGCAGGAAGTGCCCTGGAAAAACTTTTTGAACAAAAGCGGCGCGATTACCAAGCTGGAAATTGCGGATACGGTGACCAGCATAGGAGAAAATGCCTTTGCCGCCGTAAGCGCTTTAAAATGGGAGGACTACAAAGACCAGTTTGCGGATAAAACCATAGGCGCAAACGCGTTTGCGGGACAGGACAGCGCACAGGTACCTGATTTGGACGCGGCTAAAACAGCGGCGCAAAACAAAGTAGACGCACTGGAGCACTTGAGCGCGCAGGACAAAGAGAGCTATAAACAGCAAATACAAGCGGCTGTTACAGCGGAGGCCATTAACAATGTGGTAGCGCAGGCCGAGACAAAAGACGCAGAGCTGGCGCAGGAGCTGAAGGAAGCGCAGGACACAGCCGCTGCGGAAATTGAAAAGCTGACAAACCTGGACGAGGACACCCGCAATAACTACATTACGCAGGTGCGTAATGAAAAAGACAAGAACAGAATTACCGAAATTGTAAACGAGGCAAAGGAGAAAGATGCGGCGCTTGCCCAGCAGGCACAGGAGCTGCAAAAAGCCAAGGATGATGCGATTGCGGCAATCAAGCTGTTGAATTACCTGACGGAAGAAAACCGTAATGCGTATATTGAAAAAGTCAATGAGGCAACGGACAAAACGGCAGTAGAGACCATTTTGAACGAGGCCAAAGCCGCCGACCAACAGGCGGCAGACCAGCAGCTTGCCCAAAAACGCGAGCAGGCAATCAAGGAAATAGAAGCTCTGCCGCACTTAGGGGACCAGGCGGACGGATTTGTACAAAAGGTGCAGCAAGCAACCACTGCTGAAGATATTGACGAGATTCTGGCAGAGGCCAAAGCCGAAAGCGAGCGTCTGACGCAGGTATTTGCACAGGCACAAAAGGACGCAAAGGATGCAATCGGCAAGCTGCCGCATTTGAGCGCGGAAGCTGTACAGCAGTTTTACAGCAGAATCGATACGGCAACGGACGCGCAGCAGGTAGCCGATATTTTAGCGGAAGCACAGGAGCAAAGCGCACAGCTGGCGCAGGAATTGGAGACGGCTAAGGAAGAGGCAATCGGTACAATCAATGGGCTGGCGCATTTGGATGCTACGTTAGTTTCGGGGTATATTGCGGCAATCGGTCAGGCGGAAAGCAAAGAGGCGGTCGCGCAAATCGTAGCTGAAGCCACCGCAAAGAATGAGGAGCTGGCAGAGGCTCTGCAAACCGCCAAAGACGAGGCAAAAGTGCAAATAGACGCTTTGTCGAATTTGAGCGCGGATGAAAAACAGCAGTACAAAGATCGGGTAGACAAGGCAGCTGCTGTGACCGATATTGCGGGCATCGTAGAGGAAGCAAGGGCAAAAGATACGGAACTGGCAGAGGAAAAAGCATTGCAGGAAGCAAAGGACAATGCCAAGCAAACCATTGCCCTGCTGCCGCACTTGAGCGAGGAAGCTGTGGAGGGTTATAGTCAGCGTATTGACCGGGCTGCCACCACAGACGCGGTTGCTGATATTGTAACAGAGGCCCAGAATGAAAGCGACAGGCTGGCACAGGAACTGCAAGCTGCAAAAACAGAAGCAAAAGCGCAAATCGATAATTTGGCTAATTTGGATACAGATACAAAACAGAAATACAAAGATGAGATAAACGGCGCCGCCAGTGCGGCCGATATTGACGCGATTGTGGAAAGGGCAAAAGCAGAAGATGCTGCAATTGCACAGGAAAAAGAGCTGCAAGAGGCAAAAGACAGCGCGATTGCGCAGATTAACGGTTTGTACTACCTGACGCAGGCGGGTCAGGCGCAAACGTACATTGACGCTGTGAACAACGCGAAAACAACGGAAGAAGTAGCACAGCAGGTGCAGGCGGCAACAGCCAAAAATGAGGAACTCAAGGCTGCCGCGGGTCTGGAACCGGCCAAAGAGGAAGCAGAGCAAATCGTGAACGGTTTGCATTACCTGGATTCCGAGAAAAAAGCAGAGTATATAAAGCAGATTGAAAGCGCTGCGGATAAGGAAGAAATCAACCGCATTACAGAGACGGCCCGCAAGGAAAATGAAAAATTAGAAGCTGCCGCTCAGGCACTTGCGCAGGCCAAAGAAAAAGCAGTTGAGGAGATCAAGGGCTTGACTTATCTGGCAAGCGAAAATGAGACACAGACTTACGTTGATAAAGTGACTGCCGCTGCTACCGAGGACGAGGTAGCACAATTCCTGCAGCAGGCAAAAGACAAAAATGCCGCGCTTGCGCAGCAGGCATTGCAGGAAAAACAGCAGGCGGCAAAGGAGGCAATCGACAAGCTGTCCCATATGTCAAATGAGGAAAAACAGGACTTTAAGGACCGGGTAACAGCGGCGGCCTCCGTAGAAGAGGTAGAGCAGATTCTTGCACAGGCAACTGAGAAAAATGCAGCTCTTGCCGCACAGGCCCTTGCACAGGCAAAGGCTGCTGCGAAAGAGGATTTGAAAGCCTTTACTTACCTGACTCCGGAACAAGCGGCGGCGTATGAAAAAGAAATTGACCAGGCGGCAGACGAGCAGGCCGTGACAGCGATTGTAGAAAGGGCTCGTCAGGAAAACGCGGATATGGAGGAGGAAGCGAACCGCTTTAAAATCTCCATTGCCAGCGACCATATTCAGTTGGGCGGTGACATTGCATACGGCACACAGCCGCAGGAGATTGCGGTGCCGATTACCAGCGCGGGTACGGATACGCTTACAGGTGTAAATGTATCGTTTGCTTCCAGAAGCGGCCAGACCTTTATTGTGAAACAGGGCAACGATTCCATTGCCGGCGGTGTAACGGACAATTCCTGGAAAATCACCTGGGCGGAAGATTTGGACGCAGGCAGCTATGAGGGTACCTTTATTGTTACCACAGACCAGACAGAACCGGTCACTTTTATTGCGGCGCTGACGATTACACAGGCGGCGCAGGCAGATGCTCCGGCGGCGCTGACGCTCAAAGAGGTCACAGCCCGTTCCGTAACGGTAAATGACGCGGTTGCTTCCACAGCAGGCACCGCGGCGGAATACAGAATCAGAGCCAAAGGCGGACAATGGCAGGAGAACTGGCAGCAAGAAACCGTCTTTAACGATTTGCAGCCGAACACAGAATATGAGGTGCAGGCACGCTATGCAGGAGATCGGAATCACCTGCCGTCCGGCGAGAGCACAGCGCTTTCTGTAACCACTGCCAAAGCGGCTCTGACGGTAAACGGTACTTTGACAGCCGGTGCGGAATACGGCACATTGGCTTCTGACCTGCCAATCCATACAGACGGCGTGACCGTTGTGGACGATTTGGGTCAAACTGTGGACGGCCAATGGAGCTGGAGCACGGCAGTGCCTGCCGGCGATTTGCCGGAGGTTGGCACAACGGCAAAATATACGGCGGTCTTTACGCCCGGCGGCAATGCGGCGCAGTATCAGGATTTGACACAGGAAATCACACCGGCGATTGCGCCGAAGGTTGTGACGGTAACGGTCAGCGGCAGTGCGGACCAGGATGTCAACAGCATTAGCGCTTTGACCGCCGGCTATACGGATATTACGCAGGCGGAGCAAGCTGCGGCCGTGCTGTATAACGGCAGTGCAGATGTGCCCACAGCAGTTGGTACGTATACGATCACGGTGTCGATTGCCGACAAAAATTACACTGTGGGCGCCATTGCAGGCGTACAGACACTGACGATTGCAGACCGCGCGCTGGATCAGGCGAAGGCTGATGCGGTGACGCTGATCAACGCATTGGGTTATCTCAGCGATGCGCAGAAGGCACAGTATGCTGCTGCCGTAAACAACGCGCTTTCTCAGACGGAGGTAGAGGCGGTTGCAGTGCAGGCGCAGGAGGAAAACGCACGTCTGGAGACGGCCGCGTTTGAGCAGAGAAAAGCCGACGTGAAAGCGGCCATTTTTGCAATGACTTATCTGGACGAAGCAGCACGCCAAAGCTACGCGGCACAGGTGGATCAGACTGCCGATATTGCGGGTGCGGAGTTGATTCTGCAAACGGCGCAGGCTGAAAACAGCAGGCTGGAAGCCGCCGCACTGCTTGTACAGGCAAAAGAGAATGCAAGCGTACAGCTTAGAGCTATGAGCTATTTGGCAAGCGTAACACTGCAGGCGTACCAGCAGCAGATACAGACCGCTGCTTCCCCGGCGGCAGTGGACGCGATTATAGCAAAGGCTGCTGCCGAAAACGGCGCTTTGGAGCTGACGGCGCACAAAACCGAAGCAACGGGAGCCATCCATGCGATGGCGGGACTGACGCAGGAAGAGAAAACGCAGCTTGTACAGCAGGTGGAAGCTGCTTCTACCGTGGCGCAGGTGCAGGAGCTTGTGCAGTCCGCGCAGACCAGAAGCCAGGGCAATGCCGGTCAAACAGCAGCTCAGGCGGCAAGCGGAACCTTAGGTACAGCCAATACGGCAGACGTACCGCAGACAGGCGACAATCAATCCTATTTGATTTACCTGGTTACGATTCCGGTCAGCGCGACGGCCGCCATTGTGCTGATATTCGTAAAGAGAAAGAAGCATGACGGGCAAGCCTGATTTCTTTGTAAAATAAAATCGTTTTGGATACCACGCAGTTTTTTACACTGCGTGGTATTTTTTATGCCCTTGCGCCGCGTGCCGCTGCGGCGCCGGAAATCCGGTTTGGGTCATGATTTGCAAAATAGGGAAACGGCTGTGTGTCCTTTTTTGATACGGCGGCATATTTGCGGGGGAGAAAATTTCATTGCCTTTTTGCAGGCGGTTGTGTATAATTTAATACAGAATAGAAATGAAAGAGGTTCGGGATTATGTATCAGGATATGATGGATACCATTGGCTTTGTAGAGACGTATGACCCTGCAGTGGGACAGGCCATGGAAAAGGAACTAAAACGCCAGCAGCGCAATTTGGAGCTGATTGCTTCTGAAAACATTGTTTCTCCCGCGGTTATGGCGGCTATGGGCAGTATTTTGACCAATAAATACGCCGAGGGCTATCCGGGCAAGCGCTATTACGGCGGCTGTGAATTTGTGGATATTGTTGAGGACATTGCCAGAAAACGCGCCTGTGAATTGTTCGGCGCAGAGCACGCGAACGTACAGGCGCATTCCGGCGCGCAGGCCAACATGGCGGTTTATTTTGCCTTTTTGAAGCCGGGCGATACGGTCATGGGTATGAATTTGTCTGAGGGCGGCCATTTGACCCATGGCTCTCCTGTGAATATGTCCGGCAGTTATTACAATTTTGTGGAATACGGTGTGGACGCGCAGACCCACCGGATCGATTACGATAAATTGCAGGCGCAGGCACAGCAGGTAAAACCAAAGATGATTGTTGCGGGCGCCAGCGCGTATGCAAGGGTGATCGATTTTCAGCGTATGCGGGCGATTGCGGACGAGGCAGGCGCGATGCTGATGGTGGATATGGCTCATATTGCCGGTCTGGTTGCGGCGGGCGTCCACCCCAATCCGGTGGAGTGGGCGGATATTGTGACCACAACGACCCATAAGACCCTGCGCGGTCCCCGCGGCGGCCTGATTTTGTGCAGGGAAGAATACGCAAAAGCAGTAGATAAAGCGATTTTTCCCGGTATACAGGGCGGCCCGCTGATGCACGTGATTGCCGGAAAAGCCGTTTGCCTGGGCGAGGCATTAAAGCCGGAATTTAAAGAGTACGGAAAAAAAATGGTGGAAAATGCGCAGGCTTTGGCAAACGGGTTGACGTCACGGGGGGTAAAGCTGGTGTCCGGCGGTACGGACAACCACCTGATGCTGGTGGACCTGAGCGGTATGGAGCTGACCGGAAAAGAGCTGGAGAGCCGGTTGGACCAGGTATATATTACAGCCAATAAAAATACCGTGCCCAATGAGCAAAGAAGCCCGTTTGTTACCAGCGGTGTCCGTTTGGGCACCCCTGCCGTTACCACCCGCGGCCTGACGCCGGAGGACATGGATAAGGTGGCTGAGTGCATCAGCACTGCCATTTATGATTTTGATGCGAATGCGGATAAGATTCGCGGTACGGTACAGGCTATTTGTGAAAAGTACCCGTTGTACGAATAATGGGATTTGCAGTTTATTTGACAGGAGCAGGCTGTGGCCTGCTCTTTTTATGTTGAATTTTGGGTAAGCTATGGCTCAAACCTGCTTTTTGTGGTACAATAGCCATATACACAAGCGTACGGTACGGGAGAAAGGAGGAATGGATATGAGCGCGCCTTTGGCAGACCGGCTGCGTCCCCAGACTTTGGATGACGTGGTGGGACAGCGCCATTT
>CALWUX010000024.1 GCA_944384795.1 uncultured Clostridia bacterium | reverse complement strand
AGGAGCAGGTGGCGGATTTGATAAGGAAGGCAAGGTGAGGTCTATGGCGAAAACGCGTACGGCACCCGGAAGAAAGCGCGCCGCAGTCAAAAAGAAAAAAGTGTCTTCCTCAAAAAAATTTGTATATTCCCTGGTGGGGATTTTGATGATGATCTGCATTGTGCTGAGCATTTATTTTCTCAGCGGCGGTGAAGAGCAGATACAGAAAAGCATACACCCGCTGGAATACAGCGAAATTGTAGAGCGCGAGGCGCACAATTACGGCGTGGACCCGCTGCTGGTCTATTCCGTGATGAAAGCGGAAAGCGAATTTGACGCAGACGCTGTTTCGCACGCGGGCGCAATGGGGCTGATGCAGATCATGCCGGATACATATCAGTGGCTGGCCTCAAAAGAGGGGCTTGGCGAGGTTTTTGCGGAGGATCTGCTTGACCCGGCGGTCAATATTAAATATGGCTGTATGTTTTTGTCCATACTATTGGAGAGGTATTCGCAGGTGTCCTCCGCCGTGGCCGCGTATAACGCCGGCTTCGGCAATGTGGACAACTGGCTGGAGGATGCGGCCATTGCCCCGGACGGCGAGCATTTGGAGCATATACCGTTTCCGGAAACAAAACGGTATACGGAAAAGGTGATGTCCAATTACAGGCAGTACCAAAGGCTGTACGGCAGCGGGGAAGTGCAGCCGATCAATGCATAGGAGGTAAAGGATATGAGTAAAAAAGCTGAAAAGCCATCTGTTGAGAAATTGACGGAGGAATTGTTGATTGACCGTAAAAACGGTTTTATGAACGTGACAGACGAGCAGGTGAAAAAGGCGGATAAATTCTGTGAGGGCTATAAAGCCTTTTTGAATAAAGCGAAAACAGAGCGGGAGGCCGTGTTTGAGACCATTGCGTATGCGGAGAAAAGCGGCTTTGTCCCCTTTGACAGAGACAAAAGCTACCGGGCGGGGGACAAGGTTTATTATAATAACCGGGATAAATCCCTGATTTTGGCGGTGATTGGCAAAGAGGGCTGTAAAAACGGCGTGCGCATGGCTGCGGCCCATATCGATTCCCCCCGTCTGGACCTCAAGCCGTACCCTCTGTACGAGGCCAACGACCTGGTGCTGTTCAAATCGCATTATTACGGCGGCATCAAAAAGTACCAGTGGACGGCCATTCCCCTTGCCATGCACGGCAGGGTGGTGCGCCGCGACGGCACCTTTGCGGATATCCGTTTGGGAGAAGAGCCGGGCGAGCCGCAGTTCTGCGTAACGGATTTGCTGCCCCACCTGGGCGCGGAACAGATGAACAAGACCCTGGGCAAGGCCATCGAGGGCGAGAATCTTAATATTTTGATTGGCAGCCGCCCTGTGCGCGCCGATAAGGGCTCGAACCTGTTCAAGCTGAATATCATGCGTTTGCTCCATGAAAAATACGGCATTGTGGAAGAGGACTTTGTGTCGGCGGAGATAGAGTTTGTACCGGCGTTCCCGGCAAGAGACGTGGGCATTGACAAAAGCATGATAGGCGGCTATGGCCAGGACGACCGGGTATGCGCTTACCCGGCAATCGAGGCGATTATGCACTGCAAAGCGCCAAAGCAGACGGTGCTGACCGTTTTGGCGGACAAGGAAGAGGTGGGAAGCGACGGCAACACCGGATTGAATTCCTTCTTTTTGCGCTATTTTGTGGCAGACCTTGCAAGACAGGAGGGACTGGACGGCTACGATGTGCTGCGGAAATCCAAGTGCCTTTCGGCGGACGTGACGGCGGCGTACGACCCGACCTACGGCAGCGCGTATGAGCCGCTGAACTCCTGCTACCTGAACAACGGCATAGGCGTGATGAAATACACAGGCGCGCGGGGTAAGGCCGGTACCTCGGACGCTTCTGCGGAATTTATGGCGGAGATACGCCGGATATTCGACGGCAAAAAAATTCTTTGGCAGACCGGGGAGCTTGGCAAGGTAGACGGCGGCGGCGGCGGAACGGTCGCTATGTTCATTGCAAATCTTGATGTGGACGTGATAGACGTGGGCGTGCCGGTGATCTCCATGCATTCTCCGTTTGAGATCGTGTCCAAATTGGACGTTTATATGACCTATTTGGGCATTGAAGCCTTTTTTGAGGCAAAATAAACCGGGAGATTTTTCTGCTGTCCTGTAATACAGAAAAGGAGGAGCCATGCGGTCGAAAAAGACGCGAGCGGAAAAAGTTCTGCACACCCGCAGAGGCAGCGGCCGGGCCGGAGATGTGCGGCCGCTGCGGGTGATAAAGGCCTGTGTGGCCGCCGCGGCCGCTGTTTTTATGGCGGCAGCCGGCGTGACCGTTTGGCTGTTTTTGCAGGGGCCTTTGCAAAACAGCCCGCAAACGGCGCAGTCCGGTGCTTTGCAGCCGTCCGGTACGGCGCTGCCTGTATATGAGGATTCCTTTAACCTGCTGCTGGTCAACAAAAGCAATCCGCTCAAGGAAGGGTTTGCGCCCCAGCTGACGGAATACAAAGGCGTGCAGGTGGACCGGCGGATATTGCCCGCCCTTGAAAAAATGCTGGCGGACGCACAGCAGGACGGCTGTGATTTGGACGTAACGGGCGGCTATGTGGACAGGGAGACCCAGCAGGCCCGGTATGAGGCGGAGGTGGAGCGGCTGCTGAAGGGCGGCGGGTATACGGAGATCCGTGCCGGGGAGGACGCGAAATTCCATGTACTGCCCGGCAATTACAGCGAGCTGCAAACAGGTATGGCGGTACAGCTTGTTCCCAAGGGAAGCGGCCAGGCGGCTTTGGGCGCTTCGCCCCAGTTCAGGTGGCTGGAGAAGAACGCGATTCGGTACGGGTTCATTCAGCGGTACCCGGCGGATAAAACCGCCGCTACGGGACACGCCGCTTCTTACACGCAGTTCCGTTATGTGGGTACGGAGCACGCCACCGGCATGAGGCGGCTTGGTATGTGCCTGGAGGAATATATTGCCTATACGGACAGCCGCGGCTGAGGGCGCTTTTTTATCCTGAAAAAATTAGGCTTGCATTTTGCGCTTTTTTGTGATAAAATTCTTATGTTATATTGATTATCGCTGAAAGAGGTGACAGGAATGAAAGAGAATACACACCCGAAGTTTGAAAAAACAACCATTAAATGTGCGTGCGGAAATGAGATCGAGACAAAATCCACAAAAGAAAATATCCGCGTGGAAATTTGCTCTAAATGCCATCCTTTCTTTACGGGTAAGCAAAAGCTGGTTGATACAAGCGGCCGTGTTGATATGTTCAAAAAACGCTATGGTATGCAGGATAAATAACATACCCTGCGGGATTTGAAAATACCGGGCGGGCCGGTTTTATTCCGGAGCAAATAGAGCCATTTGCGAATGATTGTCATTTCTTTTGGTTTATGTTAAATTTGACGGACGGTGCACATTGCTGTACTGTCCGCATTTTTTATTTGTGGAAAAGGAGCTTTTTATGGAGTCATACCGGACGGTTGAGCGGGAAGCAAGCGCGGAATTTGTCGAAAAACGCTCAAAATTTATCGGCTATATCAAGCCGGTGCAGACGGAAGCGGAGGCGGCTGCGTTTATCCAAAGCATCAAAGCAAAGCACTGGGACGCGACCCACAATGTATACGCTTATTCCCTGCGGGAGGGGCAGACCCGCCGCTATTCGGACGACGGCGAGCCCCAGGGCACGGCGGGACTGCCCGTGCTGGACGTTTTGCAAAAGGGAGAGGTCACCGACGCCGTGGTGGTGGTCACCCGCTATTTTGGCGGGATATTGCTGGGCGGCGGCGGGCTGGTGCGGGCGTATTCCCATGCCGCTTCGCTGGCGGTGGAGGCGGGACGCGTACAGCTGATGCGCCAGTGCCTGCTGGCAGAGCTGGTCTGCGATTATAACCAGTACGGCAGGATCGCTTCGCTGATACCCGAATGCGCCGGCGCCGTAGACGATACGGTGTTTGCCGATACGGTGCGCATACGGTTCCATATGGGCCAGGCGGATTTTGACAAATTTGAAAAGCGTCTGGCAGATTTGACTTGCGGCGCGGTG
Source organism: uncultured Clostridia bacterium (assembly GCA_944384795.1). Classification (GTDB taxonomy): domain Bacteria; phylum Bacillota; class Clostridia; order Oscillospirales; family Acutalibacteraceae; genus UMGS1071. The sequence goes on along the minus strand of CALWUX010000024.1, from coordinate 3,721 downwards.
ACGGCTGAGGCCGGCGAAAAAGCGTTTTTTGCCGTTTTGGAGCCGTAAAAGCGGAATTTGAGATTTTTTGAAAGAAAAAAAGAGGATATTTTGAAACAGCGGCGTATAATTACTTAACGGACTTTATAAGGGGGGAGACGGTGATGCATATCAGAGAGCACACGGAGCTGCTGGAACAGCAAATTTTGTCGCCTTTTGCTACCTTGGCAGCAGAGACAAAGGGCAGACAGCGTCCTGAACCGGAATGCGGCATACGCACCGCGTTCCAGCGGGACAGGGACCGTATCATCCATTCCAAATCCTTTCGGCGGTTAAAGCATAAGACCCAGGTGTTTCTCTCCCCGGAGGGGGACCATTACCGCACGCGCCTGACCCACACGCTGGAGGTGGCGCAGATTGCCCGCACCGTTGCAAGGGCGCTGCGTTTGAATGAGGATTTGACCGAGGCCATTGCCCTTGGGCACGATTTGGGACATACCCCCTTTGGCCACGCGGGCGAGCGGGCGCTGCGGGAGGTATCGCCGCTGCATTTCAATCACAATGAGCAAAGCGTCCGTGTTGTGGAGCGTTTGGAAAAGAACCGGCAGGGCCTGAATTTAACGGCGGAGGTACGGGACGGAATCCTTTGCCATACGGGGCCAAAGCAGGCGGATACGCCCGAGGGGCGCATTGTACGGTTTGCCGACCGCGTTGCTTATATCAACCATGATATTGACGACGCCGTTCGTGCCGGTGTGCTGCGTCCGGAGGATATTCCCCGAGAATTGACGGAGGTTTTGGGAAACACTACGTCCGCCAGGATCAATACCATGGTGCTGTCCCTGATTGAAAACAGCGCGGACGATCGTATTCAGATGGACGCTGCGGTGGGACACGCCTACCAGGAAATACACAAGTTCATGTTTGAGAATGTGTACCGCAACCCCCAGGCAAAGGACGAGGAAAAAAAGGTGCCGGATTTGATCAGGACCCTGTATGAATACGTGCTCTCCATGGACCACCTGCCGGAGGATATGCGTGAAATTGCCGAGCAGGAGGGTGTGGAACGCGCCGCCTGCGATTATATTGCCGGCATGACCGACCATTTTGCGGTGGCGCTGTTCCAGAAAATCGTCGTGCCGAAATCCTGGGGGATTTAACTGCAAGGAAAAGGAGGAATGCAAGTGCCTGTACCCGGATTGTTTTTGCAGGAGTTGAAAATGCGCAATTCCATAGAAGAGATTGCTTCCTCTTATGTGCAGCTCAAACGGAGCGGCCGCGGGCTGGTCGGTTTGTGCCCGTTTCATAACGAGCGCACGCCGTCCTTCCATTTGTACCCGGAGACCGGCTCCTTTTACTGCTTTGGCTGCGGTGCAGGCGGAGATGTTATCAGTTTTGTGCGCCGCATTGAGAATTTGGATTATATGGAAGCGGTCAAATTCCTTGCCGACCGTGTGGGTATGCAGCTGCCGGAGCTGGGCGTGGACGACAGCATGATGCGGCTGCGGGCGCGCATTTTGGAAATCAACCGTGAGACTGCCCGGTTCTACCACAGGATTTTAAAAAGTCCCGGCGGGAAAACGGGGCTGGCGTATTTTTTGCAGCGGGGGCTGCAGCCCGGGACCATAACACATTTTGGTCTGGGCTTTGCGCCGGATACCCGCTTTGCACTGGTCAATCATTTGCAGGGCATGGGTTATACGGACCAGGAGATGATACAGGCCAATGTGGCGGTAAAGACCCGCGCCGGTATGCCCATGGATCGTTTTTATAACCGGGTCATGTTTCCCATTATTGATTTGCGGGGGAATGTGATTGCCTTTGGCGGGCGCACCATGACCGACCAGAAGCCGAAATATCTCAATACCTCCGATACGCTGGCTTTTAAGAAAAGCTACGGTCTGTTCGCTTTGAATTTTGCAAAAAACAGCGGAAAAGAGCAGTTGATTCTGGCTGAGGGCTACATGGACGTGATTGCCCTGCACCAGGCGGGATTTGACAACGCCATTGCCGGTTTGGGTACGGCCCTTACCACGGAGCAGGCCCATTTGATTGCCCGCTACACAAAAGAAGTGGTGATTGCCTATGACGCCGACCAGGCGGGCCAAAAAGCTACGGCACGGGCAATTGAGCTGCTTAGAAGCGTGGGGCTGCTTGTCAAGGTCCTTTCCGTGCCCAACGGGAAAGACCCGGACGAGTTTATCCGCTCCTACGGCGAGCAGGGGCCGGCAAGGTTCAAGCAGCTGCTGGAGCAGAGCGGCAACGATGTGGAGTACCGGCTCAGACAGCTGCAAGCGGACTGTGATTTGGAGTCCCCCGCGGGAAAGGTACAGTACCTAAACGGTGCGGCGGAGCTGCTGTCTCAGCTGGACAACCGCATGGAGCAGGAGATTTACGCCGGGCGGCTCTCGGAGGAAACGGGGATAGACCGCGCGGCGGTAATGGTACAGATAGATAAGCTGAGCAAAAAGCGGCGGCAGTCGCAGCAGAAAAAGGAATTCCGGCAGTTCCAGCAGGAGACGGTTGGGCTCAAGGACCGGGTCAACCCGGATAAGCGGGAGCATTTCCGCGCTGCAAACGCAGAGGAAGCGCTGATTGCCTATTTGTTTCAAAACAACGATATGGCGGAGCGCATTCGCGCCAAACTGCCGCCGGAGCAGTTTTGCACGGCGTTTAACCGGCGGGTGTATGAATGCATTACGGATAAAATGAAAAGCGGCCTGCAGGTGGGGCTTACAGATATTTCGGACGTGTTTTCCATGGAGGAATTAAGCGCTGTGGCAGGGATACTGGCAAAGCATAATTCTGTTGCAGTTGGGCAAAATGACGCGGAGGAATATATCCATGTGATTTTAGAGGAAAAAACAAAATTGAACGCCGATGACGCCAAACAGGCGCAGGCGCAGGAAATACAGGACTATTTGGCGCGGCTGAAGGAACAAAAAAAATAAACAGCCGCCAAGCTGGGAGGAAACACGCTTATGGCAGCACCGGATAAGAAAACGGTTATGAAGGATCTACTGGAAATAGGCAAAACAAAAGGACAGCTTACCACAAAGGAAATTCTGGACGCTTTGGGCGAGCTGGATTTTGAGCCGGAGCAGATTGAAAAATTTTATGATACCCTGGAAGCGCAGGGCGTTGAAATCGTTGAGGATTTTGGCGACATTGCCCTTGATGAGATCGAGTTCGGCCAGGAGGAGAACGGGGAAGACGAGGACCTGGAATCCTCCCTGAATACGGAAGGGATTGCCATTGACGACCCTGTAAAGGTCTATTTAAAGGAGATTGGCCGTGTGCCGCTGCTTTCTCCCGAAGAGGAAATAGAACTGGCCATTCGCATTATTGACGGGGACGAGGTTGCAAAAAAACGGCTGTCTGAAGCAAACCTGCGCCTGGTGGTCAGCATTGCAAAGCGCTACCTTGGCAGAGGTATGCAGTTTTTGGATTTGATACAGGAAGGAAATTTAGGTCTGATCAAAGCTGTGGAGAAATTTGACTACACCAAAGGCTTTAAATTTTCTACCTATGCCACCTGGTGGATACTCCAGGCCATTACCCGCGCCATAGCGGATCAGGCCAGGACCATACGCATTCCCGTTCACATGGTGGAGACCATCAACAAGGTCAAAAAGGTGTCCAGCCAGCTGCTGCATACCAACGGCCATGAGCCTACGGCGGATGAAATCTCCGACGAGCTGGATATGCCCGTGGATAAGGTGCGGGAGATTATGCGGGTGGC
>CALWUX010000023.1 GCA_944384795.1 uncultured Clostridia bacterium | reverse complement strand
GCACAACGCCGTTGCCGTTATAGGGGTCGTTAAAATAATAGTGCCCATCATCCGCGCCGACCAGCACCATACAGTGCTCTCCCGCCGTCCAGGTGTACCATTGCCCCGTTTCCTCCAGTATCCAGCTGTCCCCTGCGTAGGTAGGCGCCAAATTGATGCTCGCCCACAGCAATACGGGAATTTTGCGCGTAACATACTGTTCCAGCAGCCGGTCAATATCCGTGCCGGTCGTGTCTATGGCCACTGCCGTATCGCCCGCCGCCCTGTGCAAAGCGTCAACGATCACAGGCGCATAACAGCCATAGCCTCCGTAAGATTTCGGATCGCCGATAAACGCCTGCGCAGGACTTGTACAGGTAAGCAATCCTGTATCCGGGTGCACAGCCGGCTCCTGCCTGGAAAGACAGCGGTCAATAAAATCGTCTACCGAAATATCATACCCGTAATAGGACAGCACCATGACCGCGCTGACCGCCTCGCACGCCGCAGGGTACGCTCCCTTTTGCGAAATATAGGGCACTTCCAGCAAAAAACCGTTGTTTGCCCGGGCTTTTTCCGCGTCTATGACCTCCATATGCTCCACCCCGTTGTTAAAATCAGGCAATCCCTGTCCGCTCTTTGCGTAAAAAGCGCAGTACGCCGTCAAAAAAGCGCCTGCCGTAACCAAAACCGTCACCGCCAGGCTGATCACACCGGCCCGGAGCATCGGCGGCTTCCCCTGCAATAAAACGACCTGCTTCCATTTCATTTTTCACACATTCTTTCCAAAGCAAAGGCTTTTTTCTGTTCCGTACCATGATTATGGCACACCCTGCAGGGTAAAGTATGTAAGAAAATGTCAATCAGGCGTAAAAATCCGGAACAGCCCTATACGGACAGCTTTTCCAAGCTGACGCCCGTTATCTCTCCCATGGGAACATGGTAAATAAAAATGGCGCGGTAGCCCGAATCAAACGTGTAAATCAGCAAAATCTGCTGATCCTGCAGCACAACGTCATAAGCGCCGCGGTCTGCGAAAAAAAACGTCTCCAGCACTCTGGCCGCCTTATGCTGGTGGGCATTGGAGGAAAACAAATCGTACAGGCGCCGCGCCGCTTTATCCAGCAGGCTGTTTTCCGCAGAGTCCTCCGTGTCCCGCAAAGCGGAAAAGCTGTTGTAGGTTTTTTCCATTTCCCCGCGGTCGGCCGTCCGCGCCGCGCGGTCCTTGTCGGTCACCTGCAAGTACAGCAGCTGTCCGTACTGGTCCACGGCACAGCTGACGGTTTTTTCCGTTGCCGCCCTTTCCCCGCCGGAGGAAAGCGTCTCCTGTGCGTCCGTGTACCCGGTACACACAAAGTCCTTCAAAAAATAAACCGGCACATTGTTGGAGGTAACCTTTTGAAACGCGGACACAAAATCCACCTGTTCCGCCGCGGACGCCGCGCGGCTGAGCAGCCCGTCGAGCTGTACCCCGCGCAGCAGCGCTGTATCCTCCTCCGTCAGCGGCGCGGCCGTACCGCTTTTGTACAGGCCCCACGGATAAATGGTGACCTCCTCTTCCCTGCTCCAGTACAGCGGCTGCATCTGCACATGCTCCTGACCCATGTAGGTCATTTTATTTTTGTAGCTGGGTATCCAGTACTGCATACTGCTTATCAGCAAATACCCCGCGCCTAAAATCGCCGCGCCGGCCAAAAGCGTAAGCAAAAGGCTGAGGATATGAAACTTTTTCTGCTTTTGCGGTTTCATCTGCGGTTTCATCGCATTTCCTCCCTTTTGTCAAAAATAACGCTTGCGCACGTGCCCTTGCGCGGCTCGCTTTCAATGCGCAGCTTTGCCCCGTGCAGCTTTGCGATTTCCGCGCACAGCGCCAGCCCCAGGCCGGCCCCGCCGGCTTTTCTGGTGCGGGACTTGTCTATCATATAAAACGGCTGTGTGATTTTCGGAAGCTCCTCTTTTGCAATACCAATCCCCTGATCTTTAACGGATATGGTCAAAACCCCGTTTTCCTCCTCTGCAAGCACCTCAATCTCCTGCCCCGCCTTGGACGCCTTGATGGCGTTGTCGATCAGGTTATAGATCAGGGATTTGAACAGCTCCTTGTCCACCGTGACCTCTGTTTTGCATACCCGCATATTCAGGGTAACGCCGGACTTGGACAACGCAATCTGGAGCGTCTGCCCTACCTCCTCCATCAGGCCGGTCAGGGGCAGCGTCTGCCAGTCCAGCTGCGTACTGCCTACGGTAATCAGCTCCATCAGTTTGCCGGACAGGGTCTTGAGCCGTTTGGTCTCCTCCACAATAATGCCCGCGTATTCCTGCCGCTCCTTATCGCTTACCGTGCGCTTGATGCGCAGCAGGTCGCCAAAGCCCAAAATAGAGGTCAGGGGCGTTTTCATCTCATGGGCCAGATTGGCAATAAAGGTGCTCCTGTCCTGCGCCACGCTTTCCAGCTCCTGCACATTCTGCTCTATGGCCTGCGCCATTTCGTTCATATTGCGGGACAGCTGTAAAAATTCCGTACTGCCCGTTTCCGGCAATCGCCTGCTGTAATTGCCGCGGGCAATCTGCTGCGTGCCCTCGTTTATCCTGCGCAGGGGGAGCAGCAGCAGCCACACCACAACCAGCAAAACCGAAGCGATCACCGTTGCGCATATGATGCTCATCACCAGAATATAATTGAGCTGCTGGCTGTATAAGGTGTAGATTTCCGTTACATCGGACGAGGTCATCAGGTAATACGGCTGGTTTTCCAGCATGATTTGAGAGATCACGACCAAATACGAGGCGCTGCCGTCATCCACGATTTCCAGCGCATAGCCGCCCAGCCCCTGCACCTGGTTGAGCACGCCGGACTGGGAAGCGCTTTGCAAAATAGAGACCTCCAGCTGCTCTGTACGCCCGTTGTAGCTCAGCAGCCGCCGTTGTCCCGTATACAGGGACAACCCCACGGTACGCGAGCCGGACTGGGGGTCAAACGCGGACTGCGTGACCTCTATCACCTCTTCCGGGGACAAAAGCACCTTGTTCTGCCGGAGCCGTTCAAATATCACATTGTCCTTGAGCATGGCAGACAGGTACTTATGCTCCGAAACCGCATTCTGCTCCTCACGCATGACCGTCAGGCGGTGGCTGTTGGACAGCAGCAGCACCGAGGTCACGTCAATGGCCAGAATCACCAGCGCCAAAGAGCATAAAAAGATTTTTTGCCACAGTTTCATTCGCTGATCCTCTCTAAGCGGTAGCCCAATTTGGGTATGGTCACCAATTTCTGGTGCAGCCCCATTTTCTTGCGTATTTGCTGTACATGAATGTCCACCGTGCGGGTCTCTCCCACAAACTCATAGCCCCAAACGGTAGCCAGCAGACGCTCCCGCGTCAGGGCAATGTCCTGGTTCTGCAAAAAGAAAGCCAGTATATCAAATTCCTTCGGCGTCAGGCTGACATAGTCCTCGCCTTTTTTCACCGTATGCTCGTTCATATTCATGGTAATATCGCCGTAATGAATCACATTGGTGCTTTTATGCTTGCGGCGCAGCACCACTTCTATTCTGGCCAGCAGCTCCACTGTTTCAAAGGGCTTTACAATATAGTCCTCTGCGCCCAGCTTCAGGCCTTTTACCTTGTCCATCACATCCTGCAAGGCCGTCAGGAAAATAACGGCCGTTTTCTCTTTGTCAATGGCCTTTATCACCTGAAAACCGTCCATGTCGGGCAGCATCACGTCCAGCAGGACCAAATCAAACGTCTGCGCGGTCACCATATCCACGGCCCTGCGCCCGTTATCACACCGCTGGGAATCATAACCGCCGATGGACAGGGTCGCTTCCAGCATTTTGGCAATGTTTACATCGTCTTCCACAATTAAAATTTTTGCCATTGTTCCATCACCCCCGCTTATAAATTTAATATAGCATTTCCGGACCTGTTTTGGCAATAAAACGTGTCTGCAAAAGGCCGGTTTGTGCACGTTTTTTACAACTTGATTACAACAACGGAAAGCATACGAACATTCCGAACACCATGGTCAAAAAAAGCGCCGGGAATCCTGTTCCGCAGCGCTTTTTTACCGTATTTTCCTGTCGTAAATATCCGCTTTGGGCTTTGCATCCTCCTGCGGCTGCCCGGTCTGCTCCCCTGCCGTCCATGTCTCGGTGCGGTGCAGCTTCATGCCGCGCCGGCGCTGTGCCAGCGTATGCGCGCGGTTTTGAATACCCGTTGAGGTATATACCAGGAAAAACAGCATACCCGTCTGTATCCAAAAGGACGTAACGTCCGTACAGCCGTGGATCAAAACCGCTGCGAACATGACCAGCACCAGGATATTCCTGTTTTTGCACACATTGTCCTGAAAGCGTTTCATCAGCATTTTCAGCTGCGTGAGCATATAAAAGAATACCGCGCAGCCGCCGATAACGCCGAAATTCAGCAGTGTGTCCAGAAATAAATTATGCGCGTGCACCGTTGGGTAGCCGCCGTAAAAAGGCCATACCAGCTCATAGGCCCCCGGTCCCATGCCGAACAGCGCGTGATCCGCAATGCCCCGCAGGGCGGTGCTCCACACGTCTATCCTGACCCGGAAAATGTCCGTAGTGGTGTCCATACGCGGAAATATTTGCCCTGACAATAACGCAAACGCGACAAAGGCAATCAGTACAAATAAAACCGTTGCGGACTTTTTCTTGCCTTTGATCATCAGGTATATCAACATTGTCAAAAACAATGTCATGCACGACGACATACTCATCGACATATATAGACCAATCAGGTTTACCAAAATGACGCCCACGTACCATTTTCTCATTTTTACGTTTGGGTTTGTAAAAATACGGTACATGGAAATAATGACCACAAACTCTATCATCATGCCGTAATAATTTGCGTTGCTGAAGGTGGAAGGCGGCCTGCCGTCTACGGTCGCCCAGGGAAACCAGAACATCTGGATTGCCGCGACCGGCATACAGAGCACACTTGCAAAGCAGGCTACGTCCATCATGCGGTCAAACAGACTGCGGGTCATGATCGTTTTGCCGTAAAACAGGACGATAAGCGCCGCTAAAAATACCAGGGAATATAAAATGCCCCGGATATTTTGATAGATGCTGCTGACCACCGCGCCGTAAACCATAATGCCCATAGCGAATAAATTGGACGCGCTGCAAAAGACGGCTTTTCTTGTTTTTTTCTGTATAACCGCAGCGACCACCGCAATGAGCGTACAGGCTAAGGTGATATAGTAAGGAAAGAACAAAGAAGCTGTTAACGAAAGCATGAGAATCCCGTTAAAGCCTCCAAGTGTTTTGGTATGTTGCAAAACACCGTATAACTTTTTTACGATATGTAGATCCTCCGAAAGATAAAATGATAATATGTTATTATAGCATAAAAAAATGTGCCGTGCAATTTCCGGCTGCCTGCCGCGGCGGAAAAATTGGTGTTCTGCGCCTGTTGGCAGGCTGTTACAGTGTATGAAAACCGCCGTCCCTCTATGCGCCCCTGCAGCAATGCCTGACGCCGGCTGTGTTTTGATACAAAAGCACTTGCCGGCACAGGATTTCTCTTTTTTATGGACTTTTCATGCCGTACTGCCTTGTACGGTCACGCGGAATTCACATAAAAGTTACAAAATAACTTCAATGTGATAATTTATCTACAAATCAACGGTAAAATCATGTATAATAAAGCTATCTATCGATTTTCCCGCCTGTGATCTGCGCCGTTTTGGCATAACCCCGCAGTATTTATCCCAATATAAAAGCAGGTCTATGCTTGAACCGGCGTTGCAGACGCAGACAGGCGGCAAATCCACACAGACGACCATATAGGAGACAAATATGCATTTGGACCAAAATCATACGGAACAGACCCCGCCCGCAGCGGAGCCTCTTTGCGGGCTGACGGACGAGGAAGTCCGCCGGCGTGTGGAGCAGGGGCTTGTCAACCAAAACAGCGACATCAAAACAAAAAGCATCAAACGCATTGTGCTGGAAAATCTGGTCACGCCGTTTAATATTTTAAACTTTGCGCTGGCCGTTTTGATTTTAAGCGTGGGCTCTTATAAAAACCTGCTGTTTATGGGCGTGATCCTCTGCAATATTTTTATTGGCACCGTACAGGAAATACGCGCCAAAAAAACCATAGACAAGCTTTCTTTGATTGCACAGCCGAAAGCCCATGTGATACGCGGCGGCAGAAAACAGGAAATTGCCATACACGACATTGTGATGGACGATATTACTTTTTTGGGCGCTGGCAACCAGGTTTGCTCCGACGCGGTCGTGATCGACGGGGAATGCGAGGTCAACGAATCGCTGCTCACCGGTGAATCCGAGCCGGTATACAAACAGCCCGGCGACCATTTGCTCTCCGGCAGCTTTATTATCAGCGGCAGCTGTCATGCCAGAGTGGAGCACGTGGGCAAGGACAATTACGCCGCCCAAATCACTGACAATGCAAAATACGTCAAAAAGCCCAATTCGGAAATCATGAACTGGACAAACCGCATTATTAAATATATCGGTTTTACGCTGATTCCCGTGGGCATTGCGCTGTTCTGCAAGCAGTTTTTCATTTCTCACCAGGCGTATGACGAAGCCGTGGTCGGCGTTGTTGCCGCCCTGATCGGCATGATTCCCGAAGGGCTGATTTTGCTGACCAGCGTGGTGTTTGCGGTGAGCATCATACGGCTTTCTCAGCATAAAACGCTGGTACAGGAGCTGTACTGCATTGAGACGCTGGCCCGTGTGGACGTGCTGTGCCTGGACAAAACAGGCACCATTACGGAGGGCACCATGGAGGTAACGGACGTACTGCCTCTGCACGACACCACCGATGAGGCGCTCAGCGTTGCTTTGGGCTCGCTGATACACGCGCTGGAGGACGACAACCCCACGTTTAACGCCGTGAAAAACCATTGTGACAAATACGACCGGCTGACCTGCAGCCATATTGTGCCCTTTTCGTCGGCCAGAAAATGGAGCGGCGCTTCCTTTCAGGAGCACGGCAGTTATATCCTCGGCGCCGCTGAATTTATTTTGGACGATGTTTCTCCTTACCAGGAGGTTATGCAGGCGCACGCGGAAAAAGGCGAGCGCGTACTGCTTCTGGCACGCTCGCCCCATCAAATTGCAGACAAGGAGCTGCCTGCGGACATTTGCCCCATGGCGTTTTTATTTATCAGTGATAAAATACGGGCGGAAGCGCCGGCAACTCTGGCTTACTTTGCGGAACAGGGTGTGGATATTAAAATTATTTCCGGCGATAACGCGGTCACGGTTGCGAATATTGCAAAAAAAGCCGGCCTGAAAACCGCGGACCGCTTTGTAGACGCCACCACCCTGCAAACACCGGAGCAGCTGCGGGAAGCCGCACAGAAGTACAGTGTGTTCGGCCGGGTGACGCCCCAGCAGAAATTAGAGCTGGTTAAAGCCCTGAAGGCCCAGGGGCACACCGTTGCCATGACGGGCGACGGCGTAAACGATGTACTGGCCCTGAAGGAAGCCGATTGCAGCATTGCCATGGCCTCCGGCAGTGACGCGGCCAGGACCGTTTCGCAGCTGGTACTGCTGGATTCCAACTTTGCCTCCATGCCGAAAATTTTAAAGGAGGGCAGGCGCTCAATCAACAATTTGCAGCGCTCCTCCTCTTTGTTCCTGACCAAAACGATTTTCTCCACAATCAACGCGATTTTATTTATCTTTTTGCATTTCGATTATCCCTTTCAGCCGATCCAGCTGACCCTGATCAGCGCGCTGACCATTGGCGCTCCCTCGCTGATTTTGGCTTTGGAGCCCAATAAGGAGCGCATTCAGGGTAAATATATCGTCAATGTGATACGAAAGTCCATTCCCGGCGCGCTGACCATGGTGTTCAGCATTGCGGCGCTGGCCGTTATTTGCTCCGTTTTCCCGTTCCGGCCTGAGGAAATCTCTACCCTGGCCGTTATGGGCACCGGCTTTGCCGGCTTATTGGTACTGCTCAAGGTCTCGCTGCCGTTTAACTGGATTCGCTGCGCGCTGTTTTTTACCATGCTGGGCGCGTTCGTATTTTCCGTTTTTGTTTTAAAGGATTTGTTTTCGCTTTCGGTGATCACACTGCCTATGTTCTACTGCTTTTTGATACTGGCAGGCTTTGCCGCGATTGTATTTGTCCTGCTCTCGCTGCTGATAGACAGGCTGCTGAGCAGGCAGATAGACCGTTTGGAAAGGAAAATAAAATAATGTATTGAGCCTTTGCATATGTTTGTGCAGGGGCTTTTTTACAGCAAAAAGCTCCGCGGAAAAGAAGCGCCTGCGGCGTCTTCCTGACTGCGGAGCCGTTATATTGCACAGCCGGCGGCATACCCTGCCTGCCGGCAAAAATGTTCAGCTGGCTGTTTTCATTTGCAGACGCAGCTTGTCGCTGATCATGGCGATGAACTCGCTGTTGGTCGGCTTGCCCCTTGTGTTGTGGATGGTGTAGCCGAAATAGGAGTTGAGCACGTCTACGTCGCCACGGTCCCACGCTACCTCTATGGCATGGCGGATTGCTCTTTCTACGCGGGACGATGTGGTTTCGTAATGCTTGGCAACAGACGGATACAGCTGTTTTGTTACGGCATTGATGATTTCGGGTGTTTCGATTGCCATGATGATGGAATCTCTTAAATACTGGTAGCCCTTGATGTGTGCAGGGACACCGATTTGGTGCAGAATTTCTGTTACTTGAATTTCCAGTGACGGCAGGTGATTCACGTTGTTTTCCTCCAATTTACTCTCGTTTGTATTTTTACAGCCGGACAGCTGCAGCATTCTGTCTGCCAGATCCTGCGGCTGAAACGGCTCTACTGCGAAATAAGAAACGCCGTTGTTCATCAGCTCGTGCTCTAAGGTAGGGCTGCTGAACGATGACTTGACAAAAAATAAAGGCTTCTTTTCCGCTTTGGCCTGCTGCAGGGAGCGAATGACGCCGATGCCGTCCAAATGCGGCATAAAGAGATCCATCAGCACCAGGTCCGGCTGTTCCTGCCGGATCTTGTCCAATAGCCGCAAGCCGTCTTTGGGAGCAAAACTTAACTGAAAGCCTGCATTTTCAAACGCTTTTGCGTACTCTCTATGAAATTCGTCACGTTCATTTGAAATCAATAATTTTAGAGCGTTTTTCATATTTTCTCCCCCTGTTTTTTTAGTGCATACATATATTACCATATAATGGAAATATTAGCAATAGTTTGTAAGATTAAATTTTGAAATCAGGAGAAAATAAGAATATTCTACAAATAAAATTGTCGAAAAGAATTTTTTAGGAGGCTTTTTGCACAGTCTCTTGTTCTATGGCGGCCAGATTTTCCACCATGGTCTCTGCAAAAATGCCGTAGCCCCTGGTGGGGTCATTTACAAATACATGGGTCACGGCGCCTGCGATTTTACCGTTTTGGATAATCGGGCTGCCGCTCATACCCTGTACGATGCCGCCTGTTTTTTCCAGCAATGCTTCGTCTGTTACAAGGACGACCAGGTTTTTGACCCTGGAATCGCTTTTATATGCCACGTGCTCGATGGTCACGTCATAATACCGGGGCGTGCCGTCCTCCACGGTTGCCAAAATCTGTGCGGGACCTTCCTGCACCTCCTGCTTCATGGCAACGGGAAGCGCCTGCTGCTGAGCCGGGGAGGCCTGCAGCTGTCCGTATACGCCTTCATCGGAGTTGACATACAAATTGCCTATTGACTGGCTGCCGCTGAAGTAGCCGCGCAGTTCTCCGGCAGCGCCCTTTTGGCCCTTTGTAACACCGCTGATGGTGACAGGGACGATTTCGCCGTCTTTCATGGGCATCAGGTTGTTGGTGTCAATGTCGCAGATACCGTGTCCCAGCCCGCCAAACAGGCCGGTTTGCGGGTCATAAAAGGTTACGGTGCCAATGCCTGCCGTGCTGTCTCTGACCCATACGCCGCCCTTGTAAGAGCCGTCCTGGGAAGAGACCGCGGGAGTCAGGGTCAGCTGTAATTCCTCGCCGCTGCGGTTTACGGTAAATTCCAGCGGCTGGCCGCCGCTGTCCTGTATCGCCTGGGAAACCGCATCGTTTTCGTAAACGGGAGTCCCGTTGATTTTTGTAATGATGTCCCCCATTTTCAGCCCGGCTTGGGCGGCGGGATTCACCTTTCCGTCGGTGGAATCGATGTCGGCCATACCCACTACCACGACGCCGTTGGTAAACATTTTAATGCCGAACGGCGTACCGCACGGAATCAGCGTCAGCGGTTCTGTTACGCTTACGTGGACCGTTTTGATGGGAATCGTGTCAAACAGCAGTACGTCCGCGTCGTAATCGGCAGACGCGGTGTGCAGGGAGACGGCGTCCACCTCCCGGCCCATCGCCGGTTCCGCGCTCAGGCCAAGGGCGTCCAGATTCAACTCCTGCCCCTGTGTGACCCGGAAGCTGTCCGGAATGGTGTATTCCGCGATTCCTGCCGTAATGCCGAATGCCAGCACAAACACAGCCGCAACACCGCTTAAAATGCGAAATGCTCGTTTTAAATTACCCATTGCTTCACCTCCTTTTGCGCGGCTGTATTTAATTTGCCACAAAACAGAAGGTTTTATTTTGGTAATTACATAAACGGTGTGCAAAAAATAACACTTTTGCAACAAACATGGGGAAAACGGTATGGCGACTGCATGAAGAAAATTTTTATTTTTGATAAAACGCGGAAAAATAAAACGGTCTGGACATATTTTTACCAAACCGTTTGAACATCATTTTATTTTTTATGCTGTTTTCGTTTGCGAACCCCGATTAAAATGCCTGCCGCCGCCGCGCTGGCTGCAAGCACCAGCCCAAAGGCGAGAATATGCACCACAGGCGAGACAGCCTCCTCGGACTCATTTTCTACTGTGATGGCCGCCTTATGCTGGCCGGTTTGCTGATACGCGGCGGTTTCCTGTGCATAAGCCGTATTGCCGCCGCAAAACAGCAGGCATATGCAAGCCGCCAATACGGCAAGCAGGCCTGCCAGCCCATATGTGTACCGTGATTTTCCATGCGTTGTTTTGTTCATACCCGTCATTCGTCATCGTCCCCATGATTGAAAGTGATTCGTAACAAATTAGTTACAGTTTATCACAAATTTGTCACTGTTTCAAGTAAAATACGATATTTTGTTAGATTTCACGACAAAATAGGATAAACTGCCACTATATATAGTGTTTATATGATTTTTCCATGTATGGCAGCGGACAAAAGGTGTTAGGGAAACTCATTTTTACAAAATAAACTAAACGCAAAGAATATTGCTCCTGGGGAAAATATAGAGGGACTGCATAACCATATGGCTGTGGGGTAAATATATTTACATACCTTTATTTTTTTGTACAGCGCACAGAATAGAAATGCTGACAGCGAACCGCACCGCGGGATTGGCCAACAATGGGTACGGAACAAGAAAGGGGAGAAAATAAAAAACTCCGGCAGATAAATTCTGTTACGAATCTATCTGCCGGAGCGTAAGATTGGTTTAGTTGTTTATTGTGACTGTACTAAAACCAATGTACACATCATGTTTGTGTACTATCAACCGTTGTGCATTCACACTTAAGCAGCGTTTTTGCTTTGTGCTTTTTTCTCAGCCTGGTCGATCATGACGCGCTCAACGATCAAGATGAACCAGCCGGCAAGTACGAATGCGATTGTGCAGCTTGGGAATCCGAATGCGCCCAAGATTGTTTGTGCACCAAAGTTGATAAGGCTGGTCATGACCAGGCCAAGGAAGAACAGGAACCAATATCTTCCGGAATTGATTCTGCTCTTGCAGAATGTATCCAAAGCGCCAACTGTAAGAATGGAGCTGTAACCGTAAAGAGCAAGACCCATTTGACCCATGTCAGCACCGAATAACAAGCCCATGCCAATAGCGAATGCTGTTGCCAACAAAGCTTTGAGTGCGAAATCCCATTTGTACCAGAAGTATGCTACGATGATAATCAAGGAACCGATAAAGCCGTCGATGACATAAATCTCTTCGAATGCATTGATGGCGAACAGACCCCAGTGGCTTGCGGTCATTGCGCCCCAATCCCAGCCCATGGTGTTCCAGTCAAATCCGGTCATCCAGCTGCCGCCGTTGCCGGTCAGGCCGTTTTCAAGGAAAGCGTTCATGCCGGTTTTGAGTGCAGGGTCGTTACCAACAGCCAGCAAATCTGTCTGGAAGCTGATAGCGGTGAAGAACCAGATCATTACAATGAATGGGAATGTAAAGCCGGGTAAACCGAAATGGTTTGTAAATCTGTTGATGAACATTTGCAGCGGAACGCACAGGATGCAGCCTGCAACCAGAACGATCCATGCGGACCACCAGTTGCCGTTTGCGTCTGCACTTGCTGTAAAGGTACATGCGCCGATGGCAATCAGGTTCGGGCAGAAGCCGAACAGACCTGATGTGATGGCGTCTCTGTCTGCACCCATGAGGAATGCAACCAGGTTGGCAAGGTTAACGCCGATAAAGGTAAATACCAGCGGTCTCCAGCTGTACCAGTTTGCAAAATCCCAGTTGTTCATTTCAAGGCCGGCAATGAAGAATGAAATAAAAATCAATGCGCCGGCGATAACGTTTTCAATAAAAACCACCTGACCAATACCGTTAAAGAATGCTCTGATCGGTTTTGGCAAGCATTTGATGTCAATGCCCATTTTCTCTCCCCCTAAGTTCGTTGTTCAAACTAACTGTCGTCGGTTTGCTGCGGCCGATTTGCAAATATGTTTCGCGTCTCCTCCCTCTTTTGCGGTATCAATCGACCTTTTTCTTACAGTGTAATTGCTTCCACTGCAATCAATAATAAATTTATAACAACCGTTATAATTTATAACTTATTTTATAAAAAATTTTTTTATTTGTCAATAGTTAATATTGAACATTATATATATTTATATCTAATATAAATTGCCGAAACATGATGACTTTTTATAAAAAACAGGCTTTCTTTGGGCTGAAAATATCAATTACCCACAACCATTTACAAATTCATACCAAACTATTCATAATTCAGTAACACTTTTTCCGCAGCGGCAGGGTATACTGGGCATATGGTCGGTAAGTATGCCCTTTTGCAGCATATACGCGCGCAGGGGCTGCAAAAGCCCGGCACCGAAGCAGACCCTGTTTACCATATATATGTACCTGAAAATTTGCACGCCGTCTGCCCTTTGCGGGCAGGCGGTTTTTGTTTTTACAGAAACGCTTTTACGATCTCGTCTGTTTTCATGCTGCGGGAGCCCTTGACCATAATGGCGTCGCCCTGCGCGACAAATTCTTTCAGGGCGCGTATTGCTTCTGCGTTGTTTTCGCACAGAACCACCGGCATATCCGGTCTGACGGAAACGGCGCCTTTGGCAATCTGCACGGCTCTTGGGCCGACGGTGACCAGAATGTCCGCGGAGGTTTGCCCGACGGCGGCGCCCGTGTCAAAATGTGCCTGTTCGCTCAATTCACCCAATTCCATCATGTCGGCCAGGACCGCTATTTTTTTGCCGGGATTGCGCAAATTGCACAGTACGTCCACGCCGCTTTTGACGGAGTCCGGGCTGGCATTGTAGGAATCGTCGATAACGGTAATGCCGTTTGCGTGGTGGACGGTTTGGCGCATGGCGGGCGGCCGGTAGGTACGGAGCCTGGCCACCACCTTGTGCAGGTCCAGCTTCATGGTCTCTGCAACGGCAATGGCGGCCAGGGCGTTGCGCACATTATGGACGCCCAGCACGGGCAGCGTGACCGGAGAAGTAAAGGTTGGGGTATGCACGGTGAACACCGTCTGCACACCGTCTGACCGGATATTCTCCGCGCGGTAGGTGCACCACGGCTGGGTGCCGTAATATACCACGGGCAAAGCGGTGGTTTTGCAGATGCCTGCCAGCATTTCATCGTCCCCGTTTAAAAACATGACGGAAAATTCATCGAATGCTTCGGCGATTTTCAGTTTTTCCCGCAGGATATTCTTTTTGGATTTGAGCTGTTCTATATGGGCGATGCCGATATTGGTGATTACCGCGTAATTGGGCCGCGCGATTTGCACCAGGCGTTCCATTTCGCCGAAGGCGCTGATGCCCATTTCGATGACCGCGGCCGTGTGCGCCGGTTCAAACTGGAACATGGTCAGCGGCAGGCCGATTTGGCTGTTGGAGTTCCCTTTGGTCTGCATGACGTTTTCCTGCGCCGACAACGCCAGCGCAATCATTTCTCTTGTACTGGTTTTGCCCACACTGCCCGTAACGCCGATGACCGGCACCTGAAAGCGGTCGCGGTACGCCGCGGCGATTTTTTGCAGCGCGTCTCTGGTCTGCTCTACGCGAATCCAGCAATGGGCGGGGTCGTCCATGGACGTATGCACCTGCGTCAGGGTCGCTTTTGCGCCTTTTTCAAAGGTTTGCGGAATATATTGGTGCGCATCTGTCTTTTCTCCGATGATTGGTACGAACAGCGCGCCCGGCTGCAGCAGCCTGCTGTCTGTTTCGACCGAGGTGACCACTGTTTGCGGGTCGCCGCACAGCAGGGTGCCGCCGCACGCTTTTACGATTTCTTTTACAAGCATTTCCATTTTCCGTTCCCTCTTTCACCTGTGTGTCAGGCTTTTCTCATATTCCGGTTCAGCTCCTGCACGATTTGACGTTCGTCAAAGGGATATTTTACGCCCTCTATTTCCTGATAATCCTCATGTCCCTTGCCGGCCAGCACGACGATGTCTCCCGGCTGCGCGTGTTCCATGCAGTAAGCGATGGCTTCTCTCCTGTCCGGCACCACGACGTAAGCGCCGTTGGTTTTTGCAAGCCCTGTCCGGATATCGGCAATGATATCCATCACCGGCTCGAACCGGGAATTGTCTGCTGTGACAACGGACAGGTCCGCCATGCTTCCGCAAACCTCCCCGACCTCGAACCGTCTGGATTTGGAGCGGTTGCCCCCTGCACCGAACATACAGATGATACGGTTGGGATGGTATTCCCGCAGGGTACCAAGCAGGCTTTCCATACTGACGGCGTTGTGGGCGTAGTCGATCAGCAGGGTGTAGGGGCCGTCTACCGGCACCATTTCTACCCTGCCCCTTACCTTTACGGCGCGCAGCCCCTGCTGTATGTGCTCCGGCCGGATAGGGAACACATCGCACGCGGCAACGGCGGCCAGCGCGTTGTATACGCTGAATCTGCCCGGGATCGCTACGTCGAGCTCCATACTGCGTTTGCCCTCCAGGCGGAAATGGACGCCCAGACAGCCCGGCTCGCTGATGAGCCGCTCTCCGCCTGCGCGGTAGTCCGCCTGTTCGGAAAAGCCGAACGTGACAATACGCCGGCACGTATTGCCCTGAAGCATGGTTTCCCAGGCCGGGTCATCGCGGTTCACTACGCCTGTGCGGCACTGCCGGAACAGCAGCTGCTTGCAGCGCAGGTATTCCTCCATGTCCTTATGCTCCGCGCCGCCGATGTGGTCCCGGGAAAAGTTGGTGAACACACCCGCTTCAAACTCCATGCCGGCGGTGCGGTATTCCCGCAGGCCGATAGAGGACGCCTCTACCACTGCGGCCTTACAGCCCATGTCCGCCATTTTCCGCAGGTACTTCTGCATTTCGTAGGACTCGGGGGTCGTATTGGCGGTGGGATAGACCTGCTCTCCAATCAGCACGCCCACGGTGCCTATCAGGCCGGTGGGACAGCCGGCTGCCTCCAAGATCGCCTTTATCATATAAGCCGTTGTGGTTTTGCCTTTGGTGCCCGTCAGGCCAATAACGGGGAGCTCCTTTGCCGGGTGGCCGAAAAACGCCGCCGACATAAAGGCAAGCGCCCTGCGGGTATGGGCTACCCTGATGATCGGTATGTGTTCCGTTACGGCAACGTCCTGCTGCACCACCAGCACGGACGCCCCCTGCTCCGCCGCCTGCTGGGCGAACCGGTGGCCGTCTGACACGGCGCCCTTTAAACAGAAAAAGGCACAGCCCGGCTTTACCTTACGGGAGTCGTAGACCAGGTCGGTCACGTCCACGTCCCGGAAGCCGGCGGCCGTATAGGAAATACCGTCCAATAGCTCAGATAAACGCATGTATATCCCCCTTCTCTTCAGTATCTTGATGATACAATATGCCATAACCAATGTCAAATGCCGCCTTGCGCTTTTGGGTAAATATTGCTATGATAAAGTCAGGAAAAACAACGATTTACGGACAAGGAGGCCGGCTGCGCCATGTTTAAAATCATGATTGTGGAAGACGATGCGACCATACGCACGGAATTAAAAACACTGCTGGAAAAATACGGCTACCTGTGCATTGCGGCAGACGATTTTACCTCTGTCCCGTCTGCGGTGGAAGCGGCGGCGCCGCACCTGGTGCTGCTGGATATCAACCTGCCCCATTTTGACGGCTACCATATTTGCAGGGAGATCCGCAGCCGGTCCCAAATCCCGATTATTGTTGTGACCAGCCGCAACAGCGATGTGGACGAGCTGATGAGCATGAACCTGGGCGCGGACGATTTTATCACCAAGCCGTACCATACCCAGATATTGCTGGCCCGCATTGCCGCGTTATTAAAAAGAACGTACCAGACGGACCACGAAGCCCAGCTGGAGCATAACGGCGTACTGCTCTCCCTTTGCGACAGCACCATTGCCGCCAACGGGCAAACGGCGGAGCTGACCAAAAACGAGCTGAAGATACTGCATCTGCTGATGCAGCACAAGGGCGCCATACAGTCCAGGGACGAGCTGATCAACGCCCTGTGGCAAACGGATGAATTTATTGACGACAACACGCTGACCGTCAATATCAACCGCCTGCGCAAAAAGCTGGAAAGCATAGGCGTGACCGATTATTTGAAAACAAAACGCGGTATGGGGTATATGGTATGAAATTCCGTCAATATTTAAAGGACCACTGGATTTTGTTTTTGTGTATTTTCTTTGCCATGCTGCTGATCAGCTGCCTGCTGATGATCATGCGGCTGTCCGCCGAGGGAATCCTGTTTATCAATCTGCTGGTGTGGCTGTTTGTGCTCATTGCGATTCTGATTGATTTTATGCGCAAGAAAAAATTTTACGACAACGTATTTTTCAACCTGGAAACGCTGGACAAAAAATATGTGCTCCACGAATTGCTGGACCCGCCCCGCTTTGCGGAAGGAGACATACTGTGCGAGGTGCTGTACCAGTGCAGCAAGGCCATGGCGGACGAGGTTGCCGTTTATAAAAATCATTCCAGAGAGTACCGGGAGTATATTGAAACCTGGGTGCATGAAATCAAAACGCCCATTGCCTCTGCTTCTCTGGTATACGAAAACAACAAAACGCCTGTGACCCAAAGTATGTACGAGGAGATACTGCACATTGAGAATTTTGTGGAGCAGTCCCTGTATTATGCCCGCAGCAATTATGTGGAAAAGGACTACGCCATTAAAGCGTGCAGCTTAAAGGAGATGGTGGGGACCGCTTTAAAACAGCACGCCAAGCAGCTGATTGAAAACAAAACCGTGATTGAGATGAAACAGCTGGACCATACGGTGTTTTCTGACAGCAAATGGGTGCAGTTTATACTGGGACAGCTGATTTTGAATTCCGTTAAGTACCAGTCTCCCCGGCGGCCCCTGCGCCTTGCCTTTACCGCCGAAAAGCAGGCCCAGCACATTGCCCTGCATATACGGGACAACGGCATCGGTATTGCAAAGCAGGATTTGGGCCGCGTATTTGAGCAGGGCTTTACGGGAGAAAACGGCCGCAATTTTGCAAAATCCACCGGTATGGGCCTGTTTATATGCAAAAAGCTGTGCGGAAAATTGGGTCTTTCCATTGCGCTGGATTCTGTGCAGGGGGAAGGCGTTACCGTTACCATTACGTTTCCCGTTGGCAATATGCACCTGCCGGAGGATTGAGCGTTCAGCCCCGCGGGGCTGTTTTTTATTGCCGCCAACCTTACAAATCCGTAAGTTTACTGTAAGGCAAATCCATGGTTTGCGCCTTTGAAACTGTGTATACTGAAAGCACAACATAGCAAAAAGGAGAAAAATGTTTTTATGGAACCCATTTTAAACGTAAGCAACCTTGAAAAATATTACGGCGGCAGAGGCATGGTGACAAAGGCCGTGGATAATATCAGCTTCTCTGTGAACAAGGGAGAGTTTGTTGGTATTATGGGCGCTTCCGGCAGCGGTAAAACCACGCTGCTCAACTGCATTGCCACCATTGACACGGTGACCTCCGGCCATATTTACGTGGACGGCAAAAATATTACCGCCATGAAGGCAAAGCAGCTGGCCGCTTTCCGGCGGGAGCAGCTGGGCTTTGTGTTCCAGGATTTTAACCTGCTGGACACATTGACGGCGTATGAAAACATCGCGCTGGCCCTTACCATTATCAAAGCGCCTGTAAAGCTGATTGACAGCAAGGTAAAATACGTTGCCAAGGCGCTGGGTATTTTGGATATTTTGAAAAAATATCCCTACCAATTGTCCGGCGGGCAGAAACAGCGGGTGGCCTGCGCAAGGGCGATCATCACACAGCCCTCGCTGATTTTAGCCGACGAGCCCACAGGCGCGCTGGATTCCAAATCCGCCCGTATGCTGCTGGAAAGCTTTGAAACGCTGAACCGCGACCTTTGCGCCACCATTTTAATGGTTACCCACGACGCGTTTACCGCCAGCTACTGCCACCGTATCCTGTTTATCAAGGACGGCAAGCTGTTCAATGAGCTGGTGCGCGGCAACAGCTCCCGCAAAGCGTTTTTTGACAATATCATATCGGTTGTCACACTGCTGGGAGGTGACAATTCCAATGTTTTTTAAGCTTGCTGTAAACAATGTGCGGCGCAGTGTAAGGGACTACGCCATTTATTTTTTGACCCTGACCTTTGGCGTATGCCTGTTTTATGTGTTCAATTCCATTGAGTCCCAGCAGGCCATGGCGGCTCTGAGCGCCAACCAGCGGCAGATTATTGAGATGCTGACCTCCGCCATTGGCTATGTTTCCATATTCATTTCTGTGATACTCGGATTTTTGGTGGTCTATTCCAACGGCTTTTTGATGAAACGGCGTAAAAAAGAGCTGGGCATTTATATGCTGCTGGGTATGGATAAAGGGAAAATCTCCCGCATTTTGATTGCGGAGACGCTGATCATCGGCATATTCTCGTTAGGCGCAGGCCTGGCGGTGGGTATTTTTGCTTCTCAGGGGCTTTCTGCGATTACGGCGGGAATTTTTGAAATGGATATGTCCTCCTTTCAGTTTACCTTTTCTTTAAGCGCGCTGATAAAGACCCTTTTGTATTTTGGTATCATTTTTGTGGTGGTCATGATATTCAATACCATTTCCATTTCCAAATACAGGTTGATTACTTTATTGCAGGCAAGCAGGAAAAGCCAGACGTTCCGTATACGGAACATCTGGGTCTCCGTCAGCGCATTTGCGGTTTCCATTGCCTGCCTTGCCGCCGCGTATTACCTGATTTTAAACAAGGGCTGGACCAGCTCGGAAATCTTTTTGCTTTGCATTATTCTTGGCTGCACCGGCACCCTGCTGTTTTTCTTCTCCCTTTCCGGCATTTTGCTGCGGGTGATAAGAGCAAATAAAAAGCTGTATTACCGCGGCCTGAATATGTTCATTTTCCGGCAAATCAGTTCAAAAATCAACACGGCGTTCGTTTCCATGGGTATGATTTGCCTGATGCTGTTTGTGACCATGGTCACCTTTTCCGTGGGCACCAGCATTGCCCATGCGGCTTCTCAGGCGGTGAAATCTGCCGCGCCGTACGACCTTTCCCTGACAAAATTTGCGCTTTCTTCCGATGAGCAGTACACCGCGGCAGAAAAGCCCGTTACGGAAGCGTTCGCATTGCAGGATTTGCTGGATTTGTACGCCAAAGAATATCTGGAGATCTCTTTTTATAACAATATGATAGATATGTCCGATATGCCCGGAATCCTGCCGGACATTCCGCCTGCGGCGCAGACCTCCCCCATGCGGGCTGTTTCTCTTTCCGATTACAACCGTGCGCTGGAGTCCCAGGGCAAAGCGCCTGTTCACCTTGGTACAGACGAATTTGCCGTAAACTGCAACAGCCCCGCCGTAGAGCCGTATTACCATATGGACCGCGGCCAGACCATCACCTTTAACGGGAAGGAATACCGGCTGGGTATAAAGCAGGTGCTGAACAGCACCCTGGACACCAGCTACGCGCTGATGGATACGGGAACCGTGATATTGCCGGACGCCGCCTTTGAAGGGCTTGTGCCCAACGTGCGCACACTGAACGTGATGTACCGCCAAAGCGACAGCGAATATGCCCAGCAGGCTACCGGGGCCTTTCAGAACCGCATTGCGCAGCAGGCGCCGGAGGGCGCCGGCCAAATCAGCATGGAAGAGGATATGCTGGTGCGGATGTACGACAAGGAAGAGGTGTACAGCAGCAATGTGGGAACAAGCGTGATCTTTTCTTTTATTGCCATTTACATTGGGCTGATATTCCTGATTACCTGCGTTGCGATTCTGGCGCTGCAGCAGCTGGCCGAGGCCTCTGACAATACGGTGCGCTACGGCCTGCTCCGAAAGCTGGGCACGGACCAGGCAATGGTCAACCGGTCGCTGTTTATGCAGATACTGATTTATTTTGCCGCGCCTTTGCTGCCGGCGGTGGCCCATACCATTGTAGGCCTCCAGTTTTCCAGTATGCTGGTGCAGATATTCGGCTCCGGCACCAGTATTGTGACCATGTCTTTGATTACGGCGGGCATTATGCTGGTGGTATACGGCGGATATTTTCTTGCAACGTATTTTGGCTGCAAGGGTATGATTCGGCCGAAAAAATAATATTCGTTTACGAGAGACACTTTCCATATAGCAAACGGCAGACGGCTTTGCGCAGACCGCGGAGCCGTTTTGCTGTTTTTACAGCGGGAACGGCGCGGCGCTTGCGGGTAAGGCCGCTTTATCATTTGCACGGCGGGCCGCTTTATGTTACAATACCAGACAAGGATACGACCATGAGAGGAGCGTTTTTATGCTGCTTACTGTGGATATTGGCAACACCCACATTACCATCGGCGGTTTTCAAACAGAAGAAACCGCCGCGCAATCTCCTTTATTTATCGCCCGCTTTTTGACGGAGCACCGCAAAACAGACGACCAGTATGCCATGGCGATCAGCCAGCTGTTTTCGCTGTACCAAATCAACGCCCGTTCCGTTGCGGATATTATCATCTGCTCTGTTGTGCCGGAGCTGAGCGACACCGTAAAGCACGCCTTTGCCAAGGTAACGGGCATTACGCCCATGCTGCTGGGGCCCGGCATTAAAACCGGCCTGAATATCCGCATTGACAACCCCGCCCAATTGGGCGCCGACCTGGTGGCGGGCGCGGTAGCCGCCGCGGCAAAATATCCCCTGCCCTGTATTATTTTTGATTTTGGCACCGCTACCACCATCAGCGTCATTGATGAAAAGGGCTGTTTTTTGGGCGGCACCATCTGCGCCGGCATTACCATTACATTGGAAGCGCTGGCCAGCAACACCGCCCTGCTTCCCCATATCAATGTGGAAAAGCCGAAAACGGTCATAGGCACCAACACCATTCATTCCATGCAGGCCGGCGCGGTTTACGGCACCGCCGCCATGATAGACGGCCTGGCCGACCGTATGGAAGCGGAGCTGGGCCAGTCTGCCACGCTGGTCGCCACAGGAGGCTTTGCCAACCTTATCGTGCCCGCCTGCAAGCGGAAGCTGGAAATCAGCGAACACCTTTTGCTGGACGGCCTACGTATGATCTACCACAAAAACAGGACGCAGCCAAAGCATATAAAATAAACGGGGCGCCGGAGACGGGCATTTGATTTGAAAAGATTCCCATAAAGAAAAATATTCCTGCCGGCACAAATACCGGCAGGAATATTTTTTGCATGGACCCGGCTTTTAGCAGCATTCCTTTTTACAGAATGTCTGGCACAGGGTCTGGGTTTTGTCGCTTGCCTGGTTCTGCGGGCTGTCTACGCAAATGCTGTTTGCCTCGCAATGGCCGTCGCAATAATGCGTGCAGGTAAATACATTGCAGTTGACATGGAGCGCATGATTTGGCACGTCATGCCGCACAGCGTTTGTTGCCGCCGCGCTTTTGGTCTCAAAGGAAGCGCAGCAGGTCTCGGCACAGCTTTGCGCGTCCGTACCTGCGATTTGTATATCGGGACGGCAGCACCGGCACTGCGCGTTGCTTGCGCAGGAAGTCACATTACATTTTAACCCCGTCATTTTTCACACACCTCGTTTTATCGATCGCTCATTTGCCGCCGGCGCGGCAATATTATTGTGTTCCGCAGGCCCGCGCAATATACAGGTTTTTAAAATTGTTACACAAAACCATACGGTTTGTTATGATTTGTAATTGTTTCGTGCCGCAAGTTGTGCTATACTGTTTAAAGTTGATATATTTGAACGTGTAAGGGATGGTGGAAATGAAACAAAAAAATATATTCGGTACAATTGCACTATCGGCTGCCGCTGTGGCCGCGGCGCTTTCGCTTTCCGCCTGCGGCAGCGACGGCGGCGGGGAAAGCAGTCAGGCGCAGAGCAGCAGCCAGGCCGCTTCCGCTGTACAAAGCACGGCGCCGGTTTCCTCTGCGGCCGACGTTTCCTCCGCTGCTGCGGCAGAGGAAAACAACACCCAGGCGCCCGATTCCTTTTTTAACGACAGCGTTTTTGTGGGCGACTCTGTTTCCTTAAAGCTGAATTTATATGTCAGCGCCCAGCGGGCGGTGGACAGCAGCTTTATGGGGACCGCGCAGTTTTTGACGCCCGGCAGCTACGGCAGCGGCAATGAGCTGAAGGAGCTGGGCTCAGCAAATTCCGTACACCCCAGCTACAACGGTACGGAGATGTATTTGGCAGACGCAGTACAGGCCATGGGCGCTAAAAAGCTGTTTATCATGCTGGGCATGAATGACATTGCCGTATACGGCAACGACGGCGCGGTAAACAACATGGCAACGGTATTGGCGCAGGTCAAAGAAAAAAGTCCCGGTATTGAGATTTACGTGCAGTCCATGACGCCGATTGTGGGCACCGCCCAGCAGGGTTCCCTGACAAACGAGAACCTGGACATTTACAACGCGGGCCTGCAGGCCATGTGCCAGCAAAACGGCTATACCTATTTGGACGTGGCGTCTGTTATGAAAGACGAGCAGGGTAATTTAAAACGCGAATACTGCAGCGACCCGGACAACATGGGCGTTCACTTTACGGACGAGGGCTGCAGGGTATGGATCGATTACCTGCGTACCCATGTGGTTTAATGTATTTGATTGATAAGGAGTGTTGATTGATGATGAAATTGAAAAAAACCGTTCCCGTTCTGCTGGCGGCGCTTTCCCTTTCTGCTGTGCTGATTGGCTGTTCCGGCGGCGGCGCTTCTACAGACGGACAGACCTCCGGCAGCTCCGTGAGCACTGCGGCCAACGCTTCTCCGGAGGCGCTGGCGGCGAAAATCAGGGAATCCGTTACCCTGACGGATATGCAGCCTTTGACGGAATCCGATATTTCTGCCATGTATGGCATTGATTTGAACGATGTGGCCGCATTTGCGGGGGAAATCGATTCCACCGGCCTGCGTACCGATGAATTTTTGATTATTGAGGCAAAGGACAGCGCCGCGGCCGAACGTATCCTGACAAAAATGCGGGCCCGCCAAACCCAGCGTATGAACGAGGCCAAGAATTATAATCCGGAGGGGTATGCCACTGTTCAAAAAAGCCCGGTGGCGCAAAAAGGCAATTATGTATACTTATTCTTCTCCGAGGACGCGGACACCATGCTGGATATTTTAAACGAAAATGTAGCATAAAAAAAGAGAGGTTCCTGCTCAGAACCTCTCTTTTTTATATTTTTGAAAAAACGTCCCCTATGTTTTCCCGCAGTATCAAATCCGCTTCCGTATCCAAAGCGGCCGCGCCTTTGTTGATCAGCACCAGATACCTGCCGCTGAAATGCCGCACCAGGCCCGCCGCAGGGTAAACCGCCAGAGAAGTTCCGCCTATGATCAGCATATCTGCCTGCCGGATCTCTGCGGCGGCGCGCGCTGTGACGCTTTCCTCCAGCGGTTCTCCGTACAGGACGACGTCCGGTTTGATGATTCCTCCGCAGGTACAGTAAGGAACGCCTGCGCTGCCGCTTACTGCGTCCACGCCGTAAAACCTGCCGCACTGCATACAATGGTTGCGGTAAACAGAACCGTGCAGTTCCAGTACGTTTCTGCTGCCTGCTTTTTGATGAAGGCCGTCGATATTCTGTGTGATGACACAGGACAATGTTCCCTGTGCCTCCCATTGTGCCAGTTTGATATGCGCGGTATTGGGCTCTGCCTGCAGGCAGAGCATTTTTTCCCGATAAAAACGGTAAAACGCTTCTGTATGCGCCATAAAAAAGCGATGGCTGAGCATTTCCTCCGGCGGGTACGGGTATTTTAAGCGGTACAGCCCGTCTTCACTGCGGAAATCCGGTATGCCGCTTTCCGTACTGACGCCGGCGCCGCCGAAAAATACCACCCTTTGGGAATCCCGCAGCATTTTTTTCAGTGTTTCTGCTCCCTGCATTTACAACACCTCGTTTTACAATGTCTGTACAGCGTCCAAAGGCCGGCGTATGCGGGAACACGTTATGCCTGCTGTTCCATCAGCCGGCAAAGCTGGTCGGAGAAGGCTGCCGGGTCGTCAATGGGCAGTCCTGCTATCAGCAGCGCCTGTCCGTACAGCAAATCGGTGTAGGCTTTCAGCTTTTCCCTGTCCTTTTCATACAAAGACTGCAGCGCCGCAAAAACAGGGTGCCCGCCGTTGATTTCCAGTACGCGCACTGCCTTTACCTGACCGCCGGACGGCATGGCGTTGAGCACCTTTTCCATTTCCAGAGTCACGTCTCCCTCTGTGGAAAGGCACACAGGGTGGGATTTTAACCGGCGGGACAGCACCACTTTGGCGACCTTTCCGTCCAGGCTCTCCTGCATAAATGCAAGCAGGTCCTGATTCTGCTCGATTTGCTCCTGATGGGACTGTTTTTCCTGCTCGCTTTCCAGCTCCAAATCGTCGGAGGAAATGTTTTTAAAGGATTTTCCCGCATATTCCCCAATGGTTTTGAATACGAATTCGTCCACATCGTCTGTCAGGCAAAGCACCTCCATGCCTTTGTCCTTGAGCAGCTCGATTTGCGGCATGGTCTCTACACGCGCCAAATCGTCGCCGCAGGCGTAATAAATATGCGTCTGCCCCTCTTTCATGCGGGACACGTATTCTTTTAAGGTGACCGGTTTCTTTTCGGAAGAGGAATAAAACAGCAGTAAATCCTGCAGCAGCTCTTTATGAGCGCCGTAATCTGCATAGGCGCCGAATTTTAACTGTAATCCAAAATTTTTAAAAAAGGTTTCGTACGTTTCCCGGTCGTTGGTGAGCATGGATTCCAGCTCTGACTTGATTTTCTTTTCCAGGCGGCTTTCGATCAGCTGCAGCTGGCGGTCGTGCTGGAGCATTTCGCGGGAGATGTTCAGGGACAGATCCTGTGAATCCACCAGTCCCCGTACAAAGCCAAAATAATCCGGCAGCAGATCGCCGCAGCGTTCCATGATCATGACGCCGCTGGCATACAGCTGCAGGCCTTTTTCATACTGCCGCGTGTAATAGTCAGCAGGTGCGTTGGCCGGAATGAAAAGCAATGCGGAATAACTGCAAACGCCCTCTGTACTGCTGTGAATGATACGCAGCGGTTTTTGAAAATCGAAAAATTTTTCCTGATAAAACCGCTGGTATTCCTCATCGCTTACCTCGCTTTTGCGTTTTTTCCAAACAGGTACCATGCTGTTGAGGGTGGTTCGCTCCACCACGGTTTCAAATTCAGGCTGATCCTTGCTGTCCTCCTTTAAACGGGACCGTTCCATATCCATTTGAATGGGGTAGCGGATATAGTCCGAATATTTTTTTACAATGCTCTGAATGCGGAACGGGTCAAGATATTCGTCGTACTGCTCCTCTTCTGTATTGGGCTTGATGTGCAGAATGATCTGTGTGCCGTGGGAATCCTTGTCGCAGGGGGTGATGGTGTAGCCCTCCGCCCCTTTGGATTGCCACTGGAAGGCTTCGTCGCTGCCGTATGCCCGTGTACGCACGGTAACACAGTCGCTTACCATAAAGGCAGAGTAGAAGCCCACGCCGAACTGGCCGATAATATCGATCTCGTCCTGTTTTTCCTGCTCCTGCTTAAAATGCAGGGAGCCGCTTTTTGCAATGACGCCCAAATTGTTTTCCAGCTCGTCCTTTGTCATGCCGCAGCCGTTGTCTGTGATGCTCAGGCTGCGGTTTTCCTTGTCGATTTCGATGGTGATGCAAAAATCCTCCCTGCTCAGGCCGGTGTCGCCGTCCTGCAGGCTTTTATAATACAGCTTGTCCATAGCGTCGCTGGCATTGGAAATCAGCTCTCTTAAAAAAATTTCCCTGTGGGTGTAAATGGAGTGGATCATCAAATCCAGCAAACGCTTTGATTCCGCTTTAAATTGTTTCATGGCCATCATCCGTTCTTTCTTAATTATTGATTTTTAGCACTCTTTGTGCGCGAGTGCTAATCTTCTTTTATTGTATACGATTTACAGGAAAAATACAAGCCCTAATCTTGATTTTCCCTGTAAAGCACACTGCACAGGGGCATTCCGGCTGCAAAAGGCCGGCAAAAAAGGACAGCAGACTGCTGTCCTTTTTTATTCGTCGTCGCTCAATGCGCCCTCGTGGTCAATGACCAAGGTCAAGCGGTAGCTGTTGTCAAGCTCTGTGATTTTTTTGGAAATCAGCGCTTCCAGCTGCTCGTCCGTATAGGCAAACCGAAACGGTACGGCAATGTCAAAAATAATATGGCTGTATTCCTCTCCCCATACCACGCGGAAATCGTGCATTTGTATTTGCGGGGAAAGCTGTGATAAAAAATCCTGTATCTGCTGTTTTAAGGCGTTGGCCCGCTGGTCGTTGACGACCAGCGGGTCCATATGGATAACAAGATTGATATTCATCTCCCGGAATACTTCCCGCTCGATTGCGTCGATCACGTCATGGATATACATCATATCCTGCTGGGACGATACCTCGCAATGGACGGTGGCAAAGCAGGCGGAAGCACCGTAGCTGTGCACCTTTAGATCGTGGATACCCAGGATCTCCTCCCGGCCGGTGATACGCCGCTCCAGCTCCTGCACCAGTTTTTTGGTAGGCGGAAGCCCCAGCAGGGGATTGGCTGTTTCGATGACCAGACGCACGCCGGAAACCATGATGAACACCGCCACGGCCATACCCAGGTAGCCGTCCAGATGAACGCCTGCAAAGGCGGAAATCACCGTGCCGATTAGAACCACCGTGGTGGCTATTACATCGTTCAGGCTGTCGGCAGATGTGGCCTTTAATGTGGACGAGGCTATGGTTTTGGCGATTTTTCTGTAAAACAGGCACTGCCACACCTTAATAAGGATAGAGGCCGCCAAAATGCCCACCGTAACGTAGCTGAACACGGTTGGTTCCGGCGCCAGGATTTTGTCGAAGGACGATTTGGCAAGCTGCAGCCCCAGTACCAGAATGATAAAGGATACGATCATGCCCGCGATATATTCGATTCTTGCATGGCCGAAGGGATGTTTTTCGTCCGCCGGTTTGCCGGAAAGCTTGAAGCCGACCAGCGTCACCACGGAGGACGCGGAGTCTGACAGGTTATTGACAGCGTCTGCGATGATGGCAATGCTGTTGAACAAAATACCGACCGTTACCTTCATGGCAAACAGCAGGAAATTGGTGATAATGCCCGTTAGACCTGCCAGCTTGCCGTACTGCTCCCGTATTTTATGATCTTCTGTATTTTGGTAGTCCTTAATAAAAAGCCGGACCAGGATATTCGTCACTTTTACACCTCATACATGGCGGCAGAACAAATTGCCGCCGCTGCTGTCAATGGCTACGATCAATGGAAAGTCCTGTATCTCCAGCCGTTTGACGGATTCGCAGCCTAAATCCTCATAGCCGACCACCGCAAGGGATTTTACACACCGGGCCGCCAACGCGCCCGCGCCGCCAATGGCGCAAAGGTAAACCGCGCCGTTTCTCCCAATGGCGTCCACGACCTCCTGCGACCGCGCGCCCTTGCCGATCATACATACCAGACCCAAATCCAGCAGACGCGGCGCATAAGGGTCCATGCGCCCTGAAGTCGTCGGCCCGCAGGAGCCCACAGGCATACCTTTTGGCGCGGGCGTTGGCCCTGCGTAGTATACCGCTGCGTCCTTTAAGTCAAAGGGCAGGGGCGAACCGTTGTCCAGCGCTGTAAAAATTCTTTTGTGGGCGGCGTCCCGGGCGGTATAAATAGTCCCGCTGAGCAAAATGGTCTGACCCGCTTTTAAGGTTTTGGCTGCTTTGCGCAATTGGTTTGTATGGATATGCGTCCTTTCCAAAATCGTTTCCCCTCTCATGCTGACCTGTATTTTATTATAACCTATAAAGCACCGATAAACATAGCGCAACTTTTGTTAGCATCTACTAACAGGCTTGCTTTGTAAAATGCCTGCGGCCGGCAAGCTCCATGTATGCCGCGGCGCTGCGTTTTGTCAAAAATCTGCAGCGATACGTGCTATCTGCTCGTTCAGCGCCTGCAAAAACAAATGGATATGGTACCCGTCCACAAAGCCATGGTGGGCCTGTATGGTGAAATCTACCATATCTTTTCCGTCCCGGGTGAAAAACGCGCCCCAGCCGAACCTTGGGACCGTATCGTCCTTATCCGTATCCGCAGGCTGTATTACCGCCGTTGTACGGTACCATGGCACGCAGGTAATATACAGGCAGGAAAGCGTGCTTTCCCCTGCCGGCAGTACATCGTTTTCCGCCTTTTGCTTCTGCTGTGCAAACAGCTGTAAAAAACGGCGGAAATCTTCTGTGTACGGCACGTGCGCAAAATTGCAGTTGTAATGCCGGTTCAGGACGGTAAAGCTCATATCCGTGTGTGCGTATTCCACCGGCTGTTTTTCTTCCAGCCGCATTTTGAACGCGGAGACGGCATTGGCGGCCATGGAGACCGCATAGCTCATGGCGCCGTAAAAAGACCACCGGTTCTCTTTGGCTTTCCTTTTCAGCAGGGTGACGTCTACCGGCGTTGTGACGCCTACATAGGGAAAGCCTTTTTGTGAAAAGGTTTCAAAAATAAATTTCCTGTCCCAGCTTTCCAAAGGGATAACGGTTTTTGCATGACTCATGGCAAAACCTCCTTTTACAAAATACAGTATAAAAAAAGAGCCTTGGCAGCTCTTGAAATCAAAGCATATCTTTCTTTTTCAGAATAATGAACGCCACGATCATACATACAACGGACAGCCCGATGGGGAACCAGAAAAACGGGACCGGCAAATGGTCCACATTCATGCCGTAAATACCGGATACGACCGTGGGAATAGAGCTTAACAGCGTTAAGGAGGCCAGCACTTTCATCACGGCGTTCAGGTTGTTGGAAATGATAGAGGAAAACGCATCCATGGTACCGGCCAGAATGTTCAAGTAAATGCTGGACATATCGATGGCCTGGCGAATCTCGACCAGAACGTCCTCGATCAGATCCTGGTCTTCCTCATACATTTTGATAACACGGCCGCGCATGATTTTTTCGATGGTGATTTCGTTGGCCTTTAATGAGGAGGAAAAATAAACCAGGGATTTTTCAATGTCCAGCAATTTGATCAGCTCATTGTTTTTTGTGGACTTGCGCAGCTTTTTTTCCAACTGGTTGAAAATTTTGTCAATTTGCCGTAAGTATTGCAGGTACCTTGTTGCCACACGCAGCAGGATATTGAGAATGAACCGGGTTTTTAAATTGGTCTGGATGTCCTTTACGGCGCCGTCGGCAATCTCGGTTAAAATGGGGCTTTCCTTTGTGGAAACCGTAATGACATTGGACTGGGTGATAATGATGCCCAGCGGCGTGGTTGAGTATGTGATTTTGTCGTGGGGACGGTCCAGCACGGGGATGTCGATAATCAGCAGGGTGCTTTCGTCCTCCACGTCAATATGGGAGGATTCCTCTTCGTCCATGGCGGCTCTGAAAAAATCAGGCTCGATTGCAAATTCGGCAATCAGGCCGTTGATTTCGTCATTGGTCGGCGCAATACAGCGAATCCAGCAGCCCGGCTCGCATGATTCTATTTCCGTTACTTTTCCGTTTATGGATTTGTAATAAAAAACCAACGTGCATTCTTCCTCTCAGCTAAAGTCAGCACAGGGCCAACGGGCATTGTGCTGTAAAAATAAATTGGATTTTCGCAGGTCTCGGCTTCACAATGCCACCTCCAAACTGAGTATGAATCTTTATTTATTATAGCACAAAAACAATAGATTGCAAGCGTAAAACCCTGATTGACCGTTATATTTCAATCTCTTTGCTTTTACGGCGTTTATACGGTCAAATCAGCCAGAATTCCGCTTGATTTTACATGAAAATCAGCTATTTTCCCGCTGTGTCTGCCGGTATCTTTATAAAATTTTGATAAAGCGCTGTTGTTTTTCTGTTTTTGTCCACCATATTATACCGGGCGGCAGGAGAAAGCATAACAACAAGCGGCCGGCGCACCGGCTGTCTGCTTCTCTCCGGCGGCGCATGCCGGCATTTGCGGCGCTGTTTTTTCTATGATATAATGAACGCAGTTTGAATGATTTGGCCGCTGCGCGGCGGCCGGGAGGGATTATGACAATACAGCAGGAGCTTACGGAATTTTTAAAACAGCAGGGCGTTTGGTCGGTGGGATTTGCCCGCTTGACGCCGGAGGACACCGCGCAGTTACAGCAAAACGGCATGGATTTTGGTGACTGCGTCTGCGGAATCAGCATTGCGGTCAAGCTGTCTGACGCGATTGTGGACGAAATTACAGACACGCCTACCCACACATATTTTCACCATTACCGTACCGTAAATACCTTTATTGACCAGGCCTTGCTGAAGCTGGGCTTTTATTTGGAGCAAAAAGGATACCGGTATATTCCCGTGGGCGCTTCGCAAAGCATCAATCTCAACGGCTGGAATTACCACGGCCGCTACTCCCACAAAAAACTGGCCTGCCTTGCGGGCCTTGGTACCATTGGCAAAAGCGCTTTGTTCCTCCACAAGGAATACGGCGCCCGGGTGCGTTTGGGCAGCCTGTTTACCAACTGCCCCGCTGCAACGCAAAACCACGCACCCGTTTCTGTTTGCGGCGACTGCACTATATGCACCCGCGCCTGTCCCAGCGGCGCCATTTACGGCAGAGAGTGGCGCGTTGGCATGGAACGGGAGGAATTATTTTCCGCCGAACGCTGCAGTCAATATATGAAAAAGCAGTTTCAGCATATTGGCCGCGGCGCAGTGTGCGGCATTTGCATGAAGGTATGCCCCCAATACCAAAAACAGGGGCAGAACCGGTAAACAGCACGCCGACGCCGTATGCACAGTGCGGTGCAAAGGAAAACCGTTTTGTCCGGTTATAGCGGCAAACACAGCGCAGGGCAATTTTTGTCCTGCACTTTTTTATGCAAAACGCGCGTTTCGTTTTTGGCTGTTGGGCACGCCGCCGCAGGCCTGCGGGAAAGGTCAGTCCCAGTTTTCCGCTGACAATTTTTCCTGTACCGCAAGCAAATGCTGCCTGCTCTTTTGATAGCCGGGCATATACTGCGCAATCAAATTCCAAAAGCGCGGCCCGTGGTTGTGCTCCTGTGTGTGGGCAAGCTCGTGCAATACCACATAATCTATGGTATTGATATCAGCAAAAATGAGCTTCCATGTAAAATTGAGTTTATTCTTCCCGGAGCAGGAGCCCCACCGTGTTTTTGCACTGCCGATTCGGACGGATTCCGCTTTCCAGCCGGTCAAGCTGCTGTAATGCCGCACCCGTTCCTCAATAACGGCTTTTGCCAGCCGCTGATATTCCGCGATAATATGCGGCCTGATTTGCGCAAACGGCCCTTGCGGCACGGTAAACACCGCGCCGTCAAAATAAGCGCGGCTGCCGTAAGCAACCGGATATTCCCGTCCCAGCACCGTCATGGTGCTTTGACCGGTAATGGCAAACTGTTCTTTTTGTGCCGCAGCCGCAGCTGCTCCTGCTGTTTTTGTAAAATCCAGCTGTGATGAGAGGTCACAAAGGCATCTATCTCTTTTGCTGTAACAAAAAACGGGGCTCTGACGGTCACTTCCCCCTCTTTTACATACAGCGCGGTGGTTTTACGCTTACAGCGAATCACACGGTACGCGATATTCTGTCTTTCCATCATTTCTGTTCCTTTAGGCGGCGGATTTGGGCCTTTGTTTCCTGAGTCACCCGGTTCGACTCTAAAATTTTTTGCAGTGCTTTTTGCTGTGTCCAGGGCAGCAGCCGGTTTTGGCGCAAATATGCCCATGTTTCTTCCGGCATTTTGACAAAAGCAATGGATACGGCCCAGGCCAGCGCCATTTGGACATAATATCCCGTATGGCGCACGGAATTGAATAAGGCAAATACTTCCGGCAGGTATTGCGCGTCCAGATAATAATGGAGCAGCATTACGATTGCAAAGCGCACCGCGTACTCTTCTGCGGATTTTAAATAGCGGGTCAGAAATGCATACGTTTCCTGCTGATGCCTGGCGATGATTTTCATATCGCCGCAAAAGGCGTCTACCAAAGACCAGTTGTTCAGCTTGGGTACGTAATAGGTAAGGTACCTCAGTGTCTCGGAAAATTCCAGCTTTGGGCTTACGGCGGCTATGACCATGCCTTGCAGCATGATCTCCTCATGGCTGTCGTCCCTGGCGGCTTTTAAATAGGACCGCCAGTTTCCTTTTGCGATTTCTTTTGCCAATTTGCGCAGTACCGGCATACGCACCCCCAATATGGGGCTGTAATCGGGAATAATTTTTTCATTGAAGCGGCGGTATGCGTCCTCTGCCGATTGGAGCAGCCGGTCTTTGAACCGGGCGTATGCGTCGCTGTCCCAAATTTCTGTTGTCTGCGCCATTGTTTTTCCCGTCCTTTCTTTTTTCAATTATAAATGGTTTTATGGTATTTGACAATGCGCTGTGTACAAAAGAAGCCGGAAAATCCCGGCGGAAAACGGCATAAAAAAACAGGAAGCAAATGCTTCCCGTCGAAAAATTGTTATGCGCTCTCGCTTTCAAGAGCTTCTCTAACTTTTTTCTTTTTAATCAATTTCATACGTGAGAATTCTTCTCTTTCCTTTTCTTCCAATGCCTCAGTAATAAATTTTACCTGAGCCTTGAAACGAGGAATCATAATATTCTTCAGCGCGTTTGCACGTCTGGTGGTTTGCTTAATGGCAACAGACAAACGGAACACGCTATTTTCAATCTCAGCTAATTCCGCCGTTAATTTTTTTACTTCGGTGAATTTTACCAAAGCATCGTCCAGCGGCGCATTACTGGAAATAAGACCGAAAGGAATTCCACCTATTTCAGAATCTTCGAGCGCGACCATAGGCAGCTCTACGCCCATAACACTTCTGTATGCGACATTCAAATTATCATCAAACGGCACTGTGCTTGCAAGCTCGCCTGTGTTGCCCAATGTGATATTGGCCATTTCAAGCGCCTCATAAGCCACTTCATAAGTAGTGTCGATTCTGTCCTGAACTTCGGCAGCTTTTGAGAGTAAAGACATGATCTCACGAACAAGTACGTTGCGCTTACGGTCAAGAATCTCAAAGCCTTTTTTGGAAAGCTTTAAGGATTTCTTTGTGGCAAGCAGCTGACTTTTGGTTGGTACGACTTGATTACTCAATACAGCTCACCTCATTCATCAGAGTTAAAAACTCCACACTTATTTGCAAAGACCTTCAATATAGTATTTATCCAGAAGCTCTTCCTGTACACGGTCCAGTTCAACACGTGGCAAAGTGGAAAGCAATTCCCAACCCAGATCGAGGCTTTGTTCTATGGTACGGTTTTCGTTAAAGCCCTGCGTAATAAAGCGGGACTCAAACAGTTTACCGAACTCAATGTATCTTTTGTCGGAAGCAGCCAGCTCTTCCTCACCGATAACGGAAGCCAGTGAACGGGCCTCCATTGTTTTTGCGTAAGCCGCAAACAGCTGGTCGGACAGGCCTTTATGGTCGTCACGGGTATATTCCGCACCGATACCGTCCTTCATCAAACGGGACAGGGAAGGCAAAACGCCTACCGGCGGGTAGATGCCGCTGCCGTCCAGAGAACGGTCCAGAGAAATCTGTCCCTCGGTAATGTAACCTGTAAGGTCCGGTACCGGGTGCGTAACGTCGTCGTTGGGCATGGTCAAGATAGGCAGCTGGGTAATGGTACCCTTTTTGCCGTGAACCATACCTGCACGCTCATAAAGGGAAGCCAGGTCGGAATACAGATAGCCCGGATAACCTTTTCTGCCCGGGATCTCACCCTTGGAGGAGCTGAATTCACGAAGAGCCTCCGCGTAAGCTGTCATATCTGTCATAATAACAAGCACGTGCATATCTTTTTCATATGCAAGATATTCAGCTGTTGTCAATGCGCAGCGCGGCGTCAGTGTTCTTTCAATGATCGGGTCATCGGCCAAATTCAAGAACATAACAACCTTCTGCAAAACACCGGATTCGTCAAATGAACGGCGGAAGTAGTCCGCAACGTCATTTTTAACACCCATGGCCGCAAACACGATTGCGAATTTACCTTCTCCCTCTGCGTCGGTAATGTTTGCCTGGCGGGCAATTTGCACTGCCAGCTCGTTATGCTGCATACCGGAGCCTGAGAAAATAGGCAATTTTTGACCGCGGATCAGGGTCATCAAAGTGTCGATAGAAGAAATACCGGTGTGAATGTAGTTCCTTGGATACACACGGGATACCGGATTGATTGGCGCACCGTTGATATTCATCCTTTGTTCGGGATAAATTTCACCCAGTCCGTCGATCGGGTCACCGGCACCGTTAAAAACACGTCCCAGCATTTCTGGCGAAAGCGGCATCTCCATAGCACGGCCACGTAGTCTTGTGCGGGTATTGTCCAGAGAGATCTCGCGGGAGCCCTCAAACACCTGGATAACAACACGTTTGCCATCCATCTGCACAATTCTACCCTGACGCATGGAACCATCATCGAGGCGAATGTCAACTGTTTCTTCATAGAAAGCATTTTCAACATTATCGATAACGATTAGAGAGCCGTTAATTTCTTTTACGCCAATATAATCAAGAATCATATTATAACCGCCTTCTCCGTGCGACTATAGACTATAGAAATTCTTATCATCTTCGCACGGGAAATGATAAGAATGTGATCGGCGTCAATCTTATGCGTTAAGAACACCGGCAATTGTACGATCAATATCGTCAATAATGTTATCGAACATTTCAAGTTTATTGTTAGGTACTTCGTATTTCATCTTAATAATTCTCTCATACAAACCGGTAGACAGCAAATCATCCAGCGGGACATTGGCTGATACGATTTGTTTGCTTTTATTATAAAGATGTACGATGACCTTCATCATATCGCGCTGTTTCTCAATCGGCACATACGTATCTTCTGCATGGAAAGCATTTTGCTGCAAAAAGCCGATACGGATAACCCTGGCGATTTGGATAACCAGCTTCTGGTCGTCCGGCAAAACGTCCGCACCAACCAGTTTAACAATTTCCATCAATTTGTTCTCTTCCTGCAGAAGATTATTGATGACGCTGCGATATTCCAGATATTCTTCACCAAGATGCTCAATATACCATGGTTCCAGGTCGTTTAAATACTCTGTATAGCTTGCCATCCAGTCGATTGCAGGGAAGTGTCTGGCATAAGCGAGAGATTTATCCAGCGCCCAGAAGCAGCGGGTAAAGCGCATGGTATTTTGCGTAACAGGCTCAGAGAAGTCACCGCCGGCAGGAGAAATAGCGCCGATAACGGAAATGGAGCCCTCTGTGCCGTTTAAGTTGTGTACATAGCCTGCGCGCTCATAGAACTCCGCAAGACGGGACGGCAGGTATGCCGGGAAGCCTTCTTCCGCAGGCATTTCTTCCAAACGGCCGGAAATCTCACGAAGAGCCTCCGCCCAACGGGAAGTGGAGTCCGCCATCATCGCTACGTGGTAACCCATGTCGCGGTAGTATTCGGCAAGCGTGATACCTGTGTAAATAGAAGCTTCACGAGCCGCAACCGGCATGTTGGATGTGTTGGCAATCAACACGGTACGGTCGGTCAGCAATCTGTTTGTTCTCGGGTCGATCAGCTCGGCGAATTCTTCCAATACCTGAGTCATCTCGTTACCGCGCTCACCGCAGCCAACATAAATAATAATGTCGGCGTCACACCATTTTGCAAGCTGGTGCTGCGTCATTGTTTTACCGGAACCGAACGCGCCCGGGATACAGGCAGTACCGCCTTTGGTGATTGGGAACAAAGCGTCTTGGATTCTCTGTCCTGTAATCAGCGGTACTGTGGAAGTTGTACGCTGCGCGACAGGACGCGCGTTTCTGATAGGCCATTTCTGGCAAAGGGTCAGCTCGTGCTTTTTGCCGTTTGCGTCCTCTACCTCAACCACCGTATCATGTACTTTGTACTGTCCGTTAGGCATAACCTTTGTGACAGTTGCTTCTTTGATTAAGGGTGTTAACATACATTTGTGCAAAACGGAAAGTGTTTCCGGCACTTCTGCGTAAACGTCGCCGCTTTTCAGGGTGTCGCCTACCTGCACTTTTAATGTAACATCCCATAGTTTTTCTTCGTCCAAGGCAGAAGCGGTACTACCACGGTTGATAAACGTGCCGCTTTCCTTTGCAATCTCTTTGAGCGGTCTTTCGATACCGTCGAAGATGTTGCTCATGATGCCAGGACCTAATGTAACATTCATTGGACTGCCAGTACCGTAGATTGGCTCTCCGAGTGTTAACCCGGTAGTCTCTTCATAAACCTGGATTGTAGTAAATTTGTCATTGATACCGATAATCTCACCAACGAGACGCTCGTGTCCAACATATACCATTTCCATCATAGAGAAGCTGCGAGCATTTTTTACGGTAACAACCGGTCCATTAATGCCGTATATAACATTCTGATTTTCCATCAAACTCATCTCCATTATAAATGGGTATTTCCGGCTCAG
>CALWUX010000022.1 GCA_944384795.1 uncultured Clostridia bacterium | reverse complement strand
TTTTGATGATAGACCCCAAGGTGGTGGAGCTGGGCGTGTATAACGGCATTCCCCATTTGCTGGTGCCGGTGGTGACGGACCCGCGCAAGGCCGCGGGCGCTTTGGGCTGGGCGGTTACGGAAATGCTCAACCGCTATAAGATTTTTGCGGACAACAATGTCCGGGACCTGGCCTCCTATAACCGTTTTATCGGCGATAAGGACGAGTATGTGCGGGAGGACGGGGTGACGCTGAAAAAAATGCCGCAGATTGTGATTATTATTGACGAGCTGGCCGATTTGATGATGGCGGCGCCCAGCGAGGTGGAGGATTCCATTTGCCGCCTGGCGCAGATGGCCCGCGCCGCGGGCATGCATTTGGTGATTGCCACACAGCGGCCGTCTGTGGACGTAATCACGGGTATCATCAAGGCCAATATCCCGAGCCGCATTGCGTTTGCGGTTTCTTCGCAAATCGATTCCCGCACCATTTTGGATATGGGCGGCGCGGAAAAGCTGCTGGGACGGGGCGATATGCTGTTTGCGCCTATCGGGGCCCAGAAGCCGCTGCGGGTGCAGGGCTGCTATGTGGACGATAAGGAGATAGAATCCATTGTGAATTTTGTCAAAAAGTCCAAGCCGTCGGAATATGACCAGTCTGTTATGGAAGGCATTGAGCAGAATGCGGTTGCCGAAAAAGCCAAAGGGGACGAGGACGATTCGGACGCAAGAAGCGCCGACCCCATGATGGACGAGGCCATCAAATGTGTGGTGGAGGCGGGACAGGCTTCTACCTCGCTGCTGCAGCGGCGGCTGCGCCTGGGCTATGCAAGGGCGGGCCGCCTGATAGACGAAATGGAGCAGATGGGCATTGTAGGTCCCCATGAGGGCTCTAAGCCGCGTCAGGTGCTGATGACCTACCAGCAGTGGCTGGAAATGAGCATGCAGAAAAATGACGCGGCCAACGAGGAGCCCCGCGCATAAAAAAGAGGTGTGTGTCGATGGCGTTTTTGCCTGTTACGAAAAAGGAAATAGAGCAGCTGGGCTGGGATATGCCTGATTTTGTGCTGGTAACGGGGGACGCTTATGTGGACCACCCCACCTTTGGGGTCGCCATTATTTCGCGGCTGCTGGAAAGCCATGGGTATAAAATTGCGGTTCTGGCACAGCCGGACTGGCGTACGGACAGGGATTTTACCCGGTTTGGCCGGCCGAAGCTGGGATTTATGGTAACGGCGGGCAACATTGACTCCATGGTGGCCCATTATACCGCCGCCAGAAGAAAACGCAGCGACGATGCGTATTCTCCCGGCGGAAGGGCGGGCAGGCGGCCGGACCGCGCCGTGACGGTGTATACGAAAAAAATCAAGGAGATCTACCCGGATGTGCCTGTGGTGATTGCCGGTTTGGAGGCTTCTCTGCGGCGCTTTGCTCATTACGATTACTGGGACGATTGCGTCCGTCCGTCGGTGCTGATTGAGTCGGGCGCGGATCTGCTCTCTTTTGGCATGGGCGAAAAGCAGACGCTGGAGATTGCTTCCCGTTTGTTGCAGGGGGAGCCTGTCAGCGCGCTGACGGATATTAAGGGTACCTGCTATGCCGTGCCGGTGAGCGATTACCGGCCGGGGCCCGCGGTGGAATGCCCCAGCTATGAGCAGGTGCGCAGCTCCAAGCGGGAGTACGCGGTCTCCTGCCGCAAGCAGCAGGACGAGCAGGACGCGGTGCGCGGCAAACGGCTGATACAGCGGCACGGGGATAAAATAGTGGTGCAGAACCCGCCCATGCCGCCGCTGTCGCAGGAGGAATTTGACAGGGTGTATGAGCTGCCCTTTATGCGGGCATACCACCCCTGCTATGAGGCGCAGGGCGGCGTGCCGGCCATTGCGGAGGTGGAGTTTTCCATTACCCACAACCGCGGCTGCTTTGGCGCGTGCAATTTTTGCGCCATTGCGTTCCACCAGGGCCGGGAGATTACGGCAAGAAGCGAGGGCTCTGTGCTGCGGGAGGCGGAAAAGCTGACGGAAATGCCCGGTTTTAAGGGGTATATCCACGACGTGGGCGGGCCTACGGCGAATTTTCGGAGCATTTCCTGCGATAAGCAAATCAAACACGGGCTGTGCAAAGCAAAAAAATGCCTTGCGCCCGTTCCGTGCAAATTGCTGAAGGTGGATCATTCCGAATATTTGCAGATGCTAAGGAAGCTGCGGGCGCTGCCGAAGGTGAAAAAGGTGTTTGTGCGCTCGGGGATACGCTATGATTATTTGATGCAGGATAAGGACGACAGCTTTTTTAAGGAGCTGGTGCAGCACCATGTGAGCGGACAGCTGAAGGTAGCGCCGGAGCATTGCTCGGCCCAGGTGCTGGACCATATGGGCAAGCCCCATATCGAAGCGTATCAGGCGTTTAAAAAGCGGTTTTATGAAATTACAAAATCCGTTGGGAAGGAGCAGTACCTGGTGCCGTACCTGATGTCCTCCCACCCGGGAAGCACTTTAAAGGACGCGGTGGCGCTGGCGCTGTTTTTAAAGCAGGAAAACCTGCGTCCGGAGCAGGTGCAGGATTTTTACCCCACGCCGGGGACCATTTCCACCTGTATGTTCTATACGGAGCTGGACCCGTATACGATGAAAAAGGTGTACGTGCCGAAGACCGACCGGGAAAAAGCCATGCAGCGGGCTTTGCTGCAATACTTTGACCCGAAAAACAGAGGGCTGGTCATAGAAGCCCTGCAGGCCGCGGGACGGTCTGACCTGATTGGCAGCGACGCAAAATGCCTGGTGCGCCCCATGCGTCCGCAGGGCGGCGTGCCGAAAGGAGGGCAGGCGCAGCAATGGAAGAAAAAGAAACGAAGCCCGCTGCGGAACATACACGCCAAAAAGTCAAAAAAAGGGCGCTGATTTGCGGTTTGCTTGCCGCCGGCATTGCCCTAGCCGCGGGACTGAGCGTTGCGCTGGCCGGCCGCTGGGACACGGTGTTCGGCTGGTTTGGGCTGGGTCATTTTTCGCAGGCTGCCAAGGACGCGCCTTTTTCGCTGCATATTTTGGATGTGGGAAAGGCGGACGCCATGGTGGTATGCTGCGGAGACAGGACGATGGTGATAGACGGCGGCACGGCAAGCGGCGGGGATACGCTGACTGCGTATTTACAGCGGCTGGGTGTTTCTCAAATCGACATGGTGGTCAATACCCACCCGGACGACGACCATTTGCAGGGCTTAAAGCAGGTGGGGGAGCGTTTTGATGTGGCCCGGCTGGTGGTGTCGGGTCTGCCGCAGGAGCTGGCGGCGGATACCGGCGGGTATGCTTCTGTGATGGAGGTGTACCAAAGCAGGCAGGTCCCCGTTGAAAAAGCGTCGCCCGGCAAGACCGTTTGGCTTGACGCTTTGCAGGTGGAATTTTTGGCGCCGCTTTCTGTTTATGACGATGTGAACAACAATTCCGTGGTGATGAAAATCACCTATGGGGATACCGCCTTTTTGATGATGGGCGACGCGGAACAGGAGGCGGAGCAGGATATGCTGGAGAGCGGTGCGGATTTGCAGGCGGATGTCATCAAAATCGGGCACCATGGCAGTGATACCTCCACAACGCAGGCGTTTTTAAACGCGGTCCGGCCGGAGATGGCGGTCATCTCCGTGGGCTATGACAGGAACGCGCTGCCCAAATCCCGGGTGCTGCAAAGGCTTGCGCAGTCGAATGTGAAAACATACCGCACGGATTTGTCCGGTACGGTGATTTTTATGAGCGACGGTACGGATATTACCGTTGCAACGGAACGATAAAGGAGAATGTGACATGAGCAGGAAAATCGTGATAGACCGTTTTGAGGGGGCCTATGCCATTTGCGAGGATAAGGATCAAAAGCTGTTTGCCATTGAGACTGCGGAGCTGCCCCAGGGGGTAGAGGAAGGGCATGTGATTGAAATCAAGGACGACGGTACCCTTGCCATTGACCAGAAGGAAACGGATATGCGCCGGGAAAAAAACGCAAAGCTGCAAAACAGCCTGTGGAAATAACGGACGGTGCAGCACGGGACCTTTGCGCATGACAACGGTGCGGGCAGGGTTCCTTTTTTGGTGTTTTTGCGCCGCGCCGGCGGTTTTGCGGCAAATTGGGCTTTGACTTTATTTGCGGTTGTGATTATAATTTGAACCATACGGCGCACAGATATTTGGAAACGCC
The DNA here is from genome assembly GCA_944384795.1 of uncultured Clostridia bacterium. Lineage (GTDB taxonomy): Bacteria > Bacillota > Clostridia > Oscillospirales > Acutalibacteraceae > UMGS1071. The sequence goes on along the minus strand of CALWUX010000022.1, from coordinate 16,091 downwards.
ACAAAAGCGGCGGGCAGGAGGAAAAGCGTATGCAGTTTGCAGTACCCGGCGTATACCGCCATTATAAGGGAAACTGTTATGAGGTTTTGTGTACGGCAAAGCACTCTGAGACATTGGAGGATATGGTGGTATACAGGGCCTTGTACGGGGAGCGGGGCGTTTGGGTGCGCCCTGCCGCCATGTGGAATGAAACGGTGGAATACCAGGGGAAGCAGGTAAAGAGGTTTACTTACATTGAAACGGAATGAACGCACCCTGGAACAGATATGCGCCGGCCTGCGCGGCGGGGAGCGGCCGCGGGACGGCATTGGCCTGCTGGGAGAAAAGCTGCTGCACGCAGGGCTGAAGCTGTACTTTGCACCGGATACGTCCTGCCATGAGGTGAGGATAAACGGGTTTATTGCCGATATTTGCACGGATGACGGAATCGTGGAGATACAGACGGGGCATTTGGGCAGATTAAAGCGCAAGCTGGACGTGTTTTTGGAGCGGTTTCCGGTAACGGTGGTGTACCCCATTGCCCATACCAAGTATTTGTGCTGGGTGGACGAAGAGACGGGCGCCGTTACCGGCAGGCGGAAATCCCCGAAAACAGGCAGTGTGTGGGATTTGTTCCGGGAGCTGTACCAGCTGCGTCCCTTTTTGTCCCGTGACGGGTTTTGCGTGTGCGCCGCTTTGGTCGATTTGGAGGAATACCGTTTGCTCAACGGCTGGAGCAGGGATAAAAAGAAAGGCTCCACCCGTTATGAACGTGTGCCGGTACGCTTGGAAAAGCTGGTTTATTTTCGTACGGCGGAGGATTACCGCGCTGTGCTGCCGGCCGCTTTGCCGGAACGGTTTACGTCGAAGGATTTTAGCAGGGCGGTCCGTATTTCCCTGTCGTCCGCACAGCGCGCGCTGTTGATTTTATATGAGCTGGGCGTGGTGCGGCGTGTGGAAAAGAAACGGAACGCGTATCTTTACGCGGCGGCCCCGCAGACAATGAAAGAAAAGGAGAAATGAATATGCTGACACCCGGAACAAAAGCGCCGGATTTTACATTGCCGGACAAGGATGGGAACATGGTTTCTCTGCATGATTTTGCAGGGAAAAAGGTGGTGCTGTATTTTTACCCAAAGGACAATACGCCGGGCTGTACCAAACAGGCCTGCGGTTACCGTGATAGCTACAGGGAATTTGCAAAACACAATGCGGTGGTCATTGGTATCAGCAAGGACAGCGTGAAATCTCACGGGAATTTTGTGTCGAAATTTGCGCTTCCGTTTCTTTTGCTGGCAGACCCGGATTTGGACGCCATTCAAAAATACGATGTATGGCAGGAAAAGAAATTATACGGCAAGGCTTATATGGGTGTGGTCCGTTCTACATATATTATTGATGAAGCAGGGACGATTGCCCATGTGCTTGAAAAGGCAAAGCCCGATACGGACGCGCAGACCGTGCTGTCGCTTCTTGCGCAGGCATGATACGGCTGCCGGAGAAGCGAGGACAAGCCGTGTAAGGGCGGTTTTGATACAACAGCATACCATGTTTTGTAAAACGGCGCGGCTTTGGCCATGCCGTTTTTTTATTTTGCAGTTGATTTGCAAAGGCGGCGGGGCGTGTTCTCATCTATCCGAGTTTGTGTTGATTTGTAGTTCCTGTGTCTTTTTGAGTTGGTTGGCGGCGCATTTGGTGTGTGGGTAGTCACTTTTCCGTTGTTATTTCATACGCAGGGCGCCGGCCCGGACGCCTTTAGATTTTTTGTTTTGAACAACGCTTTAAACGATGTTTTTGCTGTGATGTGCCGCCTCTGCTTGATGTGTCGATTCCATTTTTTTAATGTGATACGTTTTGAGGTCTTCCTGTGTTTGCCTGCCGCGGCGTAGTGAAAATACTTTTGAGAAGCGTCCGGAGGCCTCTTATTTTTCATATTGCATGGAAAATGCGGCTGTTTTGTTGACAATATCCTGTTTTTTTTCTATAATTTAAAATACCATAGCTGTTTGGTAAAGGATTATTTCAATGCACAGCAGCTGTGTATTTGTTTGATAAAAAACACCCCGTAAATTTATGAAAAAGAGTATGTCATTTCTATCATTGGTATGTTTTTTCTGTATGGCGTTTCTTACGGATAAATGCTTTTTGCGTTTTATCATAAACAAATATTTTGGAGAAGGAGTTTGAAAAGAATGAAAAAAGTAGTATTTGCCTTGTTGTTGGCAGGGATGCTGACCGTATCTCTGACCGCGTGCGGCGGAGGAGGAGAGCAGGGAGGTTCCTCGACCGCTGTATCACAAAGCAGCAGTACGGACAGCAAAGAATCCTCCACAGCACCGGCGGAAAGCGGTGACGGTGAAACTGCGGCGCAGCCTGTGCCGACCAGAAAGGAAATCAACCAGACCATTACGGACCCTGAGCTGGGCTATACCGTTACGTTAAAGCAGGCCATTACGGATATTCCTTTTGATGACCCGGATATTTGGAACGATGGATACAGAACCGGCGTTTGCGTAGAAGTAGAGTTGAAAAATGACAGCGAATATACCGGCAGATTGTATGGTACTGATTTGGAATTGCTTGTGAACGGCGAGCCTGTTCATACAAGCAGCTCCCGTATCAGCAGTTTTCAGACCTATGCGGATGAAAATAATCTAACGGCTTTGACTTCTTCCGGTGTTTCGCAGGGGGAAAGCGCCAGCGGCTGGCTGTTTTACTATTATGAAACCGGCTCCGGCGACAATGAGCTGAAGCTCCGTTATTCCCGTGATGAAACAAAGGTCACTACCATTGGGGGTCCTGACGGAGGAACCAGCACGACCATTCCTGCGCAGGATTTTGATATTTTGATTTGATTTCTTTTCCAGGAATCGTTTGTACACCCATGCGTTTTTACAGCGCATGGGTGTTTTTGTGTCTTTTAGGGTGGAAAGGCGGCTGCCGTTTTGTTTTTATAAAGATAGCGGGGGGAATGGTTTTTTCGGTGTATTATGCCAGCGTTGGGCCGGCGTTTTTTTGTACTTGTGCTTTGGTCATGGTCGTGCTTTACGGGAAAAATGCCGCGTCTGTTGGGCCGGTGTCTTTTTTGACTGCCGGACAAAAATACAGAAATATTTGTGCAAGTGGAAAAAGCGGTTGACATTTCTTTGACAAGCGCATATAATAAACATATGAACAATTATTCATATGAATGGATGTGACGTGAAATGGAGGAAAACGCATCTGCGCTGGAGCAATGCGATTATATGCACCTGCACGATAAAGTGATAGAGCAGGTACAGGAGGAGATGCCGCAGGAGGAGATCCTTTACGATTTGGCCGAGCTGTTCAAGGTGTTCGGGGATTCTACCAGGATCAAAATCCTGTATGTGCTGTTTCAGTCGGAAATGTGCGTGTGCGATATTGCGCAGCTTTTGCATATGAGCCAGTCTGCCATCTCTCACCAGCTGCGTGTGCTAAAGCAGGCACAGCTGGTCAAGTACAGGCGGGAGGGCAAGACCGTGTTTTACGCGCTGGCTGACGCGCACGTCAATACCATTTTGAATCAGGGACTTGAGCATATCGAAGAATAATCTGCCGGAGGGATCGACTTATGAAAAAGGTATTTATATTGGAAAATCTGGACTGCGCAAACTGCGCCGCTAAAATGGAGCATGCCATCAGCAAGCTGGAGGACGTGGAGAGTGTGTCCATCAGCTTTATGACGACCAAAATGATTTTAAAGGCGGACGACGGCAAAATGGACGATGTGGTGGAGCAGAGCAAGAAAATCATTCGGAAAATTGAGCCGGATGTGGTCGTAAGACCCAAAACGCAGCAGGAGAAGGAACGGTCATGTTAAAAAAGAGGCTGATACGCATTTTGGTCGGTGCGGGGATTTACGCGGCGGCGATTTTGATCGATCTTTTTGCCGGGCTGAACCAGTGGGTGGTACTGGGGATTTTTCTGGCCGCGTTTTTTGTCATAGGCGGGGACGTGGTTTGGAAGGCCCTGCGCAACATTGCAAGAGGCCGCGTGTTTGATGAGAACTTTTTGATGCTGATTGCTACCGCGGGCGCCTTTGTGCTGCAGGATTACCGCGAGGGCGTGGCCGTTATGCTGTTTTACCAGATGGGAGAGCTGTTCCAGGACTATGCGGTGGACCGTTCGAGAAAGTCTATTGCCGCGCTGATGGACATTGCGCCGGAGTTTGCAAATGTGATGCGCGGCGGCAAGCTGGAGACGGTTGACCCGGAGGAGGTGGAGGCCGGCGAGATCATTGTGGTAAAGCCGGGGGAGAAAATACCGCTGGACGGTGTTGTGACAGAGGGTGTTTCTTTTTTGGATACCTCCGCTTTGACGGGGGAGTCCGTGCCGAGGGAGGTGCGGCCGCAGAGCAGTGTGCTCAGCGGCTGTATCAACAGTACGGCGGTGCTGACGATTGAGGTAACCAGGGAATATGAGGACTCGACCGTTGCGAAGATTTTGGATTTAGTGGAAAATGCCAGCGGCAGAAAAGCGAAAACGGAGAACTTTATTACAAAATTTGCAAGGTATTATACCCCTGCTGTGGTGATTGCGGCTGTGCTGCTGGCGGTGGTGCCGCCGCTGTTTTTGGGCATAGGCGTGCCGGCGGTTTGGGGCGAATGGACGCGCCGCGCCCTGACGTTTTTGGTCATCTCCTGCCCCTGCGCGCTGGTTATTTCCATTCCGCTGGGCTTTTTCGGCGGTATTGGCGGGGCGTCCAAATGGGGCGTGCTGGTAAAGGGCAGCAACTATCTGGAAGCGCTGGCCAGGGCGGAAGTGGTCGTATTTGATAAAACGGGCACCCTGACCAAGGGTACCTTTCAGGTCACGGGGATCTATCCCCACCAAATGAGCCAGGCGCAGCTGCTGGAGCTGGCCGCGTGCGCCGAATCCCACTCCAACCACCCCATTGCCGCCTCTATTGCGGCGGCGTACGGAAAGGAAACGGCGCCGGACCGCATTGGGGAAATGGAGGAGATACCGGGACACGGCATTCGCGCTGTGGTGGACGGCCGTACCGTTTACGCGGGCAACGCAAAGCTGATGGAGGCGCAGCGGATTCCGTTTACGCCTGTTTCTGCGGCGGGCACCGTTGTGTATGTGGCGGTGCAGGGGCAATATGCCGGCTGCCTGCTGATTGCCGATGAAATCAAAGAGGACGCCGCGCAGGCGGTTGCCAGGCTCAAGCAGCTTGGCATCAGGAAAACCGTTATGCTTACGGGGGACCGTAAATCTGCGGCGGAGCAGGTGGCGGACGAGCTGGGCATAGATGAGGTGTACGCCGATTTGCTCCCTGCCGATAAGGTGGAGCAGATGGAGCGTCTGTTTGCGGAAAAATCCAAAAACGGCAAGCTGGTGTTTGTGGGCGACGGCATCAACGACGCGCCTGTGCTTGCCAGGGCGGACATCGGCATTGCCATGGGCGCTTTGGGCTCGGATGCTGCCATTGAAGCTGCGGATATTGTCATTATGAACGACAAGCCGTCGCGCATTGCGACGGTGATGGGGATATCCCGCAAGACGTTGCGCATTGTGGTCCAGAATATTGTGCTGGCGTTTGTGATTAAATTTGCCGCGCTGGTTTTGGGCGCTTTTGGTATGGCTACTCTGTGGGAAGCGGTATTTGCGGACGTAGGTGTTGCCATACTGGCGATTTTGAATGCCATAAGGGCGCTGCGATATAAGGAAACGTAAGGAAAAGAGCCGGAAGGGGCTCTTTTTTTTGTTGGGGCAGGCCTGTTTTTGCAGGATGATTTTTGGAAGTTGTCCGTCATATTCCGTTTTTTGCCACATATATTTAAAACAGAACAGGAAACAGGAGCGTGATGAGATGGACAATGGAATCCATTATTTTATCAATACAAACAGCGCAAGGGGATTTGTCAGCTTTTTTAAATCCAACTTTGAGCCGCTGGAGCGGGTCGTTAAGCTGGACAACTATCCCGCTGCGCTTGTGGAGGAGCTGGCCGGGAAGGCCTGCGCCATTGCCGCGGAAAAGGGATACAGGCAGGAGGTGATACACAGCTGTATCGACAACAGTGTGGAGGGCGTTATTTTTCCCCAGCTGAAAACGGGCCTGCTGAATATTCCCGCTTATATTGATTACGGCTATTCCGTTTATAAGCTGATGGACAATGAAGCAGTGCAGAAAATGCAGGAGGCGCTGACGGAAGCCCACGGGCATTTTGCAAAAGCGCTGGCGGTACATGACGACTGGGAAAAAATCTATATTTCCAATTTGAATTTTGCCAGGATGAACCAGCTGGCTTCCGATACGATTTTAAAGCTGCTGGGCGGCCACACCCAAAACAAAAAAGGCAGCAGTGTTCACCGTTTGTTCGGGGCTTCTACGGTTTACGGTCCTGTGGACTATATTGAGAATATTACGGCAGATGTGGAGAAACGGTATTTTATCAAGGGCCGGCCGGGCACGGGGAAATCCACCTTTTTGAAAAAAATAGCAGAGCGTGCCGTTATGAACGGCTACCATGCGGAAATATACCACTGCGCGTTTGATCCCAACAGCCTGGACCTGGTGGTGATACGCGATTTGGGGATATGCCTGTTTGACAGCACGGCGCCTCATGAGTGCTTTCCCTCCCGTGAAAACGATGAGGTTATTGATATTTATCAGGAGGCGGTCAAGGCGCATACGGACGAGGAAAACAGGGAGGAGATACAGCGGCTGCAGGCACTGTACAAGGATACGGTGGCGCAGGCTGCGGCGTGTATCCGCCGGGCGGATTCCCTGGGCAAGGCGTACCAGGAGGAGCTGATGGGCAGGCTGAACAAGGACAAGTGCAGGCAGGCTGTCAACAAGGCGCTTGTGAAGCTGCTGAAATTGAAATAGGTTTTTGTACAGACGGGAGGCGGATAAAGGCCGTGTGGGAAAATTGCGGCGGAAGCGGTCGGCTTTGGGCTGAAAAAAACGGAAAAGCAGCATGCTGCATACAGGGGAAGCGGCCTGTGTTTTTCAGCGCCTGCCGGCCGGTGCCGGGCCGCGGGCGGGACCGGGCGCAGGAGGGGCTTTATTTGTGCAGTTTAGACAAATAGGGAAAAATACCTGAAAATGGATAAAGAAATAATTTCCAAGATTGGAATCACAAGGCTGTCACGTTTTCTTATGCTTTCGGCCGAAAAAAGCGGAAAAAGCCCTATTTCCTTAATGCAATATTCATAATTTACAATTATGGATAAAAATTTTTATGCGTTTAGACCATTTGTAGTTTCTTACCGAAAAAAAGTTGACAATAAGGCAAAATTGGTATACAATGGTTTCGTAGCTTAGGGGCTTGTTAAATCGTAAACAAAAGCGTCCTTAATACATCATTTTTAAGACGTTTTTTTTGTTTAAATTTTTCGACAGAAACAGGAGGTTATCAGAAATGAAATTAACACCAAGAGAACTCGAAAAACTGCAAATGCACTGCATTGGCAAACTGGCTGAAGAAAGAAAAGCAAGAGGGGTAAAACTGAACTATGTTGAGACCATCGGCTATCTTTGCGCTCAGCTGCACGAACTTGCAAGAGACGGCAAGACTGTTGTTGAACTGATGCAATTGGGTACCAAAATGCTGACCAAAGCTGACGTTATGGAAGGCGTTCCGGAGATGATCCACGATGTTCAAATCGAGGCTACTTTCCCGGATGGCACAAAATTGGTTACAGTACACAATCCGGTTCAATAATTTAAAAGAGAGGGGATTAGAAACATGCGTATCGGAGAAGTTATTCCAGTAGAGAGAGAAATCGAGCTTAACGCGGGCAAAAAGACTGTCCAAGTTAAAGTTGTTCACACAGGCGACAGACCAGTACAAGTGGGCTCTCATTTCCACTTCTTTGAAGTAAATAAAATGCTTCAGTTTGACAGAGCTGCTGCATTTGGCTTCCGTCTAGACGTTCCTTCCGGCAACGCTGTTAGATTTGAGCCAGGTGAAGAGAAAGTTGTTACCTTGGTAGAGTTGGGCGGCAACAAACGTGCATTCGGTTTGAACAACCTGACTGCAGACCAGGCAGTTCCTGCAAATCTGGACAAAGCTATGAACAATGCAAAATTGAAAGGCTTTGTAAAATAAGAATATTTTATTCACTTAAGGAGGTAATGAGATCATGAAAATTTCTGGACAACAATATTCAATGATGTACGGCCCAACTGTTGGTGACAAAGTTAGATTGGCTGATACAGATCTTATCATCGAAGTAGAAAAAGATTACACCGTATACGGTGATGAATGTAAATTCGGCGGCGGTAAAACACTGCGTGACGGTATGGGACAATCTGTTAACACAACAAGTGCAACAGGTGACCTGGACCTGGTTTTGACAAATGCTTTGATTGTTGACTACACAGGCATTTTCAAAGCTGATATCGGTATCAAAGACGGCATCATTGCTGGTATTGGTAAAGCCGGTAACCCGGACATTATGGACGGCGTAACACCTGGCATGGTTGTTGGTGCTTCCACAGAGGCTCTTGCAACAGAAGGCATGATCGTTACAGCTGGTGGTATTGATACTCACATCCACTTCATCTGCCCGCAGCAGGTTGATACTTCTCTGTTCAGCGGTATTACCACAATGGCTGGCGGCGGTACTGGCCCGAACGATGGTACAAACGCTACAACATGTACTCCTGGTCCTTGGAACCTGGCTATGATGCTCAAAGCAGCTGACGAGTATCCGATGAACCTGCTGTATTATGGTAAAGGTAACTGTGCTGCTCCTGATTCTTTGGAAGAGCAAGTACTGGCTGGTGCAGCTGGTATGAAACTCCACGAAGACTGGGGTACCACACCTGCAGCAATTGACTGCTGCCTGACAGTTGCTGACAAATATGACATTCAGGTTGCAATTCACACAGATACATTGAACGAGGCTGGCTGTGTTGAAGATACAATGGATGCTATTGCAGGCAGAACAATGCATACCTTCCATACAGAGGGTGCAGGCGGCGGACACGCACCTGACATCATCAAAGTTGCTGGCTTCCCGAACATTCTGCCGGCATCTACAAACCCGACAATGCCTTACACAGTGAACACTTTGGATGAGCACTTGGATATGTTGATGGTTTGCCATCACCTGGATAACAGAATTCCTGAGGACGTTGCTTTTGCTGACTCCAGAATTCGTCCGGAAACAATTGCAGCTGAAGACGTTCTGCATGACATGGGTGTATTCTCCATCATGTCTTCTGACTCTCAAGCTATGGGTCGTCCTGCTGAGGTTATTACAAGAACATGGCAGGCAGCTCACAAAATGAAAAAACAACGCGGCAAACTGCCTGAGGATGCAGAGGGCAATGATAACTTCCGTGTAAAGAGATATGTTTCCAAATACACAATCAACCCTGCAATTGCACAAGGTATTTCTCATATCCTTGGCTCTGTAGAAGTTGGCAAATTTGCTGACCTGGTTGTATGGGATCCTGCATTCTTCGGCGTAAAACCTGAGATCATCATCAAAGGCGGCGCTGTAACTGCTTCCAGAATGGGTGACGCTAACGCTTCTATCCCGACTGTACAGCCGGTTATTTACAAACACATGTTTGGTGCTCATGGCGCAGCTAAATATGATACATGCATCACTTTCGTATCTCAGGCTTCTATTGATAACGGTATCAAAGAGAAACTGGGTCTGCAGAAGAGAGTAGAAGCTGTTAAAGGCTGCCGCAACATTGGCAAGAAAGACATGAAATTCAACGATGCAACTCCTGAGTTGACTGTTGATCCGGAGACATATGTAGTTAAAGCTGACGGCGTTCTCCTGACTTGCGAAGTTGCAAAAGAACTGCCATTGACACAACTTTACTACCTGTTCTAATTTTGAGTTTAAAACTTAAGATTGATGGCGCAATGTAGTTATGTGGTTCAGTAATCGCTATGGTACGACTACATAGTTGTTACTTGTCCAAATAGATAATAGCGTATAATGTTTATTATACGCTATTATATTTGGTTGATTTGGGGCAATATCACCGGCGTGGCGGAAATAACCGTTTGGTTTTACCGGCCTGCATTTTCGCCATTGCTGTATTTAGGAGAATTTAATTATGTTATGTGAGCAAATATTGGGAACGTTAAGTGATGAGCAGTTTAAGAGCCTGAAGGTTGATTATGTAGACATTGAATGGCATGAGGCCTTTAAGAAGCTGCATAAGAAAAAGACCCAGGGCGGTCGCGACCTTGGCATTTCGCTTGGAAATGAGATTTTGACCCGGGGGTTGAATCAGGACGACGTGCTTGGTGTGGACGGCGACACAGTGATTGCCGTGAACATTCCTGCCTGCGAGGCTTTGGTGCTGACTGTGGACAACGATGTGCGCATGGTTGCCAAGGTATGTTATGAGATAGGAAACAAACACGCGACACTTTTTCGAGGCGAAGGTGATTACCAGTTCATTACTCCACTGGACCTTCCAATAAAAGCGCTGATGGAAAAACTAGGCGTTAAAGTTGAACGCAAAACAGTTAAATTCGACTTTAAGAAGAAAATTTCTTCCTCAATTAACGCACATACGCATTAATCAATGAAGTTAAATCCGCCATCATTTTTCAGCGACAAAATGATGGCGGTATTTCTTTGTCGCTAAATAACTGCGGAGAGAAAAAGCATGAACGAAAATCAACTATTTATTCTGTTACAGGTTAATGACGCGTTGTTTCCAATCGGCGGTTATTCTCACTCCTACGGTTTAGAGACATATATTCAAAAGGGTATTGTCAACAGTGGGGAAACTGCGCTGGCTTTTATCAAAAGCAGCATTAAAAACAGCTTTTTGTATTCTGAATTGCTTCCGGCCCGCCTTGCTTATGAATATACGCAGACAAACAAGCTGGACAAGATTGTGGAATTGGAAGAGGTTGTTGAGGCGAGCAAGTCTCCCATTGAGATTCGTGCGGCTGCACAAAAGCTCGGTTCCAGATTTGTGAAAACCGTCATTAGTATGAATGTAGATTACATTTCTGATGTATTTGCACGTTATGTCGAAAAAGTAAAGCAGCCCACATATGCGATTGCTTATGGTGTATTTTGCGCTGCGGTTGGTATTGATATGAGGCGTGCCATGGAATCCTTTTTGTACACCAATACTTCCGGTAAGGTGGTAAGCTGTGTAAAAACGATTCCCCTTAGTCAGACCCAGGGGCAACAGATTCTAAAGGAATGCCACAGCACGTTTATTGAGGTGCTGGACCGCCTTGAGTCTTTAACGGAACGTGAGCTTTGCCGTTCAACACCTGGTTTTGATGTTCGCTGCATGCAGCACGAAACTCTATACAGCAGACTTTATATGTCTTAATGGATTTTTAGGAGGAAATAAATATGGCTTACAAAAAAATTGGTGTTGCCGGTCCGGTAGGCTCCGGTAAAACTGCCCTGATTGAAGCGGTTACCCGCGAAATGGCCAGCTCTTACAGCATTGGTGTTATTACCAACGATATTTATACCCAGGAGGATGCGGAGTTCCTTGCAAAAAACAGCGTTATGCCCAGGGACAGGATTACCGGTGTTGAGACCGGCGGCTGCCCGCATACGGCGATTCGTGAAGATGCTTCCATGAACCTGGAGGCAGTGGACGAGCTGGTGGAAAAATTCCCTGACATTGAGCTTGTGTTTATTGAAAGCGGCGGCGACAACCTGTCTGCGACCTTCAGCCCGGAGCTGGTTGACGCAACTATTTTTGTAATTGACGTTGCGGAAGGAGATAAAATTCCGCGTAAAGGCGGCCCGGGCATTACCCGTTCCGACTTACTGGTCATAAACAAAATTGAGTTGGCCCCTTATGTAAACGCCAGCCTTGAAGTAATGGAGAGAGACTCTAAAAAAATGAGAGGCGACAAACCGTTTATTTTTGCAAATGTTAGAAGTCATGAGGGCGTGGACAAGATTATTGAGTGGATCAAGTCTGACGTTCTGCTGGAAGACTTAAAGTAATTCAGGGAGTTAATGCTATGGAAAACACATCGAAAAACAATTATGCTAAGACTTGTGTTTTAAACATAACTGCTGATGTTAAGGACGGTAAAAATTACGTTAGTGATGTTTATTTCACTTCCCCTTTTAAAATTATGAAGCCGTTTCACCTGAATCCGCATTTTATGACGGTGATGATGCAGACGGCTTCCGCCGGTATCTTAAAAGGCGATACGCAGGAACTGAATTTTGATATTCGTGACAATGCAACGATGGAGCTTACCTCTCAATCTTATGAGAAGTTGCATAAAATGGACGGCGGCAGCGCGCGCAGAGACTGCACCATTAAAGTGGGAAAAAACGCGCTGTTTAAATACAGCCCGCTGCCGACGATACCGTTTTTTGATTCCGGCTTTGACAGTACCATTCATGCCGAGCTGGCAGATGATACTTCCAAGCTGATTCTGATGGAGATTTTGACCAGCGGCCGCGTTGCTTACGGTGAAACATTTGAATACAGGTATTATAATTCTCTTATCACGGTTCGTAAAGCAGGTAAGTTGATTTATAATGATAATACCATGTTCGATCCCTCCGAAGGCGAGATGAACAATATTGGCGTATATGAGGGCTACACCCATATGGCTAACCTGTTGTTCTTCAATATGCAGGACAAGGCGTCCAATCTCGATTTGATTCGGGAAACGATTGATAACACTCCTAATGTAACAGGTGGCGCGTCCATTATTCAGAGTGGAGACACCTCTGTCAAATTATTAGGCAAAACCTCCCAAGAGCTGTATGATCTTTGCGAAAAGATTGCTAAAGCTGTCTTGGATTCATAAGAAAAGCAGATACTTTGGAAACAAAGTATCTGCTTTTTATTTTTACCTGTAAGGTTTTTAAGACTGCAGCAGCTGGGCAATCAATTCTTTGTCGTCCAGTACGCTGGCCAGCAGAATGCTGTAAACGCGCTGGGGGTCTTTATGGAATTTTTCTTTTACCATGCGGGCCTGGTGGATGTCCGGTACATATACTGTAAAGGACATCAGGTCCATTGCGCCGTCGGCGATGTGGCATTCTACCTGATAGCCCTGTTTTGTTTCGATGATGTCTACACGGTTTTCTTTTTCGCGTTTTGCTTTTGCGAGCAGCGCGAGCGCGGCCGAGACGGCGCGGTCCCTGACGGAAATGGGCAGGGTACTGTCCAGCTGCTTTGCGATGCTGCGGGAGACCCCGTTGCATATGACGCAGTCTGCTTCCTCCTGGAGATGGTTTACCGGAGCGGCGTCAATGGTGCCTTTTTGCAGCATTTCCGAGAGTGCGTCGATGACCTCAAAATAATTGGCAAGGCCGTTTTCCTGCATGATTTGGATCAAATCCTGCTTGGAGAGAGGGGCGTCGATACTGGAAAGCAAATAACAAATCAGAAGACGGATGTCGTTTTTGATTCTTAATCCACCCGGTTCGACACCGCCGGTCAATGCGTCAAAATTCATAAAATCACCTCCATATTTTTATATTAACATAAATGGAGGCATTGTTCAAAGTTTTTTGTGATTTGCGCGGTCCAGGGGTCATTGACACAATAAAAAAGAGCATTTTATCAGGATGCTCCGTTTTTTTTGCTTTTGAATTGAAAACGCTGGCGTTCCAGGTCCTCTTTCATCAATTGCAGTACAATATTTTTTGTTGTGGGGGAGACGGCACGGTAAAATGCGATGAACTGTTTTTCGTCTCCCGATAAATTGTAAATAAAGCTGTCGTTTGAGGTGATGTCCTTGTTTTTCAGTGCCGCGGGGATATGCTTTACGTCGTGCAGCTGGTGGATCGCCGTTCCGTTATCCTGCCCCAAAAGCTCTTCGATGCCTACATGAAACACATTGGATAATGTAATGAGCGTTGCGATGTCCGGCGACGTTTTCTCTGTTTCATAATAGGAATAGGTAGAACGGTCCACATTGAGCACATTGGCCATCTGCTGCTGCGTATAGCCGAATTTTTCCCGCAGGATACGCAGTTTTTTGCCTATTTTTGAATTGGACATTTTACCACTCCTTTCTGAAAAATTTATTAGTTTTATTATAAAATGGAGCGAAATTTCCTTTGGGTTTATGTGACGAATATTCACCATATCGTCATTTTTTACAGGTTTTTTTGTCTCAATCGTAATGAATCTGGCATTTCCTCTCTTGACTATGGGCATATATTCCCGTATAATACGATATAATAGGGTAAATCCATGCGGAAACGGAGGGGAGCATTGATGAAATATATTGTCATTTTAGGTGATGGTATGGCCGATTTGCCGGTGCAGGAGCTGGGAGGCAAAACGCCTTTGGACTGCGCAAAGCACCCGAACATGGACTTTATTGCGGCAAACGGCATATGCGGGCTGGCAAAAACCGTGCCCCAGGGTATGCCCCCCGGCAGTGATACCGCCAATCTTTCCGCCATGGGATACGACCCGGAGGTGTATTATACGGGACGCTCTCCGCTGGAAGCGGTCAGCATGGGCATTGACCTTGCGCTGACAGACGTGACCTACCGCTGCAATACGGTGACTTTGTCGGACGATGAAAATTACGAGGACTGCACCATGGTGGATTACAGCGCGGGGGAAATCACCACGGAGGAATCGGCGCAGATTATAAAGGATTTGAATGCTCAGTTCCATAATGAAGGGCTGACCTTGTACCCGGGCGTCAGCTACCGCCATTGCCTGGTATTAAAGGACGCAGAGGACGGTGCGCAGACCACGCCGCCCCACGACATTTTGGAAAAGCCCATTGGTGCGTATTTGCCGAAAGGGCAAAACGCGGCGCTGCTGCTGGATATGATGAAGCGTTCCAGAGAGCTGCTCAGGGATCACCCGGTCAATGTGAGCCGCAGGGAGCGGGGGCTGGCTCCCGTTACCTCCCTGTGGTTTTGGGGCGAGGGCAGAAAGCCCAACCTGACGCCCTTTGAGGAAACGTACCATGTAAAGGGCAGCGTGGTTTCTGCAGTGGATTTGATTAAGGGCATTGGCATTTGCGCGGGTTTGGACAGCATTGATGTGGAGGGCGCGACCGGCACCGTCCATACCAATTTTGAGGGCAAGGCCCAGGCGGCGATTCATGCCCTGCAAAACGGAAGCGATTTTATTTATGTGCATTTGGAAGCGCCGGACGAATGCGGCCACCAGCATGATGTGGAAAATAAGGTCCGTTCCATTGAGTTGATCGATGAAAAAATCATTGCTCCCATTATGGACGCCATGAAAGCGGCGGGGGAGGATTTCAGCATTTTGGTACTGCCGGACCACCCTACTCCGCTGTGTTTGCGGACCCATACCGCCGACCCGGTTCCGTTTGCGTTGTACAGAAGCAACGCGCCCCAAAAAAGCGGGGTGACCGCTTACAACGAGAAAGCGGCGGAATCCACAGGTGTGTATGTGGAGAAGGGATACCAATTGATGGGTATGCTGATTTCAGACAGGTGAATATGAAAAGAAGGCAGCGCCTTCTTACTTATGCTACTATGGCTCAGTTGGTAGAGCAGCTGATTCGTAATCAGCAGGCCGCCGGTTCAAGTCCGGCTAGTAGCTCCAGAACAGGTCCGGACGTAGGGTTTGCGTTCGGGCTTTTGTTTTTTGGCAGGCTGCTTTATGCGGCATGCCTGCGATGTGTAAACGGCGGTTTTGAGCCGGGTTTTATATAGTATAGACCGTTTTTATTCTTTTATTTATTTTGGCCACGCCTGCGGCGCTGTTTGGGCAGTGTGATTTTTGCTTTGCGCCCGGTGTTTGTGCTTTTATTTTACCCGGCGGCTGTGAATTTTATTTGAAGGTTCGTTTTTGATTTTACGCGGCAGAGAGGTGGACGTATGAAAGTGCAGTCTACATTTTTAACGGATTTGGGCAGGCTGTATATTGTGCAGGAAGAAGACGCCATTGTGCAGGTTGGTATTTTACAGCCCGGCCAGAGTCTGGCATATCCGCAGGAGGAAACGCCTTTGATACAGACTGCCCGGCAGCAGCTGGAGGAGTATTTTGCAGGAAAACGGCGGCGCTTTACGCTGCCGCTGGCGCCAAAGGGCACGGCGTTTGCCCAAAAGGTATGGCGGGCGCTGCAGGATATTCCTTACGGCGAAACGAGAAGCTACCTGCAAATTGCACAGGCTGTGGGGAATCCCAGGGCCTGCCGCGCGGTGGG
>CALWUX010000021.1 GCA_944384795.1 uncultured Clostridia bacterium | reverse complement strand
GCGCAAGCGGTTGTTAAGCGTCCGCCCCCGTTTCATACAGAAATAATCTCCGGTCCAACGGAGAAGCTATTTTGCCTCGTATGCTTTTAAAATATCCTTTAAAGTACCTTGCACAGCCTGCACAAGGCTTGCAGGCTCTGTCACAGTCACGCGGCTGCCAAGGCTTACCAGCCAGCCGATAAACGGAGGGCTGACCACTGCCCTGAGCCTGACATAAATATGTTCGTTGTCGCATTTGGATATGGAAATTTGACTGCCAAACCGGTCCAGTATCACGCCAATCAGCTCGTTCTGCAGCTTCAAGGTCACCGTTTCCTCCCTGCCGCCGTACATACTGAACATTTTCTGCGCATATACGCCCAAATCAAATTGCTGAAAATGCACCTGACCGCAGCGCGGCTTGTCCAACAGAGCAATAGATGCCATTTTATCCACACGGTAATGTCTGATCTGCCCGCTGTCATTGTCAAAAGCAATCAAATAATAATTTTCATCGTCCCATGAAAGAGCCCAGGGACTGACGCAGTAAGCCTCCCCGTTTTTACGGAACTGCCTGCGCACCTTTTCTGGCTGCTGAAAATCCACCACCCATTCAAAGTAGCGGAACGTGATCTGCCGGTTCTGTTCAATGGCGCTGTGGATATGGTCCACGTGGTAATAAATAGACTCATTCATGGTTTTGACACGATTTGCAAGGTAAATCTGCCGGTTGAGCCGGCGCGCTTCATACACACTGGTAAGACGGCCTATTTTTCGTATCAGCTCCGTTGACTTTTTATGGGTAATAAACCGGGAGGACTGCACGGCGTCTGCCAGCAACTTCAGCTCCGGCAACTCAAAGGTGCGCCCGGCCACATAATAGGCACAAACACCCGCGCTGGTTTTTTCTATATCTATACCGAACAGGCGCAAATGCTCAATGTCGTTATACAGGCTTTTCCGTTCCGCCTGGATATTGTACCGGTCCAGCTTTGCAACCAGCTCTTTTATGGTCAGCGGGTGAGCTTCATCGGTTTCGTCCAGGAAAATTTTCATCAGATATAATATTTTCATTTTCTGGTTGGCGTTGCCGGACATAAAAAGCCCCCCTGTACAGAATTTGTGTGAACTATCTTATACCGAAAAGCGGAATATGTTTACGGTTTGCTTGATTTTTTCACATCTTTCCCAACAAAAAAGCAACAAAACGCCGCTTTTCCGCATCCCATTAAACCACCGGCTTTAATTCTCCCGTAACAACGTCTATCACACAGCCATGCACCTGGACCGCCAGAGGAATCAAAGGGTGCCTGCGAATTATCCCAACGGAATTTTCCACAGAGGCTTCCACACTGTGAAAACCACACAGCCACTGGTCAAAATCCGGTCTGCAGTCGCGCATCATTTGAATCGCCGTTTCCGAAATACCGTTGTCCCGCATTTTTTTCATGACCGCAGCGCTGTCCAGTCCCTGTACGCCGCAGTCCGTATGCCCTATTACCAAAATGGATTCCACCCCTAAGGTATGCACGGCAATCAGCAGGCTGCGCATGGCGCTGCCAAAGGGGTCCGCAATCACGCCGCCCGCATTTTTAATGATTTTCGCATCACCATTGCGCAAGCCTAAGGCCGCGGGCAAAAGCTCTGTCAGTCTTGTATCCATACAAGACAAAACAGCCAGCTTTCTACTGGGATACTTACCGGCGGCATATTGCTCATACGCCTTTCTTTTCACAAATTGTTGATTATACTGCAATATTTCATCTATGACCATCATCAGACCTCTATCCTGTTTCAACTCTTTTTATCGCAAAGCTCACTGGATACCAACGCAGAAAATCCCCGCACTGGCCGCTTGTATATTTCTAAAAAATGACCGCTTTCCGGTACTGCATCAAGACAAAAAACCAAAGCATCTTGTTTCTGTTTATTTAAAATACATATAAAGCTGACATTTGATCATGCCGTTGTATAATTTCCGTCTTTTGTCGGCTTTTCTGCCAAAACATTGCTCAAACTGCTCGTCCGGCGTAATTACTGAATAGCTCCAACCCGGCTTTGGCTGAAATACCCGCCCCATGATACGGTACAGCTCCTGCGCCTGTTTGATATCCAGCAGGCGCTCCCCATACGGCGGATTGCAAAGCACCACTCCTGTTTCCGTCTCCGTTTGAAAATCCCGAATATCCCGTTTTTCTACCCGAACGCAACCGATAACGCCTGCTTTTTTCGCGTTGGCAGCGGCCAATTCCACCGCCGCACCGTCTACGTCAAAACCGCGTCCCTGAAAACGCGCGTCCCGCCGAATCAGGTCCTGCGCCCGCTCCTTTTCCTGTTTCCAAACAGAAGCTTCTATTTGATCCCAGTTTTCTGCGGAAAAATTACGCCGCAGGCCGGGAGCAATGTTCAGCGCGTACAGCGCGGATTCAATGAGCACCGTACCGGAACCGCAAAACGGGTCTGCCATATTGCCGTTGACCCGTACCCGGGACAAACGCGCCATAGCGGCGGCCAATGTCTCCTTAATGGGTGCGTCTGCAGAATTGGCGCGGTATCCTCTTTTATGCAGTCCCGCGCCGGAGGTATCTATCATTATGCTGACCTGGTCTTTCAAAATCAAAAACTGTATCTGATACACCGTGTCCGTCTCATCAAACCAGGAAACATGATATTTTTCTTTCAGCCGCTCTACCACGGCCTTTTTTACGATTTTCTGACAATCCGGCACACTGGACAGCCGGGAACTGAGAGAACGTCCCTTCACTGGGAAAATATCGTTTTTCCCTATCCATTTTTCCCAGGGCAGAGCCTTTACCCCCTGAAACAGCGCTTCAAAAGAACACGCCTCAAACGTACCCATTAAAACCAGAACCCGCTCGCTGTACCGCGAGCATAAATTTGTCCTGGCCAGCATGGAAAAATCCCCGTCAAATACCACTCTGCCGTTTTGCGGCTCCACGTTCTGCGCCTCCATGTCCCGCAGCTCCTCAGCCACCAGACCTTCTACCCCTAAAATACAGGGACACACCAATTTAAAACGCTCCATCTTCTGCTTGTTCGCTCCTTTTCCGGCTTTAAAAAAGGACCGCGCTGTTACGCGGCCCTCTTGTTATCCTGCAATCATTCCTCTTCATCCGGCTCCAGTAAACCGTATCCGCCGTTATGGCGTTTATATACCACGGCAATCTCCTCCGTATCCGCGTCGCGGAACATATAAAACTGGTGACCCAGCATATCCATCTGCAGTATGGCTTCTTCAATATGCATCGGCTTTACCGGCACCTTTTTTGTTCTTGCAATGTGATATTCCACTGCCGGCTGTTCAGGTGCCTCGCCGTTATAATAATCCTCCACAAAGTCGCGCAGCGCGCCTGAATGAAGCTTTTTCTCCAGCTTTGTTTTGTTTTTCCTGATTTGCCTGCCCAATGCGCTGATGACCTGATCCAGTGCGTCGTTCATCTCAAAATCCGTAGCCTCCGCGCGGAAAATCAATCCGCTTTGACGAATGGTAATCTCCACCGTCTGACGGTTATGCTCCACTGTGACTACCACGTGCGCGTCCGCATTTTCATCAAAAATCCTGTCATAACGAGAAAGTTTCTTTTCTACCAGTTCCTTAAAATTATTTTTTAAATTTACTTTTCTGCCGGTAATGGTCAATTTCATACCAACATCTCCCTTAACAAAACGTTCTCGCAGCAAAAAATATGGGGCTCAATAGGAAGTCTTCATAGTTCTTACTACAAACACAGTATAACACATTGTATAAAAAAATAAAAGTCATTTCTTATTATATTGTTAATTTTTTATGCCTTGTCACGTGGCAGCCCACATTTACGGCCACAGGCAGCCCTGCAATATGGGTAGCGTATGTTTCAATAGCTACTGCAAGGGCAGTAGTGGCGCCCCCAAACCCCTGGGGACCTATGTCCAGCCGGTTGACCTGCTCCAGCATTTCCTGCTCCAGCAAACGGTACTCCTCTTTGGGATGACGCTCTGCCACAGACCGGCACAACGCTTTTTTTGCAAGATACGTGCACAGTTCAAAATCGCCGCCGATACCAACGCCCAGCACCATGGGCGGACAGGGATTGCTGCCGGCCAGCCTTGCCGTTTCCACCACAAAATCCACAATATCGCTTTTTGCAGCGGACGGCGTAAACATTTTGATACGGCTCATATTTTCACTGCCAAAGCCTTTTGGCGCCACTGTCAGCGTCACCCGGTCACCCGGCACGATTTTTGTATGGAGCACCGCCGGGGTATTGTCGTTTGTGTTTTTCCGCTCCAGCGGGTCCGCTACCACCGACAGGCGCAGCAGACCCTGCACATAACCCTGCCTGACCCCTTCATTGACAGCCTGTTCAAAATCGCCGCCCACTAAATGTACGTCCTGCCCTATCTCTGCAAAAATCACAGCCATGCCCGTGTCCTGGCAAATGGGGATTCTCATCTCTCTTGCGGCGTCCATATTTCTGCACAGGTCATTTAAAACAGCCCGGCCCGTCCGGTTTGTTTCCGTTTTGCAGGCTTGGCAGATACTTTCCTCCAAATC